>JBBAAF010000017.1:0-47626 GCA_041658425.1 Bacteroidales bacterium | reverse complement strand
ACTCTACTTTGATGTCAGTGCATCATTGACGTTACGGTTTTCGCTGCACGGGGCAACGCTTAAATTTAAGGTTATTAGGCTTAGGGCCGTTTGGACACAAACTGCGGGACTCTACATTACGCAAATTGTCGCAGATTTCGGTACTTTTATCCCAATATGGAAGTCGATCTGTTTATGCCCTGTTTTGTAGATCAGCTGTTTCCTGATACAGGCTGGAATGTTCATCGCGTCCTGGAAAATGTAGGATGCAGTGTTCTCTATAATCCTGAACAAACCTGTTGCGGTCAGGCTGCCTATAATGCCGGCCATTGGGACATAGCGCGGGATCTTGCAAATAAGTTTATTGATGATTTCAGCGGCTCCAGGCCAATAGTCTGCCCTTCGGCTTCCTGTGCAGGATATGTTAAAAATTACTATGCCGGCCTCCTTAAAGGCACCATATATTCGAATCAATACAACAGGCTTCGCTCACAGGTATATGAATTCACCGATTTTCTGGTGAATGTTCTCCAGGTAAGGGATGTTGGTGCCCGGTTCAGGGCAAAAGTAACCTACCATGATTCCTGCGCCGCGCTCAGGGAATACGGTATTAAAAGTGAACCCCGCGCTCTGCTCGAAAAAGTCAGAGGCCTTGAACTTCTGGAAATGCCGGATACCGACACTTGTTGCGGTTTTGGCGGAACTTTCTCGATAAAACATGAGCCTATCTCTACTGCTATGGCCCAGCAGAAAGTTGAAAATGCCTTATCAACCGGAGCTGAATATATCGTTTCAACAGAAATGTCGTGCCTGATGCATCTGGATTCTTATATCCGAAAACATCATCTGGGAATACGCTGTCTGCATATTGCGGATATCCTCGCTATATCCGATCAAGGAGTGTTGTTTCACTAATAACGGATATCAAATCCAGTCAATAGCAAGTAAACCATGAAATTGCACGGGTTCTTTTTGGCTTCTTCGCTGACCATCCTTTTGGTCAATGGTTGTACCTCCCGATATAATAAATATGAAGGAGTTGCATTTTCAGAGAAATTGCCTCATGATTGGGAAAATCCTGCTGTAACCAATATCAACCGTGAACCTCCCCGGGCGAGCTTTTTTTCGTATGGCACCGAAAATGCCGCAATCGCTGGAAATCATCAAGGATCAGAGTTCTTTCGAACACTTAACGGAAAGTGGTCTTTCCATTATTCGCAAAAACCGGGTGAACGTCCTTTTTATTTCTTTAAAGACGATTATGATATCAGGGATTGGGATATTATAGATGTTCCTTCCAACTGGGAAATGCTTGGTTATGGAATTCCGATCTATGTCAGCGCGGGCTATGCCTTTAAGCCTTTTCCTCCTAATGTTCCTAAGGATGATAACCCCGTTGGGAGCTACCGGCGTGATTTTCATATTCCTCCATTATGGAAGGACCGCGAGGTATTTCTCCATTTTGGAGCGGTTAGCTCCGCATTCTATGTGTGGTTCAACGGGGAACGCGTAGGATATAGCGAGGACAGTAAAACCCCTTCCGATTTTAATGTCACACGGTTTATCAGAAATGGTAAGAATACCCTTGCGGTTGAAGTATATCGCTGGTCGGATGGATCTTATCTTGAAGATCAGGACTTCTGGCGGATGAGCGGAATTACCCGTGATGTGTACCTGTTCTCAACCAACCGGGTTCACATTGCTGATGTTTTTATCCATTCCGGATTGATCAACGATTATCGGGATGGCCTGTTTAACCTCGATCTGGATATCCGGAATTATAATACTCCGGATTCCGTTTATCAGATAGATGTTAATATCATTGATGGCCGGACTCATTTGTTTAAAGAGTCTAAAAAAATGGAGGTCAGTGAGAATTCTCAAACAGCCGTTTTCACCGATACCTTGCTGAACATCCGAAAATGGTCGGCCGAAGAACCAAATCTGTATACTCTTTTGATCAGCCTGAAAAACAGTGTGGGGCGGAATATTGAATCGGTTAGTATGCCGATTGGATTCAAGAGTGTCGATATAAAAGATAAACAACTGCTAATCAATGGAAAACGTGTTTATCTCAAAGGCGTAAATATGCATGAACATCATCCTGAAAAGGGCCATGTGGTTGATGAAGAAACTATGAGACAGGATATCCTGTTAATGAAAGCCAATAATATCAATGCAGTCAGAACCTCTCATTATCCTCAGCCGGAGCGATGGTACGAGCTTTGCGATCAATATGGACTTTACCTGATCGATGAGGCTAATATTGAATCACATGGTATTGGATATGATAAGGATTCCACATTGGCTGACCGGCAGGAGTGGGCAGCTGCTCATCTCGACCGGACCATGAGTATGGTGGAGAGAGATAAAAACCATCCGTCCATTATTATTTGGTCGTTGGGTAATGAATCTGGCGATGGAAGCAATATGCTGGCCGAATATGCTCATTCCATGGGAAACTCTACCGGCAATCTTCAGGATTATTGGGATGTCATTGAGTCTCATCCTATTCTGCAGGGAGGATTTATATGGGACTGGGTCGATCAGGGGTTGACCAAAACTAACGATAAAGGGGAAAAATACTGGGCATATGGCGGTGATTATGGCCCACCAGGCACTCCAACATCTGGCAATTTCTGCATTAATGGTCTTGTTTTTCCGGACCGGACACCTCATCCTGCATTAACAGAAGTAAAGAAGGTTTATCAATATGTTAAAATGTTACCGGTAGATCTGAAAACCGGTAAGATCAATCTGGTGAACGGATATGGCTTCTCAAATCTCTCATCATTCCAATTGCACTGGAGAATTGAGCAGGATGGAAGTCAGGTTGACGAAGGTACCGTGAACTGTCCTGGTGTACCTGCCGGTAAGTCGGCCGAAATAAGTCTTCAATATAAACTGCCTGTACCTCAGCCAGGTGAGGAATACTTTCTAATTCTCTCAATCTTCAGGCCTGAAGCCTGGACCATTTTGCCGGCTGGACACGTTTACGCCAATGCTCAGTTTAGATTGCCGGTTTATAAGGAGCGGCTGCTGGTTCCGGTGAGCGATTATGGAGATCTTGCAACAACCGAATCTAAAGGGAAAACAACCATCAAAGGCAAAGATTTCTCCATCACATTTGATGGTTCAAACGGACAGATGGTTTCATTGAAATTTAAAGGGACCGAACTTGTGAAAGAATCCATGGTTCCTGATTTCTGGAGAGCTCCTACTGACAATGATTTTGGTAACGGTTTACCAGAACGCTGTGCTATCTGGAAAGATGCCGGTAAAAATGCCAAGCTGGTTAGTTCCCGTTTTGAACAGCCTAACCCGAGACTGGCCGTTTTTGACTTTGGATTTGCCCTGTCGGATTCCATCGGACTATTTGCTTCTGTTGGTTTACGTTACAAAATTTATGGAACCGGTGATATCATGGTGGAATACCAGTTTGAGAAAAAGCGTGATTCCTTGCCAGAAATACCCCGGATAGGATTGAACCTGGTTTTGAGAAAGGAATTTGATAAGGTAAAATGGTATGGACGGGGGCCCGGGGAGAACTATTGGGATCGCAAAAGCGCCTCATTTGTAAGTCTATACAAAAACAATGTATCGAATCTTTATACTCCCTATATCAGACCGCAGGAAAATGGCTATCATACAGATGTCAGGTGGTTAAGTCTCTCAAATGGAAAAGGACAAGGGTTATTGATCGTAGGCGAACCCCTGGTCTGTTTTAGTGCGCACCATAATAAACGCGAAGATTTTACCAGTGTGCAACGGAATTATGATGAGAGGCTTGTGAATCCTGCACAATATAACCGACATACGGTTGATGTGGTGCCGCAAGATCTCGTAAGCCTATATATCGATCTTGGACAGATGGGCGTTGGCGGAGATAATTCGTGGGGAGCCCATACCCATCCGGAATACCGGATTGAAGCAAAAAGTTATCAATATCGTTTCCGGCTGAAACCCATTGGGTTAATTGACGGAGAACATAAGCTTGCCCGTCAGAGACTCGATGGATTCAATTGATTCTATAATTTTCAGATTTCCAAGCAGTTACCACACTTGAGATACCCACCCCCTAACCCCTCCGAAGTACCCACCCCAACCCCTCCCTTAAAGAAAGGAGGGGCTCTTCTCCGAGGAAAGACCAGAGCTCATTCCCCCTCCCTGTTTCAGGGAGGGGTTAGGGGGTGGGTACTTCGGAGGGGGTGGGGTGGGTACTTCAGTAATATAGTTAAAAAAAGCGGGTTGAATCTGAGGGTAGGTCAGTTGTTCTGGAATACCCTTAAAAAATCCTATTTCACCGATTTCGAAATCAGGTAACGGTCCCAATTCTAATATTTTAGCGAAAAAAATCATCCCATAAACGGGTTTCCCATTTAAAATCCCTTCGTAGGAGACTATTGGATCGAGGCTGAAATCCAAAGCTCCCGTTTCTTCGTACAATTCGCGATGAGCAGCTTCATGCGGAGTCTCACCGGATTCCAGGTGGCCTGCCGGAAGTTCCCAGGTATTCCTGTCTTTATGCTTAACCCATATCCATTGACCCCGGTATCGGCTCACAATGATCGAGAAGGTATAGGGCAACGGTTCATTAGCTGCAGGATCAAAGAACCGGATTGCGGGGGTTATGGTTTGAATTGACGATGCCATTCTTTAAATATTTTTGCTTTGTCCTCTCCAAACCTGATTATCCCTTCCAGAACGGTCTCAAAAGACCTTTCTTCCTCGAGGTGCATCGGATCCTTAGAGAAAAATTTGTCGCAATATGCTATTAATTTCTCTGCCAAGCTGATAGGTTCCATGGGTTTTATCGGGTTCGGACGCTTCCACTTCCTGAAATGGAGGTATTCACTCTGGGAGGTTATTGATCATGTCTTAACAGTTTGATTTGATCTGCTTCCCACCCACTGGGAGAATGTTTATAGGTAATTTCAAGAATGCCAAAGCCGGGAGCCCCAGGTGATAGACTTAATTCGATCCCTCCAATAAAATTCGTACTTCCGTCAGTATTTAGTTTGGTGGTATTAAGATATTTAAATCCCTTCGGTTTAAACTGTGCAGATTGATTTGTTATGGCAACCGGTATTGGAGATTCAGCAACGCGTGTTGTCCCATCCTGGAAAGTAACCGTGATCTTCGAACTGTTTTGAAAGTCAATTGCAGAAGGAATCAGATCATCCGAGTTAAATATAAGGTTGGGTTCTTTGTATGGTAGTGAAAAGAGATAATGCCGTGTTTGACGGCCGTTGCTATCGCCAGGAACATGGATCCAGGCTTCGGGAATGGCGTCGCCATCACAATCTTCAAAGAACAGCGATGGTAAAAAGCCGATAGAATTCCTGGGAACGCTCGCCAGGTATCTTTGTCCGGTGGCGAATTCCAACAACAGAAAAACGTCTGAATAAGTCATTCTTGAAGCATCCGAAGAAAAACCAAGCAGACTGGCGGTCCAGCTCATTTTTCTCGTATTGACCATTGTCTTCTGGAGGATTTGAGTACCTGCAGGGATATCAAATTCTCCAACTGTCCATAAGGGGACAGTCGACAGCGCAAATACTATTTCGCTGTAGTCGATATAATCCTTATACAGACAAGTATATCCGCGGTTAATCCAAATGGCTGAATGCCTGGCGTTTTTTTCTGTAACAGATGTACGGCCGTTACTCAAAGGAGTACCCAGAATTTCGGAAATTGCCTTTACAACTGAATCCCGGCTTAATGAATCCAGCTTCTGTATTGAATCCAGCTTCTGTATTGCGCGGTTATATTCGTGGCTTACTGTAGGATCCCGGGTCTTCCTGTCGGCGAGGTTGGCACTGATTACCCTTATTTCATGCTCCTTCCTGAATTGAAAACGTGAAATGCTATCCTTGTTAAAATTGAATTCCAGTTTTCCATGCATCCCCAGCAGATCAGCCGGATACCGCAGACCGGCAATATAGGTCTGGTTTTTGCTGGTGCCGAGAATCTCTTCACCATTTCCCATTGTTTTTACCAGGAAGTCATAGTTCCAGGATTTCAGAATGACGAACGGATCAAATGGAAAATTCTTGATATCCTGGGATTTCGCTGACTGAAAACTGAGGAAGAAAGTCAGGGTAGTGATGATCAGTATGATTTTCGACTTCATTTTTAGATATATCCTATGATTCCGGTTTTACATTGTGTGCATTCGCAAAAATTTGTCAATAAGGATTTTAATTGATCTTTAGCCTGATTAATTCCTTTTATCCCGTAAAATCCTGTGAGTGGTTTTGAAGTTCAAATAGATAACGGTATTCGCCGGCCAGATTCATCAATTCGGTGTGCGTTCCCTTTTCGGCTACCTGCCCTTCCTTGATCACATAAATCCGGTCAGCATTCTGTATAGAAGATAACCGGTGAGCAATGATGATTGTAGTGCGATTTTTCATGAGATCCTGAAGTGATGCCTGTACATAATTTTCAGATTCTGAGTCAAGAGAAGAGGTGGCCTCATCCAGGATCAGAATCGGTGGATTCCGGTAAATCGCCCTTGCAAGGCAAATTCGCTGCCTTTGGCCTCCGGACAGGGTACTGCCCCGATCGCCGAGATGAGCCTCAAGGCCTTCTTCCATCTGGCTGATAAATTCCCAGGCATGGGCAACTTTTGCGGCTGTTTCGGCTGAGGCAGCGTCTGGTATACTGCCAAATGCGATATTGGATAGAATAGTGTCGTTAAACAGAACCGGGTCCTGTGGAACTATACCCATCAGATTCCGCAGAGCTTTAGTGTTCACTTTTCTTACATCTTTTCCGTCAATCAATATTTCACCGCCCCCCACATCATAAAACCTGGCCATCAGGTCGACCAGAGTAGATTTTCCGGAACCCGACTGACCGACAAAGGCTACAGTTTCACCCTTATGGATGGTTAAGTTGACATCATTTATTACGACAGTATTTTCGTAGGAAAAACTGACATTTTTCAATTCGATTTTATCATTAAAAGAATTGATCTCAAGCGGATTAGGTTCTTCGCTCATGGGATTCTCCGACTGCAGAACCTGGTTGATCCTGTCGATTGAGGCTAAGCCTTTGTTCAGATGATAATAGGCAGTGGAAATCGATTTGGCAGGAATTAGCAACTGAGAGAAAACGGCAATATAGGCGATAAAGGAGGCAGCACTTAACCCTCCCTGACCCTGCAGAACCAGATTACCGCCAAAAGCCATCAGGCCAACTACCACCAACGAGCCCAGAAATTCAGACAGAGGAGAAGCCAGATCCCGATGCCGGGTTATTGCATTCATGATACGCATAAAAACCTGGTTCTCTTTTTGAAAATTCTTCTCGCTTTGCTCCTGTGCATTAAATGCTTTGATAATTCGAAGCCCCGATAAGGTCTCTTCAACCATGGACATCAGCCTTCCCATCTGGTTTTGGCTCCGGGAAGATATTTTACGAAGATTTCTGCCTACTGTTCCGATTAAAAAAGCACTGATCGGGAGGATAAGAAGGACGATGAGGGTAAGAGTCGGACTCATTATAAACATACCGATCAGAAAAATCAGTATGTTCAGCGGATCCCGGAAAAACTTTTCGATCGAAGCCATAACCGACCATTCCACTTCCTGAACATCCTGGGTAAGTCTCGACATGATATCGCCCTTCTTCTCACGGGAATAATAGGATAACGGAAGCTCGATTATCTTTGAGTATATCCGGTTACGCAGATCCCTGACTACCCCGTTACGAATAGGCGCCATGAAGAAATTTGCAAAATAAATGTTGGCGGTTTTCAGGAAGAATAGGGCAATCGCTATAACACTTACAACGATCAACGCTGTATGAGGGCCTTGTTTTTCAATCAGCTGGCTTAGAAGATAGTTGAAATTCTGCCCGATCGACTGCCTGGTGAATTCAAAAGAGCCGGGGGCACTGGCTACAGTGGTATCGCCAAACAGAACACGCAGAAAGGGTCCGATCAGAACCAGGCTGAGCAAAGAAAAAATCACTCCTAAAAGATTGAACAGCAGGTTAAGAATAACATATCCGCGGTAGGGATAAATATATCGTCTGATGATCTGGAAAAAGGTCTTCATTCCGGTTTGGAGTATTTTTATAAAACGTATTTACCGGCTATTATTATTATCTGAGGTTCTTTACACCCAGATAATTCCAGGGTGAAATCGCTTTTAATTCCTCCTTAACCTGTTGTTTAATATCAAGGGTGTCAATGAACAGATGGATCTGATCTTTAGTAATATGCACGTTTTTCCGGGTTAATTCTTTGAGGGCTTCATAAGGATTTGGATAATTCTCCCTGCGCAGAATCGTTTGAATGGCCTCGGAAATTACCGCCCAATTGTCCTCAAGCTCTTTGTTTATCGCATCTTCATTTAAGAGGAGTTTATCCAAACCTTTCTGAAGGGATTTCATTGCGATCAATCCATGAGCCAATGGTACGCCAATATTTCTAAGTACAGTTGAATCAGTCAGATCCCTTTGCAGTCTTGATATTGGCAGTTTTTCGCTCAGGTGATCGAAAATCGCATTGGCAAACCCGAAATTACCCTCCGCATTTTCAAAATCAATCGGATTAACTTTATGTGGCATTGTGGAAGATCCTACCTCACCTTTCCTGATTTTCTGTTTAAAGTAACTCATAGAAATATAAGCCCATATATCTCTTGAAAGGTCTATCATAATCACCTGAATTCGCCTGAGGCAATCGAAAATCGCCGCCAGGTTATCATAATGCTCGATTTGAGTCGTAACCTGGGATCTGTCGAGCTTCAGGATAATGTTAACCAAATGATTTCCAACTTCAACCCAGTTGATATCAGGATAAGCAACCACATGGGCATTGAAATTTCCCGTTGCTCCGCCGAACTTAGCCGGGTAGGGAAGGTGTTCAAGAATTTTGATCTGTTTCTCCAGCCGGTCTACAAAAACCAGAATTTCCTTTCCTAACCGAGTAGGGGAGGCGGGTTGACCATGGGTGCGGGCCAGCATCGGAATGTCATACCATTCTTCCGACATCGACTTCAGTTTGCTGTTTAGTTTTAAAAGTACCGGCAGATAAACTTGTTCGATAGCTTCTTTGATTGAAAGGGGTACAGCTGTATTATTAATATCCTGCGATGTCAGTCCGAAATGGATAAACTCCTTAAATTGCCCAAGATTAAGCTGGTCAAACTGTTCCTTAAGGTAATACTCAACAGCTTTAACATCATGATTGGTAATTCTTTCGATTTCCTTTATCCGGATTCCATCGTCAGGAGCAAAATTCAGATAGATCCTTTTAACTGATGGGATCTTTTGTTTGGGAAAGTCAAGAAGCTGTGGCAATGGTAATTCACACAATACGATGAAATACTCAATCTCAACCTGTAACCGGTATTTGATAAGAGCCCATTCCGAAAAATAGGAAGCCAACTCCTGAGTCTTATTCCGATATCGTCCGTCAACAGGGGAAATTGCCGTTAATTCCGTGAGATTCATAATCTTATAAATTTGTGGTCAAAGTTAAGAAAAATCAGTGTTATCCGGATGCCGTATTCACTACCTTTGGATTGATGAAAATTTCCGTTGTAAGTTATCTGAATTCAGCCCCTCTGGTTTACGGTATCCAGCATGCTACTGAACTGAAAGATTGTTCAGTGAGTTTGGATGTTCCAGCAGCAGGAGCGGCAAAACTTGCATCCGGTGAGGCAGATATTGCACTGGTTCCGGTTGGTGCCTTTGTGCAGCCTGGTCAGGTGGAATGGGTCGGGAGTTATTGCATCGGCGTGGAGGGGCCGGTGCGCACAGTATGCCTGTTCTCGGAGGTTTCGCTCAACAGAATCCGGAAAGTTTGGCTGGATCCCCATTCCCGAACCAGTGTGCAATTGATCAGGATTCTTGCCAGGGAACACTGGAAGTTTGCCTGGGAGTTTATTCCGGCTTCAGAAGGATTTGAGTATAACGCGATTAAAGGGGATAATGCCGGTGTTTGCATCGGGGATAAAGTTTTTGACATCGAAGGCCGCTATCCATACCGCTACGACCTGGCTCAGGAATGGATTCGTTTTGCGGGATTGCCATTCGTTTTTGCCGCCTGGGCACTGAAAAAGCCGATCGATCCAGATATGATCAAACAGCTGGATCAGGCTCAATCGGCCGGTATTAAAGCAATCCCGGACATTGCCCGGGATTGGAGTTTCAAAATCAGTTTGCCGGAATCTGAAATCCGGGATTACCTTACCAACAATATTTCCTATCAATTTACCAAAGAGAAGAAAGAGGGTATGGACAGATTTTTTTCTCTTATTCAGAACCAGTCATAATAAACAGCGGCTTGAAGTCAAAGGCATTGTATTTGGGCCTTAAACGGTCGGTATTATAATGTTTCTCAATATCAACCAATTTCTTGGTCGACGTAACAACATCCAGCGGAGCATTATCATAACGGCCATTCTTTAAAATAACCAGGCGGCCGTGAATTCCTTTGAGAATCAGGTCGAGAGCCAGGTTGCCAAAAGCCATCGGTACTATCGAATCCAGTGCATCAGGATCTCCACCGCGGACCAGGTAGCCAAGGTTTTGATTGATAATATTGATTCTCTGACCATTATTATACTTGGCGGTAAGATCTTTGATGTGGTTTCCAACTGTCAGGCCGATACCGCCCAGTTTGGCGTGACCAAACATATCTTTCTCGCCATCCATAAAACTCATATTTTCCAGACCTTCAAAGGTAGCACCCTCTGAAACCAGGCAGATTGAGTATTTTGAAGGATTATGGTTACGATCCTGAACCAGTAATTCGGTCAATCGTTCGATGTTAAATTTATATTCGGGGATAACACACCGGTGCGCAGCACCTGCCATGGTGGGCAGCATCGCGGTATAACCGGCATATCTTCCAAAAACTTCAATGACCAGAATCCTTTCGTGCGATCCGGCACTGGTGCGCAACGTGTTGACGAGGTGGATGGTGCGTGTTATACAAGTTGAAAACCCAATGCAATAATCCGTTCCCGGAACATCGTTGTCCATAGTTTTCGGAATGGCCACAATCTTGAGCCCCTCGCTGTATAGCCGAACAGCATAACTGAGGGTATCGTCGCCCCCGATTGGTATCAGATAATCAACTCCAAGCCATTCGAGGTTTTTAATGATTTCAGGCGTAAGATCATTACTTTCAGCCGAATAAATGTCTTTCAGGTGATCCGGGACAGATACTTTAGGAATATGGCTCGGGCGTGTTCGAGAACTATGAAGAAAAGTTCCTCCGGTTCGTCCGGCCCTGTTGACAACCTCTTCGGTTAATGTAATGAAATTGTTGCTGTTATCATGTTTTTTATCTCTTACCATTTCGGTAATCCCTGCCCAACCACGGCGAAGACCGATGACATCATATCCTTCACGTAAAGCCCTGATGGTTATCGCACGGATAGCCGGGTTTAATCCGGGCACATCCCCTCCGCCGGTCAAAATCGCAATTGTAACTTTCTTTTTCATAATTAATGTTTCTGGTTTGACATTTTGGTTTTGCCGGCAAGCGGAATCCTCTGTTGTCCGGCAATTGCGCCTAAAATTAATAAAAAAACCCTGTTTTTATGAAGCAGGGTTTTTTTGATATCGGATTAGAACCTCTTTTCTTTGATTCTTGCTTTCTTACCCGTTAAGCCACGCAGATAATAGATACGTGCTCTGCGAACCCTACCGTGCTTGTTGACCTCGATTTTATCAATAAATGGCGAAAACTCAGGGAAGATTCTTTCAACACCAATGCCACCAGAGATTTTGCGAACAGTAAACGTTGCAGTAGTTCCATCTCCACGACGCTGTATGACCACCCCACGGAACATCTGAATCCTCTCTTTATCCCCTTCTTTGATTTTATAATGTACGGTTATGGTATCGCCGGCTTTGAATCCAGGATACTCCTGATGTACCGCAAATTCCTGCTCTGCAATGTTTAATAAGTTCATTTCGCTAATCTTACTGGTTTATTACAAAATTGGCTGCAATATTAGCATTTATTTTACGAATTAACAAGCCAAGTTCTAAAATAGTTGGTTCATTATTTCTTCATCTCTACCACTTTCAGGCGATCGCCGTTGTTGTCCTTAACCATTCTTTTCCAGGCTTCTGAGTAACCAGGTTGATCCGGTCCTTCAGCCACTCCGGTCCCATTGTCCAGAAATTTTTCGTCTTTTTCTTTCTTGATATTACCGTCAATGTATTTTACTAAAAGATATTCAGATAGTTCCTTCCAACGATTAAAAGTGATATCTGCTTGCTGGCAAGAGTAATCGGTTAAAAATTGCCGCGCAAGTTTCTCGTCCTTTGCCATAAGGAGTTCAGCAGCTTTATCGATGGCAGAGGTATAAGAGGCAAATTTTTCCGTCAGCTCTTTCTGAACCTTAGCTACATCCTTAGCCATATAATTATACCTCAGGTAACACATATTTGATACACGGTTGAAAACCCAGAAGGCTGAAGTTTCAGAGTATTTGAGCATATCACCGTTGCCTTCGGCAAAATTTTTGGGAACATCCAGCATCCCGCAATACATCGGTACATATTGTGTGGTGGCTGCATCGTCAACGCCAAACCATAGGATACCGCCAATAGGATTAGCTAACCATGAGCGTGATTGGGCGATAAATGAAAAGCCGGTCTGCTGGGTGGCAATAGCCCGCTCGTTCAGGTATTGCTGACCATCCACTTCAAAATGCATTGGTCTCCAACGGTATGGGCATTCAAAAGCTCCTGCCCCGAGGTCTTTTGTCATATCCATAGGTGTCCCTTCAAAATGATCCGCCATAAAACTCATCAGGTTCTGTGCGGTAAGTTTTTGGTCAGGCTTGATCCATAACGGCATGGGTTTGCGGGCGTCATAACCCATTGTATAATCGAGGTATTGATCCATCCCTTTTGCAACATGATTGAAAAAGGCATAAACCCTCGCTTCACAACCCCTAAGGCTGCCAAACTTAAGCGGTGCGTAGGTATCGCGGAAAGAAAAATCCTCATCTTTTCCAGTAAACCAGCCTTTTTCCCTGGCAAAGGTGATGACATCTTTAGCATACAAACAATTCTCAGGATCATTCAAAGGGAATGTCGTAATACGGGCTTGATTGGCATGCGCACACACATAGCCGTCGGGTACTTTTCTGGCGACATATAAGATTCCGTTTTTACCCGGACCTTTACCAATGATTTCAAGTATCCACACTTCGTTTGCATCAGCGATCGACATGGATTCCCCGGATGAATAGTAACCATACTTATCACACAAAGTAACCATGGTCTGAATAGCTTCCCTTGCTGTTTTGGCGCGTTGCAATGTCATGTACATCAGGCTGCCATAATCCATTATTGCAGAGGGATTCTGCAGTTCAGGCCTTCCTCCATAGGTAGTTTCACCAATGGCCAACTGGTATTCGTTCATGTTACCAATCACGGAGTAGGTATGCGAAACCTGAGGGATCTTGCCAAGATATTTTCCGGTATCCCATTCGTTTATTTCAGCCATGGCACCTTGAAGCCAATCTGCAGCAGGCCGGTGATATAATTCTCCATATAACACATGTGAATCGGCTGCATAGCTGATCATTACAGACCCGTCGACTGATGCTCCTTTTGATACCA
Organism: Bacteroidales bacterium; assembly: GCA_041658425.1. Taxonomy (GTDB): domain Bacteria; phylum Bacteroidota; class Bacteroidia; order Bacteroidales; family UBA12481; genus UBA12481. The sequence goes on along the minus strand of JBBAAF010000017.1, from coordinate 34,039 downwards.
GAAAATTTGTACACGCAATAGAACTACCAGCCCCTATTGCAAGGAGGGTTAAAAGAATCAATATGGTTTTTTTCATGGTGTATTGAAAATTAAATAGTTATCTAAAAAATGAAATGGTATAGCTATTGGTGTTAGCCAGCTGATCAGCCACACGAATCACCATCTTGTGTTGAATTCCGGTTTTTATCCGGTGCGTATCAAACTGATACTCCAGGGAAGAATTTTTGAGATCATACTCAAGCAAAATCCATTTACCATCGATTTCTCCGCGATACCTCTGAATGCCAGAGAAATCGTCCTTTACGGTAAAACTGATGTTATTCAGTGATTTAAGCTCAGCAACCGATGAAAAGTTCATCGGTGTAATGACAGGTTTTATGGTATCAACCATGATGCAGAAGGATCCAAAGTTTCTTGTCCTGGTCACCAATCGGTTGCCTTCCCATGTACCGCCCAGGCAGCTATATTTGTTGTTTCCGAGGTATTGCGCTATTGTGGCCTTGGTCCTTAAGTTCTCAGGGAGGTTTTTCGCTTCGATGGCTAACCGGTAAAAAAGATGCACCGGCACATCCGAATGGTGAACCTGGTGAAGAGGCGAATAACTCCCTGGTATGGGATCTGATACTGCATAGTCAAAATAAATATCATCATATAGAGCTCCTGGAGGCAGGATTACTTCAAGCCCATCGGTTTTAAAAGAATTGGATTCTGCAAAGTTGAAGTAAGCATTGTAAACAGGTAAAAAATCAGGGTCATGACGAAATTTAGCAGTATCCAGCCTGGCATTGCATACCGCAACTGATTGATTGCCGGCAGCATCTTCCACAACAATCTTTATTTTAAATGTCTTCTTATCCTTCAATTCAATCCGGCCCCGATTCCTGGTAAACCGGTAAATGGTTCCTTGATTATTGGGATCGATAAACAACTTCAGAATGGCTTTCCGATTGGACATAAAGAACTTATAATCCATAAAACTATTCACATACCGCGTTTCGGCAAAAGAGATCTCATCCAGACAGGATTCGAAAAACAGGTTATCATCAATGTAGCCCTGAATCTTATACACTCCGCAGTGATTATCTGATCCGTTCAGAAGATCATAGGTTTCAATTCCTATTCCGGAGATTTCATCAAAAGGTATGGGGTCACTGACTGATGGGCGATAGGTACCGTTGGTCAAATTTAGCTGTGCAGATATCGGCCTTACCCAGTCCCGGCGTTCTTTGAGTGAGTATACATATAGCTTTTCGATAACCGGTGGAATTTCATCCCTAACTCCAATCGATCTGACCAGTGGATTTATAGGGTTTTCTGATTGTGTTTCACGCAATTCAAAATGAAGGTGCGGCCCTTCCGAACTGCCTGAAATACCTGATAAGGCAACTATCTGCCCCTTTTTTATCACCAGCTGGGAAGGTTCCGGAAAAAGGTCCACAGCAAAGGATTCTCTGCGGTACTGCTCAGAAATTACGTATTGATTAATGTTATCGTTAAACGAGAATAAATGGCCATAAAGAGAGGTGAATCCATTCGGATGCCTTATATAAAGTGCTTTACCGTAACCGCCAGCCTCAACTTTTATCCGGGAAACATATCCGTCTGAAACTGATCTGACCGGAATCCCTGTGGTGCCGTTCGTTTTGATGTCAATTCCGGAATGAAAATGGTTTGCCCTGGGTTCCCCGAAGTTCCCAGCCAGAAAAAGCGGGATATCGACAGGCGAAGTGAGGGTACTCCGATCCGGTCCGACCAGTGACTGCCCCCTCAATGGAGCAAGGAATTGACAGAATATCAATAGGTTAAACGCGAATAAAATCTTCACCATTTTTTTCATGGGTTTCAAAGATAACGGATCGGGTGGTAATTCTATCCAAATTTTGATTTGATTGATCTGTATGTTACCTTTGTAATAAAAAGAGACCATGACATTCGAGCAGGAGGAAATGATCCGCCAGCTTAGGTACAGGATCAGGTTACTGATGGCGAGATACCAGAGCCTGAAACACGAAAACGAAAGTCTGGTTGCCGAGAAAAATGAGTTATTAACTTTAGTAGAAAAACAAAAGAAAGACATAAACCATCTCGAACAGAAGTACACAACGGCTAAGCTGGCCAAATCGGTTCTGGTACCATCAGAAGACCGTGAAACAGCAAAAGCCCAGATTAACAGGATTGTGCGGGAAATTGACGAATGTATAGCTCTTTTAAATAAATAGGAGGATAAGTGGATAGCGGGTTCCATATAAAATTACAGATTGCCGGACGATTCTATCCATTGATCATCGATCGTAAGGATGAAGAAAAAGTAAGAAAAGCAGCCAGGATTATCAATGAGAAGGTTGGACAGTATCAGCAGCGTTATCGTGATAAGGATGGACAGGATTTTCTGGCTATGGCAGCTTTTCAGTTTGTATTGAAACTGATTGAATTAGAAGAAAAGTCAAACGAAACTCCTTTGATCACAGCAATTGGGGAAATTACCGAAGAGCTGGAAGAGTTTATACAGAAAAACTAGGCGTTCTTTGAATAAAAATATTGCCCGTATTAATCCTTAATCCTTGTAAAACTCAACATTTTTCACATTGGAGCGAAGCTCATAACTTATTAGGACAGGCCTCGGTTATCCCGTTTACCCGGGAGAGTTTCTTAGGAAGCCAGTGGAAGCCCGATGAAGTTGGCAGCTCCATCCCTGTTTAACTGGGGTTTTTGTTGTATTAAGGTTTTAGTACGGGTTTTTTTTGAGTTACTGGGATGTATCCCACTTTATATATAACCAATTAAAAATGAATAAATTATGTTGATATCAGGTATAATTATAGGTATAGCTTCATTTCTGGTCGGAGGCACAATTGCGTTCTTTGCCGGACGGAAATCCTTACAGACTAGGGCTTCTAATGTCTTGAAAGATGCAGAAGCTGAAGCTGAAATGATTAAGAAGGACAAGATTCTGCAAGCCAAGGAGAAATTTCTTCAGCTTAAAGCTGAACACGAACGGATCATCAATGAAAAGAACAGTAAAATCCTGATGGCTGAGAATAAAATCAACCAGCGGGAAGCAGGTCTTTCACAGAAAATAGAAGAGAATCAGCGTAAGAATAAGGAAATTGAGGCCATTCGTACCAATCTGACTCAGCAAATAGAACTACTGAACAAAAAGAACGAAGAACTCGACAAGTTCCATAAACTTGCCGTTGAAAAGCTTGAAACCATCTCTGGATTATCTGCCGAAGAGGCAAAAATGCACATAATGGAATCACTTAAGGCAGATGCTAAGTCTGAAGCCATGGGCTACGTTTCTGAAGTAATCGAAGAAGCAAAAATGACTGCGTCAAAAGAAGCCCGGAAAATAGTGATCAATACCATCCAGCGGGTAGCCACTGAGGAAGCCATTGAGAATTCTGTTACCATTTTCAATATCGATAATGATGATATAAAAGGACGGATTATCGGTCGGGAAGGCCGGAATATCCGCGCTCTCGAGGCAGCAACCGGTGTTGAGATAATTGTGGATGATACCCCGGAAGCTATTATCCTGTCGGCTTTTGACCCTGTTCGCCGCGAGATTGCCAGGCTATCGCTTCACCAATTGGTGACCGACGGCCGGATTCATCCTGCCCGTATCGAAGAAGTGGTGAAAAAAGTGGAGAAACAGGTAGAAGAGGAAGTAATCGAAGCCGGCAAGAGAACCTGCATTGATCTTGGTATTCATAATCTTCACCCCGAACTGATCAGATTGGTCGGGAAAATGAAATACCGCTCTTCCTATGGCCAGAATCTTCTCCAACATTCGCGCGAAGTAGCTAACCTCTGTTCCATTATGGCAGCAGAGCTGGGACTTAATGCGAAATCAGCCAAACGGGCTGGTCTATTGCATGATATAGGAAAAGTTGCCGAGGAGGAACCTGAATTGCCGCATGCCTTGCTTGGAATGAAACTTGCCGAACGGTACAAAGAAAAGCCGGATGTATGCAATGCCATCGGCTCCCATCATGAGGAAACCGAAATGACTACTTTGTTGGCACCAATCGTTCAGGTTTGTGATGCTATCTCTGGCGCCCGCCCGGGCGCCCGCCGTGAAGCTGTCGAATCATATATCAAGAGACTCAAAGAGCTCGAAGATATGGCCTTAAGTTATCCAGGCGTCGTAAAAACCTACGCAATCCAGGCTGGCAGGGAACTCAGGGTTATCGTCGGAAGCGATAAGGTCAGCGATAAGGAAGCCGAAACCCTCTCTTATGATATCGCTAAAAAAATACAGGATGAAATGACCTACCCCGGTCAGGTTAAGATTACGGTTATCAGGGAAACACGGGCCATTAGTGTAGCCAAGTAATGATCGCCATAGACGAACAAATCCGGGCTGAATTTGCCCGACTTTTTCAGGAATGGTCTGGGGAAATACCCCAGGCCATTTCTGCTTTACCAGAATCAGGATCCTATCGTTTGTATGTCAGAATATCAGGATCATCCAAACATGCCGTTGCGGTTTATTATACCGACCTGAAAGAAAACCTGGCTTTTATGGGATTTGCAACTCATTTCAGGAAAGCCGGCATACCGGTCCCCGAGATTTATTGCTGTTCCCCTGACTCCTTATGTTACCTGCAGGAAGATTTCGGTGATCATGATCTGTTTGAAATTCTACAGCATTCTGAAAGCTCACCATTCAGGGAGCTGAGAGTGGAATTATTGAGAAAGGTCATTGAATGGTTACCACGTATTCAGATCGAGGGGCATAGGGGCTTTGACTATGATCTGGCTTATCCCAGGAAGGTCTTTGATAAACAATCCATGTTATGGGACCTTAATTACTTTAAATATAATTTTTTAAAGCTGATAAGGATACCTTTCGACGAACAGGCCCTTGAGGATGATTTTCATACCTTTACCTCTTTCCTCGCAGAAGCTCCTCAAAATGCATTCCTATATCGGGATTTCCAATCCCGAAACATCATGATCCGGAACAACCAGCCCTGCTTTATCGATTTCCAGGGTGGCCGTATGGGTTTCCCTGGTTATGACCTGGCTTCGCTGCTATTTGATGCAAAGGCCGGTCTGTCGCCGGATGAGCGTGCTTCCCTGTATTCAGCATACATAGAGCATATCGCGCAATATGATCCGGTCTGGCCGGCTTTGATGGATCGATATTATCCCGGTTTTGTTATGATACGGAAAATGCAGGCTCTCGGTGCTTTTGGATTCCGTGGGCTTATAGAAAAGAAAAAAGCATTCCTTCAGAGTATTCCACCCGCTATGATTAACCTCGACTGGGTTACTTCCCACTTCAGGATAGAACCTGAAATTCCGGAATTATGGAGAGTACTGCGCGAACTGCCCCATCATAAAGGGATGAAACGAATTATTGCTGATATAATGAAACACCCTGATGAAAAATGAAAGCATTAATCCTTGCTGCCGGAGTGGGTACCCGTTTGAAGCCGCTAACTGATAATGTTTCTAAAGCCCTGATCAGGATAGCCGATTACAGCCTGTTGGAAATTGTGATCCGACGGATGGCCGGAGCTGGTATTAAAAGTCTGGTTATTAATGTTCATCATTTTCCTGAACAGATCATCGATTTTCTTCGGTCCAAAAACAACTTTGGACTGGATATCAGTATTTCTGATGAATCAGGTGAACTGCTCGACACAGGCGGAGCCATTAAAAAGGCTAGTGCATTCTTTCAGGGGGAGGAAACAGTCCTCGTTCATAATATTGATATACTGAGTAATCTCAATTTTCACACACTGGCCTCGTACCATGAGGGAAAAGGTGCTCTGGTTACTTTGGCAGTAAAAGACAGGCCAACCTCGAGGAGCCTTCTTGTTGATGCATCGGATAGATTGTGTGGCTGGGAATTCCCGGACAAGAATTTGAGCATTCTTACCAGGGATAATCGTAAGGGGTTGAAAACAACTGCATTTAGCGGGGTCTATGTTTTTTCTACCAAAATTTTTGAAAAATTCCCGGAAGAAGCGGTTTTTGGTTTCATACCCTGGATTCTGGATCTCGCCTCCAGCGAGAAAATTCTGACCTGGGACCAATCCCCTGCTTTCTGGTACGAAGCAGGCCGCCCTGATTCCATTGCCCTGGCAACCCGTTCCCTTAGCTTCGATGTGAATGATCCTGCTTTTATCAGGGAAAATCCTTGATGATTTTATATCTTGACAGACCATAATTCTGCCAATTGTCAAAATTTTTAGTCTACCGCGCATCAGCCGGATCAGGTAAAACATTTATGCTGGTCAGGAAATACCTGCAACAGGTATTCGAATCCCCCGGAGATTACCGCAGAATTCTGGCCGTTACTTTTACCAATAAGGCAGCGGACGAAATGAAGGGAAGAATCCTGACAGAACTGGATGTGCTCGACAAAACCCCGCAACTTTCCAAACATCTTGAATATCTTACAGATTACTTCAGGCAAACTGATCATTGGGTTCAAAAAATTGCCGAGCGGATAAAATCTCAAATGCTTCATGATTATACCCGAATATCCGTCGGCACGATCGATAGCTTCTTCCAGCAGGTTCTGAGATCATTTGCCCGTGAATCCGGATTGTCTTCAACCTTTCAGCTCGAACTGGATACGGACCTGGTTCTTGAAAAATTTTCGCGGTATATTTTTACCGAAGCCACCACCAACAACCAGCTAATGAGCTGGCTGGTTGAATGGGTGAATGAAAGAATGGAAAACAAGGAAACCTGGCATAAGCTCGAAACCGACCTGGTCAGGCTTGGACAGGAACTTCTGAAGGAAGATATCCTTGCGTCTTTTGTTTCGGATGTTTCTTCTGTTCCTACACCTGACGAAATTTCACAATTAAGGAATTTTTGCAGGCGGACCATCAGGGAGTTTAACGACTCCAAAGCAAAAATCGCCAGCGAAGCCGCAAAAATTATTAATAACAGCACCTTTACGATTGAGGATTTTAGCCATGGTATGTCTGGCCCGGCGGGGTATCTTCTGAAATTGGCGGATGCAAAAGAGGGACCAAAACCACGGGCTCTCGAGAGCCTGAATAATCCCAACAAATGGGTCAGCAAAAAGAGCCCGGCAGCTATCCGCAATGGTATTATCGACAACCTTTATCCGAATCTTAACCGGTTGATGGATAAGGCGATCCGGCTTTATGATGAAAATTTTTTCCTCTATAACTCATCGAGAGCAGTCAATAAGAACCTGTATGCACTCGGTTTTGCTTCTTTTTTGTTTGACTATTTCAGGGCCTATTTTAATGAAAATAACCAACTGCTATTAAGTCTTGCTCAACCATTAGTTAATCAGATAATTGGCGATAATCCATCACCCTTTATCTATGAGAAAACAGGAACCTGGTATAACCATTTTCTGATTGATGAGTTCCAGGATACTTCTGATCTGCAATGGAAAAATTTTAAACCGTTAATTGTGGATAGTCTGGCCTCTGATGGCTTGAGTATGATCGTCGGTGATATTAAACAGTCACTGTATCGTTGGAGAAACAGTAACTGGCGACTCCTGCATCAAACGGCAGTGGCGGATTTGCAGGCATTTGAAAGTGTTTTTGTGCCACTTGGCACAAATCAGAGAAGCCGGAAATCTATCATCGATTTCAATAACCGGATCTTTTCCAATTTACCTGCGATAATCGCTAAAAATCTGGATTTACCATCTGCCAATGAGGAATCCATGGTTGGAACTCAACCCGATATCATCCGTCAGGTATTTGATCAATCGAGCCAGGAGGATGGGGGAAAGGCTAATCTTGAAGGGAGGGTGGAAGTCCGGTTTGTCGACAAAACTGATAAAGCCAACGATTGGAACGAAAAACTGGAACAGGATCTTCCAGAAATAGTAGAGGATCTGCTTGTTAATAAGGGTTATAAACAGGAAGATATAACCTTCCTGGTGCGTAGAAATCTTGATGCTGATAAAATCACAAAAATTTTATCACACTCCGGAAACGATTGGACTTTTATTTCATCAGATGTTTTCAAGATTGGGAATTCGCCGGTTATTAAGATGATTCTGAATGCCATGCGATTTATGGCAGATCCCGGACAAAGCCTGTACCGTGACCTTTTTCTTTGGGATGCTTTTTTGCGGTCACATTCCGGTAAAACACCGGTTCCAGGATTTCAATCAGCTGAACAGGAGCATTTTCAGCGTTTTATGGATTCTGTAATAAATGCTGACCTGTTAACGATTACCGATGAGCTGATCCTGTTCTATGGCCTCGATCAGAATGAAAATGACCTCGCATATATTTTCCAGTTCAGGGATCAGGTTAAAAGTTGCATGAAAAAGGGTATCAGTCATCTTGATGGCTTTCTGAACTGGTGGGATACCAGTGGTCACAAGCAGATGCTGGCTTCTGAAAGCCTGGGTTCATCCATGCGCATCATGACCATCCACAAAGCAAAGGGATTGTCAAGTCCGGTTATCATTATTCCTTATTGCAACTGGGAATTTAACCACAGTGCCACTCGTGCTCCATGGCTTTGGGTACCTACTGAAGGAACACCATTCAGCCGGGTTAGTCTGATCCCGGTCCGCTATGATTCCTCCCTCGAGCAGTCCTTTTTTACAAAAAGCTATGTGAGCGAAAAGATCGACACTTATCTGGATAACCTTAATCTTTTGTACGTTGCATTTACACGAGCTATCGATGTGCTGATTGTCTTCTGTCCTTACGGGAAGGGATTTAAAACCGTAGCTGATGCTATGTTCGCGGATTTGAATAAGAATCTTACGGACGGGGCAGTTTTCAAGCTGGGAAATCCGGATTTTAAAAATCCAAAACCAGCGAACCCGAACATTCAGGAGATCCATCTGAAAACGCCTATGATTACCGGAAAGTTGAAATCCAGGATATCACATCGGGTTGATGAGGAATTCGAGGGCACCCGGTTCGGTAAAAATGTCCATCATATCCTGGAAACCGTTCAATCGAAAGGAGATCTGGCCGCAAGCATCAGCCGGTCAATAATTGCCGGGTACTTTTCTCCGGAAGAAGCAGTGACCGTGGAGGCAAGAATAACACAATTATTCAATATTCCGGAAGTGGATGATTGGTTCTCCGGAAATTGGGAAATACTGAATGAAGCCGGTATTCTGGTTCCCCGTTTTGGAGAAAGGCGGCCTGACCGGGTAATGATCCATGAGGGTAAAGTGGTGGTAATCGACTATAAAACCGGCGTTCGGGAACCCAAACATGAAATACAGGTTGAATCCTATATGAAACTCCTGTCTGCCATGGGATATCATGACGTTAGGGGATATTTATTATATATTGATTCAGAACTCCTGATTGAAGTCATATTCCAAGCAAACTCCTCTCAGCCTGACCCAGATAGGAATGCTTATCCATAACTTATTAATAGGTTTTGCTAAAGTTAGAAAAAGGAACAATTCAAACCCCTTATTAGTTCTTCTTCTGCTCAAATTCGCTAATTTTGGTCAATCCAGTATCATGATAAATTCATTCATTTCTCTAGTTGCCAAGGATATTCTGCAAGTTGCCGGCAGTGATTTAAAGGATCTTGCAGTAATTTTTCCTAACCGCCGGGCAGGAGCAATCTTTCGACAAGAACTTATCGGGCAGGTGTTAACCCCATCCTGGTCTCCCGGAATTTTTAGTATCGATGATTGGTTGGTCGGGCTTTCCGGATTGGAAAAGACCGATAAGCTGGTGGAATTGGCCTTGCTTTTCCAGGTGGTAAAACATGAGCTTCCACATATTGAGGCTTTTGCGAATTTTATCGATCTGGGAGAGACACTCCTGGCAGATTTCGATGATGCTGATAAATACCTGGCCGATCCCCTGAAACTCTTTACTGCGCTGAACGAGATTAAGAAAATTGATAATCAGTTTGATATTACGTCTGATGAAGAGCTGGTTGATCGCATCCGGGTATTCTGGAGCAGTTTTGGATCGGGGCGATCATCACATCAGGAAAAATGGCTTGAAATATGGGATAAGTTGTATCCTATCTACAAGGCGTTTAATAATTGTTTGCTTGATAAGGGCATAGGTACATCGGGCATGTGCTACAGAAAAGCGGCAGAAGATCTCATCCAGGGAAAAATCACACCAGGGCGATATAAAAAAGTGGCTTTTGTTGGATTCAATATTCTTACTTCCGCCGAGGAAACTATTTTTAACCACCTGAGGGATAATGGAATCGCAACCTTCTATTGGGATTACCACCCCTATTATCTTGAAGGTACTCATGAAGCAGGTAAATTTATCCAACACTATCTCAAATTATTCCCTCCGCCACCCTGGTTTCAACCATTTCCGGATGGGGCCTGGGATTTCTTTCATTCGCCCGATCCGAAAGAAACAGTCACAGTTGTTCCGGTAACTTCCAACACCGGACAGGTTCAGGCACTACTCAACGATATACAGGGCCGCCCAAACGTCAAACGCGGAATTATCCTGTCGGATGAAAGTTTGTTTTCTGATCTTTTATCATCCTGGCCAGATGATACCCTACCGGTAAATTTTACCTCTGGTTATCCTTTACGGGATACTCAAGCGGCGGGTTTTTTTAATAACCTGATTAATATCTATCTGGATTTCAATCAATCAATTGATAAACCATTCTGTAAGGCCGGTTTAATTCTGGCATTTCTTCGGCATCCATGGGCAAAATGGTTAACCGGAGATTCAACTGATTCCCGGATTCAACTGGTTCAACGGCGTTATCCGGAATCCGTTCCGGCTGAATTTGTGAATGGTGAAAGCCGGTTATCACCATGGATCGGCACCCTCAATATAGTCGTTAATTTTCTTGATCGAATAAATGGAATCGGCACCCGGTTGATGGCTTTTGAAGCACTTTATAACCAGATTGAAAAAGCCGCAATCGGGTCGGTTATTTCACAAGCCGGTATATTCAGGGAGGTTATCGGCACATACAGCCTTAAGCTCGACGCAAAATCTTTGTCGAAATTATTCTCCCAGTTTTTAAACACCAGTAAAATAACACTCGAAACCGACCGTGATGCCTGTAATCAGGTTACCGGTATTCTTGAAACCAGATTGGTTGATTTTGATGAGGTATTCATTCTGTCTTTTAACGAAGGTATCTGGCCTTCCAAAAGTTTGCCGGGCTCTTTGATACCCTATTCAATGCGTAAGATTTTCCATTTGCCAACGGCCGAGAACCGTGATGCGATGTACGCATATTACTTCTACCGGCTTATTCAAAGGACAAAATCGCTGTTTATATATTACCTCACCGGTCATATGGATGATGTGATCAGATCAGGTGAGAAAAGCCGATATATCACACAATTGCAATATGAATTCCCGAAGAACATTGAATTCAGACTTGAACCTCCGGCTCGGGTAGGAAACTCGCCAAGCGCAATAATTATCAGGAAAGTGGGTGTAGTTAAAGAACGGTTAGGCCGATATCTCGCCAGGAATGGGAGCAGCAAGTCATTGTCGCCCAGTGCAATTAATGAATATATGGATTGCAGCCTGCGGTTTGCTCTTGAAAGGATATTTGACTTTAAAGAACCTGATGAAATTGCTTATGCTTCGGAACCAAAAGGTTTTGGAATTCTGATTCATCAGGTTATGAACCGTTTGTACAAGGAATTTATTGGAATTGAAAAAGGTCCTGACGCTGGGTGGCTGCAACGGGTCATTCATGCTCAGGATAGGCTTGCGGAAATCATCCTGGAGGAATATAATGTTGTGCTAAAAGAACCGGGGGCTGTAAAACCCGGCGGGAAAGAACTCCTCGCTATGGAGGTGGTCAGGCAGTTTTTAAATAAAATACTTGAATTTGACCAGCGGATTTTACCATTGAGAATTCTTGGTCTTGAGCAGAAATTCCGCATGCAATATCCCATTGAAATTGGCGGTCAAACGGTTACGGCAAACCTCAATGGAATAATTGACCGCATTGATCAGGTTCCTGAAGGAATACGAATTGTAGATTATAAAACAGGCAATTGTGAATTGAACGCAAAGACCATTGACGAAATTTTCGATCGTGGATCTGCGAAAAGGCCGAAAGAAGTATTTCAGGTGTTGTTGTATTGTGAGTTTTACCTCAATCAAACCTCAGCAAATGCAGATTTGATGCCATGCCTTTTCCGACTGGGGCGTTTCAGGGCAGGGGATAATGAACATCGTACGAAAGTCGCCGGAAAGGAGATCGTCTTCCCGGAAATCAGGAATGAATTTAATACAGGCTTTAAAAATATTCTTGAAGATCTTTTCAATCCGGATATTCCCTTTGTCCAAAGCGATGATGATCAGGTATGCCGGTATTGTCCCTTCACCGGGATATGTTCGCGCGAGAATTATTCCTGAAGAAGATCCGGCCTTAATCGGCGGGTTCTTTCGATAGCCTGTTCCATTTTCCAGTTCTCAATTTCGCGGTCATTCCCGGAAAGCAGGATCTCCGGCACTTTCCAGCCTTTATATTCTGCAGGCCGGGTATAAAGCGGTGGTGCAAGAAGGTTATCCTGAAATGAATCTGTCAATGCCGATTCTTCATCCGAAATCGCACCCGGCAGCAGTCTGACAACAGCATCCACGATAACGGCCGCTGCGAGCTCTCCGCCAGTCAGAACATAATCGCCGATCGAAATCTCTTTTGTGACCAGATGATCCCTGACTCGTTGGTCGACACCCTTATAGTGGCCGCAAAGAATAATCAGATTATCGAGACACGACAACCGGTTGGCTAATTTTTGAGTGAAGGGTTCTCCATCCGGTGAAGTATAAATGATTTCATCATAACCTGTTTTGGATTTAAGGTCCGCAAGGGCCAGATCTATGGGCTCAACCATCATGACCATCCCGCCGCCACCCGAAAATGGGTAATCATCGATGGTCCGGTGCTTATCAAAAGAGTAATCACGAAGATTATGAATATATATTTCAGCAAGTCCCTTTTGCCTGGCACGCTTAATGATCGAATGATCAAGCGGACCGGTCAAAAGTTCAGGGAGTGCGGTAATTATATCTATGCGCATAATGGATTGAATTCATTGCAAATATAGTCTTAACGGGGATGGCTTTTTTTAATAAAAAATTAGATATTTTTGTCGGAATGTGTACATCTGGACGAAAGCCCGGTTTTCTGTTCGTTTGAACAACTTAGCATTGCTGAGGTATTGTAAGATTTAAAACGTTTGTTATGACTAAAAAAGATCAACTGCCAGAAGAGCAGTTACAGGTTGAAGGGATTGAAATCCCTGATACAGCAAGCCAGGAAGTTATTGAAGCGGAAGCTGTTGTAGAAGAAGTTGTTGTAGAAGAAGCGGTAGTAGAAGAAACAGTAGTACGAACTGAAGCTGAACTACCGGAAGTGGTTGCTGAGCAGCAAGTTGAAGCAGTTGAACCGGAAGTGGAAGAGGAATCCGAAGAAGTGGTTGAAGTGCCGGAAATAATTCCAGAACCGGAAGTTTTACCGGATAAGACTGATCCTGAGGCAACTGAATTGGTTGCTCGTCCACCGATTAACATTGACTACTCCGGTTATTCCCGCCCGGCACTCCTCGAGGCGCTTGGTCTGTTGCTCAATCATAGAGCTATTCATGAGGTTACCCGCGATATGGAAAATATCCGATCAACTTTCTATAGAAAGCTAAAAATTGAATCGGAAGAAAAGCATAAGAAATTCATTGAAGAGGGCGGTGTCGAGGAAGAATACAAACCTGCTCCCGATCCGCTTGAGGAGGGTTTTAAAGCCTCCTATGAACAGTATAGACTAAAAAGAACTGTATATTCAAAAGCCCTTGAGGGAGATAAAGAGGGCAATCTCAAGAAAAAGCTTGAGATAATTGATCATATAAAGAACCTCCTGAATACTCAGGAATCCCTGAATAGGACATTTAACGAGTTTCGTGATCTGCAGCGGCAATGGAGGGATATCGGACCCGTTCCCCAGACAGATTTGCATAGTTTGTGGGAAAACTACCATCACCATGTGGAGAGATTCTATGATTATATTAAGATCAATAAGGAACTCAGAGACCTTGATCTTAAAAAGAACCTGGAAATCAAGATTCATATCTGCGAACAGGCTGAAGAATTGTTGCTGGAACCATCCGTGATCAAGTCATTCGGTGAACTGCAGCAACTTCATAACCAATGGAGGGAAATCGGGCCCGTTCCGAGTGAGAAGAAGGACGAAATATGGGATCGATTCAGAGAAGCAACCAATCAGATCAATCGTAAGCATCAGGAGTACTATCTGAATCTGAAAGATGAACAAAAGAAAAACCTGGATGCAAAAACCCATCTGTGCGAAAAGATCGAAGAAATTCTCCAAAAACCCGTTCAAAGTCCAAAAGACTGGAACGATTTTTCGCAGGAAGTGGTCAAGCTGCAGCAGATGTGGCGCAGTATTGGCTTTGCTCCCAGAAAAGACAACAATAAGGTTTATGACCGGTTCCGGGCGGGTTGTGATGAATTCTTCAACCGCAAAAGGGAATATTTCTCCCGCCACCGTGATGATCAGCATGGTAACCTTCAGCTAAAAACCGACCTCTGTATGCAGGCCGAATCACTCAGCAACAGCACCGAATGGAGGAAGACTTCCGATGAACTGGTTACCATCCAGAAAAAGTGGAAAGAAATCGGACCGGTCCCAAGAAAGTATTCAGATCCTCTATGGCATCGGTTCCGCATTGCCTGCGATGCTTTCTTTAAAAAGAAAGCCGAGTTCTTCAGTTCCCAGGATTCTGAACAGATTGAGAATCTGAAATTGAAATTGGAATTGGTTGAAAAGGTCAAGTCGTTTACTCTTTCCGATAATCATTATGAGGATCTTATGATCCTCAAAACCATTCAGAAAGATTTTACTTCAATCGGCCACATACCTATTGAGAAAAAAGATGAGGTTCAAAGAGAGTTCAGGGAAGCCATTCACAAACTTTTCGACCAGCTGGAAGTAGATGAACCAAAAAAAGAAATTTTGCGATATAAACAAAAAGTTGATAACTTTGTTCAGTCCCCCAAAAATAGAAACCGTATTTCATCCGAAAGAGAGAAATTGGTGAATAAGCTTAAGCAAATGGAAAGTGACGTTGTTCTCTGGGAGAATAACATAGGTTTCTTTGCGAAATCTCAGAAATCTGAATCACTGATCCGTGAGGTGGAAAATAAGATCGCCCAGGAGCGTGAGCGTATTCAGCTGCTTAAAGAAAAAATAGATTTGCTCGATCGTTTCGAATCGTAAAACTTTATCATTTTTAAGATGAGAACTTTGAAAATCCTGTCAGCTTTTGCTATTTGGGGTATTTTGCTTAGTATCAGCGGCTTTTCACAAACAGGGGTAATCCGTGGTTTTGTTTATGACAAAAAAACAGGGGAACCTGTTATCGGCTGCAACGTTTACCTGGGTGATGGCACTGTGTGGGGTTCGGGGACTGATGTTAACGGCTATTTTACAGTCAGTAAAGTACCGCCGGGTAAGTACACCATGGTTGCGAGTGCGGTGGGTTATCAGAAATTCTCTAAAGCGGTGGAAATTCTCGACGGCCGGACTATCAATGACAAGATTTACCTTGATCAATCAGTCCAGAACATCGACGAGGTCGTAATTTCCGGAGAAAAACAGCAAATGAAAACTCAGGTTCAAACCTCTGTTATCAGGGTTACACCCAAGCAGATGGAGAGAATTCCTAACATTGGCAGCGAACCGGACCTTGCCCAGTATTTGCAGGTGCTACCCGGGGTGATCTTCACTGGTGACCAGGGTGGGCAGTTGTACATCCGCGGAGGCGCACCCATTCAAAATAAGGTGTTGCTCGATGGTATGATCATCTACAACCCTTTTCATTCCATCGGACTATTTTCTGTTTTCGATACTGATGTGATCAAGCAGGTCGAGGTTTTAACCGGTGGATTCGGTGCTAATTACGGTGGCCGTATTTCCTCAATTATGGACATTACTACACGTGACGGCAACAAAAAACGGATATCAGGAAAGTTCTCGACCAGTACTTTTATGGCTAAAGCACTGATTGAAGGACCAATCAAGAAGGCAAAATCCGACTCCGATGGTTCCTCTTCCTTTATCTTAACAGCAAAGCATTCATTTCTTGAGCAATCCTCAAAGTATCTTTATAAATATATCGATACAGCCGGGCTCCCTTTCAATTTTACTGATGTCTACGGAAAAATTTCATTAAATTCAAGGAATGGCAGCAAGGTTAATTTATTCGGATTCAATTTCAACGACCAGGTTACCTACCGGGATATAACTGACATCGGTTGGAATACTTATGGGTTTGGCTCAAACGTCGTACTCATTCCTGGTGATTACCCTGCATTGATCAAAGCGAACATTGCCTATTCCAAATACCTGATCACCATGAATGAGGCCGATCAACAGCCTCGTCAGAGTTCAATTGATGGCTTTAACGTTGGACTTGAATTCGTTTATATTTTCGGGAAAGACCAGCTTGAATATGGAATCGAAACCCTAGGTTATAATACTAATTTCAATTATTTCAACTCCGTAGGGCGCAAGATTACCCAGCAACAATTTACTACTGAGCTGGCCGGATATGGCAAGTACAAGATGACTTTGGGAAAATTCCTCATCGAACCCAGTTTCCGGCTGCATTATTATGCTTCCCTGAGCGAAGTCTCACCGGAACCCAGGCTGGGCCTGAAATACAACATGAGCGATAATTTCAGGGTTAAATTTGCTGCGGGCATGTATTCCCAAAACCTGATTGCCGCTAACTCCGACCGGGATGTGGTTAACCTGTTCTATGGATTCTTATCCGGACCGGAAAATCTTCAGAAAGAATTTGATGGTAACCCGATTAATACCAAATTGCAGAAATCAAACCATGCTATTCTGGGTTTTGAGTTTGATCTGACTAACCGGCTCAATCTTAATGTTGAAACCTATATTAAAGACAATATCCAGCTGACCAATATCAACCGTAACAAATTATACGATGATACCGGCGATAATCAGGATAAACCGGAATACCTGAGAAAAGATTTTATCATTGAAACAGGTAAAGCTTACGGGATCGATTTTTTGCTCAAGTATGACTACAAACGTATCTATCTGTGGGCAACCTATTCCCTTGGCTGGGTGACTCGTTATGATGGGGTCATCAAATATCCGCCTCACTTCGACCGCAGGCATAATGTGAATCTGGTTGGATCATATACTTTTGGAAAAGACCTTACGTGGGAATTCAGCACCAGATGGAACCTCGGTTCAGGATTCCCTTTTACTCAAACTCAAGGTTTCTACGAAAAGATTCCTTTCCATGATGGGATTAACACTGATTATACAAGGGTAAACGGAGAATTGGGCATTGTTTATGGCCCGCTTAACCAGGGCCGGCTGCCTTATTATCACCGCCTGGATATCAATCTGAAGAAAATGATTCCAACCGGCGAGGATAGTGAACTCGAGATATCACTAAGTATAACAAACGTTTACAACCGGAAAAATATATTCTATTTTGACCGTATCCGGTACGAAAGAGTTAACCAGCTTCCTTTTATGCCATCTTTAGGCATTAACTGGACATTCTAACAATTGTATGACCGCCAAGCAGACTAAATACATTTTTGTAACCGGTGGTGTTACATCTTCATTGGGAAAAGGTATTATCTCCAGTTCATTGGCCAAGCTTTTACAGGCACGGGGTTTTGCCGTTACTATTCAGAAACTCGACCCTTATATTAATATTGACCCCGGTACTCTTAATCCATATGAACATGGTGAATGCTATGTAACTGACGATGGGGCGGAAACGGACCTTGATCTTGGGCATTATGAACGATTTCTGAATTGCCCGACATCCCAATCCAATAATGTTACCACCGGGCGAGTATATCTGTCCGTAATCAATAAGGAGAGAAAAGGCGATTATCTGGGCAAAACGGTGCAGATCATACCGCATATTACCGATGAGATCAAGAGAAGAATTAAGATACTGGGTTCAAAGGGGAAGTTTGATTTGGTTATTACCGAGATCGGCGGCACAGTTGGTGACATTGAATCGTTGCCATACATTGAATCAGTCCGCCAATTGAAGTGGGAAATGGGTGATCGGGTTTGTGTGATCCATCTTACACTGGTTCCTTACCTGAGCGCATCAGGCGAGTTAAAAACAAAGCCGACTCAGCATTCCGTGAGGATGTTGCTGGAAGAGGGTGTGCAACCAGACATTCTTGTATTACGAACGGAAAGGCCGCTGAATCGTGAAATCCGTAAAAAAGTCGCCTTGTTCTGCAACGTGGAAGTGCGGGCAGTAATCGAGAGCCGCGATGTCAGTACGATTTATGAGGTTCCCTTATTGATGCAAAAGGAAAGGCTGGATGAAATTGTTATCGAAAAATTGAAGCTTCCCGGTAATACAAAGAGCGACCTTGAACCCTGGAGGGAATTTGTAAGATCAGTTAAAAACCCAAAGCAAACCATAAAAATTGGTTTGGTTGGCAAGTATGTAGAATTGCACGATGCCTATAAATCCATCTCAGAAGCTTTTATTCACGCCGGAGCAGTCAATTATTGTAAGGTCGATATCCAATGGATTCATTCTGAGACGCTTGAAGAGGGTAACATCGCAGCAATCCTGGGCGATCTAAAAGGTATTCTTGTTGCACCCGGCTTTGGCCACCGTGGTATTGAAGGAAAAATCAGTGCAGTCCGATATGCCCGTGAAAACAACATCCCGTTTTTAGGAATCTGCCTTGGTATGCAATGCGCAGTGATCGAATTTGCAAGAAATGTTCTAGGATTGACACGAGCCCATTCTACCGAGATGGATACCAAAACACCCGATCCGGTTATTGACCTGATGGCAGATCAAAAAGAGATCACTGACAAGGGTGGAACTATGCGATTAGGGGCATATACCTGTGCCATCAAAAAGGGCTCACTGGCTTCCAGTATCTATCATTCCGGTTGCGTGAGCGAGAGACACCGGCATCGCTATGAGTTTAATAATGCCTATACCGACCAGTTTAATGCAGCCGGTATGATACCCTCTGGTTTCAATCCAGACACCAATCTGGTTGAAATAATGGAGATTCCAAATCACAAATGGTTTATCGGGGTGCAGTTTCACCCGGAATACCGCAGTACGGTGATGAACCCACATCCTCTTTTTGTGAACTTTGTGAAGGCTGCCTTGGAATAATTCCTTACTTTAGCCGGCTAAATAATTTTTTCAACTGAATCGATCAGCGATGGATAAAAAGTCCCTTATTGGCTTACTTTTAATGGGAGTGCTGCTTGTAGGATACAGCATTTTTACAAAACCTTCCAAAGAGGTTCAAGAGAGAAATCAAAGAGAACGAGACTCTATCTCCTTGGTGGAGGCACAGAAACGTTTGGAAGCAGATCAGAAAAGGAATCAGAATGATACTCTTTCACAAACTGCCGCAGCTCCTACACCAGAAGAACTCAGCCAGAAAAGGGTGAATGAACTTGGAGCCTTTGCTGAAGCTTCAAACGGAGACGAAAAATTCTATTACCTGGAGAACAAGAAAATCAGGATAAAGTTTACTTCCAAAGGAGGCCGGCCCTATTCAGCCGAACTGAAAGATTATAAGACCTTTGAGGGTAAACCGTTAATTTTATTCGACGGCGAGACCACTCACTTTAACCTTCAATTCTTTTCTCAGAATAAATCGATTGCCACACAGAATCTCTATTTCCAGCCGCAAACACAGGCGACCGAACAGAACGCGGAATCTGGAGCTAAAACATTGGTAATGAGGCTTCCGGCTGGAAAAGGGGATTATATCGACTATGTTTATACCCTTGAACCGGATTCTTATAAACTTGGGTTTAATATCCGTATGCAAGGTATGGATAAAGTGTTTGGTAAAAACACTTCAATGATTGACCTGGATTGGGCAGTTGAGGCACGACAGCAGGAAAAGGGACGGAAATGGGAAAGTGACTATGCAATTGTCCAGTATAAGTTTTATCAGGATGATGTTGGAAAGCTTGGCATGTCGAAAGAAAAGCTTGTTTCAGAAAACCTTACCACAAAGGTTGAATGGATCGGATTCAAGCAGCAGTTTTTTTCGACTGTATTGATGGCAGATACTTATATGACCAGTGCCCGGATCAGTGCCATAACTCCTGCCGGAATTGTAGGACCAATAAAAACCTTTTCTGCTGAAATAAGCCTGCCTTTTGAAGGTAAAACGCAGGAAGATATAGGTCTTACTTTTTATTTTGTTCCCAATCACTACAAAACTTTAAAGGCTGAGGGGCATGAGCTGACCATTCTGGTTGATCTTGGATGGAAATGGATTTCCTGGATAAATAAATGGTTTGTAATCAATATTTTTCATTGGCTGGAAGGAGTCATTGGCAATTACGGGATCATCATTATAATCTTAACGATCTTCTTCAAATTGCTGGTTTTCCCATTGAGTTATAAATCCTTCCTCTCGGGTGCAAGAATGAAGGTTTTGAAACCTCAGATTGATGAGATCAATAAGAAATTCGGTGCGGACAAGGCTATGGAAAAGCAGCAGGCAACTATGGCTTTGTACAAGAAAGCCGGAGTGAACCCCCTTGGTGGCTGTCTTCCTGCCTTGCTGCAGATGCCGATATGGATTGCATTGTTCCGGTTTTTCCCGTCCTCAATAGAACTCCGTCAGCAATCATTCCTTTGGGCCCATGATTTATCGACCTATGATTCTATTTTGACTCTGCCATTTACTATTCCTATGTATGGTGATCATATCAGCCTGTTTACTTTGCTGATGGCCTTGTCCATGCTGGTCACCACTAAAATGCAGATGGATCAGACCCAAACAGCACAACCGGTACCAGGCATGAAAATCATGATGTATATGATGCCGGTGATGATGTTGGCGTGGTTCAACTCTTATGCTGCCGGGTTAAGTGTTTATTACTTCTTCTCCAACGTTATATCTTACCTTCAGCAAATCGTTATCAAGAGATCTATTAATGAAGAAAAGATCCTTAATAAATTGAAGGAGAATCAGAAAAAGCCCATGAAAAAGTCGAAATTCCAGGAAAGGCTTGAGGTGATGGCCAAAGAGAGAGGGGTACAGAAGAGATAACGTAGAGACGTATATTTACGTCTACAACTACGTAGGTTGTGACCCGTCAAGACGCAAATATGCGTCTCTACGCAGATCGACCATTTTAATCGCTGTCAGTGCAGCTTCGATTCCTTTATTTCCATGTACTCCACCTGAGCGGTCGATTGCCTGTTGGAGGTTATCTGTTGTCAACACCCCGAAAACACTTGGTTTGTTGAATTTCATTCCAAGTTCCATACAGCCCTGAGCAACGGCCTGGCAAATAAAATCAAAATGCCTCGTTTCTCCCTGAATGACGCATCCAATCAGGATAACGGCATCCGGATTCAAGGATTCAAAAAGGAACTGACCGCCTAAAGGAAGCTCAAAACTGCCGGGTACGTAATGTAAATAGATATTCTCAGGCCGGGTTCCATGTTTGATCAATGTATCAACCGCACCTTGGGCCAAAGGTGCGGTAATCATTTCATTCCATTCCGAAACAATGATTCCGAACGTCATATCCGGGTTATCCGGTATGGAGGCAGGATCGTAAGCGGATAGATTCTTTAATGATGTTGCCGTAATTTTTATTTTACAAGTCCGGCTTCGGCACGGGCTATATATTTTTCGATTTTCCGACCCTCGTTAGATTCCGGATAATCTTTCTGTATCTCCTTATATAAAGGTATTGCTTTATTATATTCCTTGTTAGCTTCGAGAAGTTCGCCGGCTTTCATCAGGTAAATTGGCGTCACGAAATTATTCGGCCGCATCCGCGCTGCCTTCATATAATAATCAACGGCTTCATCAGTCCGGCCCAACTCGCTATAGGCGTCTCCAATCGCTCCTTTTGAAATCGGACTTACCATTTCATCCTTCAGTGTGAATTTCTTCAACTGATCGATGGCATCCTGAAATTTGCCCAGTTTCAGATAGGAAATACCGGAATAGTAACGAGCCAGTTTTGCCGATCTGGTTACCTTATACTGATCAATAATGTCGAGAAACCCTAAATAATTGCCATCACCATTCAGAGCCAGGTTGAAGGAATCTTTTTCAAAATATTGCTCAGCAGCAAACATTTGTGACTGTGCTTCTTTTTCCTTCGGTGAAACAATAAACCGCTTATAACCCAGGAAAATACCAACAACTGCTACAATTACTATCAGGGCTATGGTAATTGTTCTCTGATTCTGCTCAATAAAATGCTCAGTATTTGTCAGCGCGTGCTCGACTACTTCCAGATTGTCTTCTTTCTTACCTTTCGATTTGCTAACCATAAACTTTATTATAAAAAACATGCAAATTTATAATAATTATACCTTATTTGAAATAGCCGGGGTAAAAAACTGTGAACGTGCCACGGTTCCCTTGACTATTGTTATTTTTGACAGCAAACGGGAGAAGTATGTATCTGCGAAAACTGAATTTACTGAATTTTAAAACCTACAGTGAGCTTGATATTGAACTCTCACCAAAATTGAATTGTTTCGTAGGTAATAATGGTGTTGGTAAAACAAATTTGTTTGATTCCATCTATTACCTGGCCTTTTGCAAATCTTACTTCAATAGTCTGGATGCTGACAATATCAAACATTTCTGTGATTTCTTCATGATTCAGGGCGAGTTCGTGATTGATGGGCAGGTTGAACGCATTCAGTGTGTTTTAAAGAAAGATCAGAAGAAAAGGATCAGGCGGAATGATAAGGAGTATCAGAAATTGGCAGATCATATAGGGCTCATCCCCCTGGTAATGGTTTCACCAGCCGACACGAGCCTGATTCTCGAAGGCAGTGAGGAGCGAAGACGATATATGAATGGGGTAATTTCCCAATACGACCGGCAATATCTGGATGATGTTATCAGGTACAATAAAGCTTTGGCTCAACGAAATCGTCTTCTGAAAGAGTTTTCGCGCCATAAGTATTTCGATGAAGATTCCCTCCTTATCTGGGATGACCAGCTTTCTCCCCTTGGCGAGCGAATTTATCAGCGGAGGAAGGAATTTATTTCACAACTGCTGCCCATTTTTCAATATTATTATGATTACATATCCAGTGGCCATGAACAAGTTGAACTCAAATACCTGACTCAGGCTGGTGACAGATCACTTTCTGAATTGATGAGGGACGCACATGATAAAGATAAACAACTGCAATTCACCAGCGTCGGCATTCATAGAGATGACCTGGTACTCGAACTTTCCGGATATCCGATGAAACAACAAGGTTCGCAGGGCCAGCAGAAAACCTACCTTGTTGCATTAAAAATGGCGCAATATGATTTTCTCAAGAAAATTTCGAACGTACGGCCACTGATTTTACTGGACGATGTTTTTGATAAACTGGATGCCAACAGGGTGACCCGGATCATCAAATTGGTTTCGGAGGACCATTTTGGCCAGATTTTTATCACGGACACTAATCTGCAACATCTTCAATCAATCCTGTCCGGGTTAACGGCTGAATACCGGTTGTTCCAGGTTACGGATGGTCAAATAAGCCTTTTATAATCATGGTAATCAGGAGAACTCAATCACGGCCGATCAAAGATATTATCGAGGAACTACTTAAAGCCTCCGGTATTGATCAGAAACTGAAAGAACGCGAACTGATCAGGCAATGGGATGATGTAGTGGGAATAATGGTTGCCCGGAGCACTGAATCCATCTATATCCGCGATCGTAAACTATTTGTAACGATCCGGTCGTCAGTCATCCGGAATGAAATGGTGATGATCCGGGAAGGGCTACGAACTGAACTGAACCGCCGAAGTGGTCAAGTCATTATAGATGAAATTATTATAAAATGACCGGCAACCGGAATCTATACACCATCAACCGGTACTAATTCCAGAAAATTACCATCGCGGTCGAACCTTTCACTTTTTGAAAAGAAAAAGTCGGCTTCCTTGCGGGCATTGGAATCACTATCGGAACCATGAACAGCATTTCGCTGGACTGATTCAGCAAACAATCTGCGGATGGTGCCAGGTTCAGCCTTTGCCGGATCGGTATTTCCAATCAACTTCCGATAGTCCTCAACAGCATTCTCCTTCTCCAGGATAGCCACAACAATCGGACCTGAAGTCATAAATTCAACTAACCCGTCAAAAAAGGGTTTTTCTTTATGAATATTATAAAAATAAGCTGCCTGAATCTGGCTCAGCTTGGTATATTTCATCGCAGCAATCGAGAATCCTGCTGCCGAAATCATCTTTAGGATATCACCTATATGCTCATGAGATACGGCATCCGGCTTGATAATTGTAAGAGTGATGTTACCAGTCATAATTGAATCGTTGTTTCTATAAAAATAGTAATTTCCTGTTTCCAATTACCACCGATTGCTATCTTTGATTGATGCAAAAAGAACTCTTTGACGGGAACCTGAATCTCAATCAGGAATTGGGATGGCATGATATCAGGACAATTTTCCTGAATCCATGCAAAGTATTGATTCTGACTCATAAAAACCCTGATGGGGATGCAGTTGGATCTGCCCTTGGGCTCAAGTGGATTTTGCAGCAACTTGGCCATTCGGTTGATGTTGTTATCCCCGACGATTCCCCTTTGTTCCTTAAATGGCTTCCCGGTCACAATGAAATATGCGTGCATGATCGGAAGTCGGGGGGCCACATAATTCCTCAGTTGTTCACGGATTGCGACCTGATAATTTGTTCCGATTTTAATGCCCCGGAGCGCCTGGGCTCGGTTGAACCTTTGTTCCGTCAATGCACCAAACCTTCTCTTTTAATCGACCATCATCCTGTAAGTGAATCGTTTACCAAATTGCAGCTTGTCGATTCCTCGAAAGGTTCTACATCGGAACTGATTTTTCTCTTATTCCAAAAACTGCAATTCCTTGAATATGTTGGGGTTGAAGCTGCAACTTGTTTGCTTGCCGGTATCATGACGGATACAGTAGGATTAAAAGTAAGTTGCTCTTACCCTGAAATCTTTGAAACGGTTGCCGCACTGATGCGGCTTGGAGCTGATAAGGACCGGATATATTATGAGATTTATAATATGTTTTCGGCCGACCGGATGAGGTTACTGGGATACAGTCTCGATCAGAATATGAAGGTCTTGCCTGAATTTCGGACAGCATATATTGCTTTGACTATAAGCAAGTTAAATAGTTATCGCCACAAAAAGGGAGATACCGAGGGATTTGTAAACTACCCCTTATCTATAGCGGGTATCGTATTTTCGGTGTTGTTTACCGAGCAGAGTGATCATATCAAATTATCACTGAGATCACGCGGAAGTTTTCCGGCTAATGAATTTGCCCAAAAGTATTTCAATGGCGGTGGCCATAAAAATGCGGCAGGCGGAAAATTCTCAGGCACTATGAAAGAGGCAATTGACCGCTTAGAATCCGTTTTGGATGAATACCGGGAATTACTCCATGCTGACCAAAACTGATCCGTCAAACCAATCAGAATCCCATGCGTATTTTCAAAGTTTTAGTTTTCCTGCTTATAATCGTTTCATCTTTTGCGGCGGGAGGTTGCAAACCAAAATATCGTCAACAAGATAAACCTGTGAACACCTCTTTTCCTGATCAGGAATCTATTTACCGGTCCAATCAATTGATGATAAAGGAAAATGCTAAATCAATCAGAGATCAGGCTGCTATTAAAGGTTGGAACCTTACAGAAACAGGTACAGGAGTTTTTTATCACGTCTATAATTTGCTGAAAAAGAACAAGTCAAAGAATATCGAACCGGGGGATTGGGTCTCGTTAACATACAAACTGAGTCTCCTCGATGGCACCGAATGCTATTCTTCAGAAAAACAGGGCTTAAAACAATTCGTTGTTGAGAAAAGTGAAGCTGAGCCGGGTTTACATGAGGCCGTTCAATATCTTCATCCAGGCGACAGTGCTCTGGTTATTATTCCTCCTCACCGGGCATTTGGTCTGGCCGGTGATGGAAACCGTATCCCGCCGCGAGCCATTCTGGTTTATGAAATTCGTGTTGATTCAGTGGCCAGGCATCTTAATAATTGACCATTTTCCTACTTTTGCCCGAAATACCATGATTATGAGATTATCTGTCGTTGCTCTGCTCGTTGTCATTATTACTGGTGGCTATTCTTGCAGCAGTAAGGAGAAAGGGTTTAAAAAGCATCCATCGGGTTTGTATTACCGTTTTATAGAAATGAATCCTGAAGGTATTGCTCCTAAAACCGGGGATATCCTGGTATTATCCCTGAAAATATTGAATGAGGATAATAAATTGGTGGATGAATCCAACTTTTACCGGATGCAGCTTGGTAAACCTATGTTCAAGGGTGATTTTTATACGGCTTTGTCTTTATTACAGGTAGGCGATAGTGTTTGTTTTAAGCTGGATGCTGCCGGTTTTTTCGAAAAGAACAGAAAACGGGATTTGCCTGTTGAATTCCGCCAGGGTGATCCGGTATATATTTATGTGCGGTTAAAAAACATGTTAAGCTCGGAGGACCTTGAAAATGAAAAGGAAAACACTTATCATACCGACTTTAAACAGGAGATGAATCTTCTTAAAAACTATATTGAACTCTCAAACACCACCGTAAAACCAACAACTTCAGGCCTTTATTATATCGAAAAGAAGAAAGGAAAGGGCCAAAAGGCTGAAGTTGGAAAAACCCTGGTCGTTCATTATACCGGAACAACAATAGATGGAAAGATTTTCGATTCCTCACTCCAAAGAGGCAGACCATTTTCATTTGTCCTCGGCCGTGGACAGGTTATCAAGGGATGGGATGAAGGATTTCAGTTTATGAAGGAGGGTGGGGAAGCACGATTTATCATTCCATCTGACCTGGCTTATGGAAAGAGTGGTTACACCAACCTGATCCTGCCCTATTCCACATTAGTCTTTGAAGTTGAATTATTAGAAGTAAAATAGAATGATACGTATGAAATACTGTATGTTAATTGTTTTGACAGCAACACTATTCTTTGTTGGTTGTGAATCTGGCGACCCTTATGAAAAGGAAAGACTCGCCATTGAAAATTATAAGCAAACTCATAACATTACTGCTGAACCCCTATCCAGCGGGCTGTACTATATTGAAACAAAAGCAGGAACAGGAGCCAGTCCGGCCTACGGTTCAAAGGTTCGGGTCAAATACAAGGGAACCTTTGTCGATGGATCGGAATTCGATTCGGGAACATTCGATTTTTTACTCGGATTAGGCCGTGTAATAGCCGGCTGGGATGAAGGAATCGGATATATGAAAGAGGGAGGAAAGGCAATTCTAATCATTCCATCTGATCTTGGATATGGACCCAACGGTTCTGGATCAATACCCGGATATACCCCGTTAATATTTGATGTTGAGCTGATTGATATCTTTTAAAGATTGATAACCAGTCCGTCATACCCGGGTTCAATACCGGCTGGCAGCTCTTTAATCAGATCTACATATTTGCCGGCCTGATGAGATAAGTGCGTCAGGTATGCTCTTTCCGGTTTGATCTCCTGGATTAATTTGATGGCTTCCGGTATGCTGTTGTGCGACAGATGTGCTTCCCATCGGAGTGCATTTAGAACCAGAATCCGTGTTCCGGAAATTTTCGCCATTTCTTCGGGGGGAATGTAATTGGTATCGGAGATATAGGTGAAATCACCGAACCGGAAACCCAGAATCGGAAGTTTGTAATGCAAGGCGCGGATCGTAATGATTTTCGAACCGTTGATTTCAAAGGACCCCGGTGAGATATGGTGCAGGTTCATCTGCGGAATTCCCGGGTATTGAATCACTGAAAAAACATAGCCAAAATTTTTTCGGATAGAATCCTGCACTCTTTTTTCAGCATAAATATCAATTGCCTTGCGATGCAGGAAATTTAATGCACGGATGTCATCGAGACCCGAAACATGGTCCTTATGTTCATGGGTCAGCAGGATCGCATCAATTTTTCTGACAGAAGTCCTTAACATCTGCTGCCTGAAGTCGGGGCCTGCATCAATTAAGAATACCTGGTCCTGCCATTCAACGAGGGCTGAAGAACGTAACCGGTTGTCTCTGGGATCCTTCGAATTACAAACTGGGCATTCACACCCGATGATCGGCACACCCAAAGAAGTCCCTGTGCCGAGTAAAGTAATTTTCAGAGTAAAATTCATTATTCATTCAAATCACCAAAGATAACAAACATGGGCCTTTTTCTTATTTTTACAATATGAAAGGTACCCTTTGGTTAATTCCGAATACGCTTGATGATGGTGACCCTTTACGGTCACTTCCGGCAATGGTGATTGAGCAAGTCAGGCTCATGCGCTATTTCATTGTGGAGAATGAGAAAAATGCCCGGCGTTTCCTGGTTAGGGCAGGAATGAAAACCATGCTCGAAGAAATAGAATTTGGATTATTGAATGAGCATACACGGGCTGAGGACCTGGAACCTCTTATCCTTCCCATCCTAAAGGGTAGCGATGCCGGATTATTATCGGAATCGGGTTGTCCGGGTATCGCCGACCCCGGAGCAGATCTCATCCGGCAGGCTCATTCGTCGGGGATCAGGGTTAAGCCGATGGTGGGACCGAGTTCGATAATAATGTCGGTTATGGCCGCGGGCCTCAACGGACAGCGATTTGTTTTTCATGGATACCTCCCGGCAAAACCTCAGGACCGGGTCAGGAAAATTCGCGAAATCGAAAGCCGTTCCAAGCTGAATCAGGAGACACAGGTTTTTATTGAAGCTCCGTATCGTAACTGTCAAATGCTTACTGATCTGATAAATACTCTATCTCCGGATACTTTTTTATCGGTTTCGGTAGACCTTACCACTGACCAGGAATTGATCAAAACCGCCCGGGTTTGGGAATGGTCTAAATTTGAAACCGACCTGAACAAAAGATTAGCGGTTTTTTCAATTTTGAAAACTTAAATAACAATCCTATGGGCCTTACTTTGATTGAAAAAATACTGGCAAACCATTCCAAGCACCTGACGGTAAAACCCGGGCAAATTATTGATGTTGCCATGGATGTCAGGGCAGCTCGTGATTTTGGTGGTGCTAATGTTGTCAAGAATCTGAAAGATAATGGGTTATCAATCGATGATCCGGCTAAATCTTTTTTCACCTTTGATTGCAATCCTACGGGATCTGATCAGAAATATGCTGTTAATCAGCATATTTGCCGGCAATTTGCCCGTGAGAACGGGATCAGGGTTTATGATATCGATAAAGGTATCGGAACGCACATCCTTATCCATGATGGGTTAGCGTTTTCAGGCTCGACAGCTGTTACTACTGATTCTCATGCCAATATTCTGGGAGCGGTGGGTGCTTTCGGGCAGGGTATGGGCGATCAGGATATTGCTGCTGCCTGGGCACATGGAAAACTTTGGTTCAAAGTTCCTGCATCTGTAAAACTTATAATCAATGGGGAAAGGCCAGAGGGTTTATCGGCCAAGGATATCGTTCTTAACCTTTTAGACCGGTTCGGTGCCAATGATTTATTAGGATACAGCGTTGAGATATATGGTGAATCCATCGACGAATTAACTTTGGACGAACGGATCACTATTGCCAGTATGGGAACCGAAATGGGAGTTATTACCCTTCTTTTTACACCAAACCAGCAAGTGTTAAATTATTGCTCGGATAAGGCAGGGAGGCTTATCAGTCCGGTGGTTGCAGACCCTGATGCGCATTATGAGAAAACCTTCGAACTCAACATTGGAGATTTTGTAAAAAGAGTCTCTCTTCCCGGAGCTCCGCACCATACAGCCCCAATAGAGTCTCTTGAAAACATAAGGATTGATTCAGCATTCATCGGAAGCTGCACCAATGGCAGATATGAAGATATGGCAATCGTAGCCAATATTCTGTATGATCGGAAAGTTGCTCCAGGTGTGGTTTTGAAAATAGTACCTGCAACAGACGAAATCTGGCAACGTTGTCTTAATGAGGGCTTTATTAATATTTTTAAGAGTGCGGGAGCTTTGGTATCAAATGCCGGTTGTGCCGGTTGTGCCGCAGGCCAGGTTGGACAGAATGGCCCGGGGGAAGTAACAATCAGTACCGGAAACCGGAATTTTCCAGGGAAACAGGGAAAGGGCGAGGTTTATCTGGCATCACCGGCTATCGTTGCCGCATCAGCCATTGCCGGGTTTATCACAACTCCGGAAGGATTACCCGATGAGCCCTTGGCTAACGCATCTTCATTTCAAAAAGTCAGTGATGTCGCAAAACCGGCAGTTTCTGCAGCCGGGCCGCGTAAGATTCCGGCACCTGATAAGCCCGTCGAAGTTGAAGGACGTGTCTGGTACATCCGTGAGGACAATATCGATACGGATATGATTTTCCATAACCGCTATCTGGCCATTACGGATATTAAGGAGATGGGGCAATATACCTTCGATAACCTGAATGGATATCAGGATTTTGCTAAAAAGGCACAGAAAGGGGATATCATAATAGTACAAAAGAACTTCGGCAGCGGCTCTTCCCGTCAACAAGCCGTCGATTGCTTCCTTTCGTTGGGAATACATTGTGTTTTGGCTGAGAGCTTTGGTGCCATTTATGAACGAAATGCAATCAACGCGGCATTTCCAATAATCACTTATACCTCCCTGGAGGGACTTGACCTCGCTGAGGGAGACATGATCCGTGTAAATTATGAGACAGGTGTGATAACAAGCCTGAAAACCAATAAATCCATTCAGGCTGATCCATTTAGCGAAGTACAATTAGAAATTTTTAAACGTGGAGGACTATTCTGATGGGAAAGACATTTGTTGAAAAGATACTCGGAGCTCCGGCCGGAGCGATTGTCTTCAGGAAGCCGGATATAGTGCTTACCCACGATAATACATCCAGTATTTTTAGCACTTTCAGGAAGATGGGTGCCGAAAAGATTCTTGATCCGGACCAGTGTCTGGTGGTTCTGGACCATAATGCACCTCCAACGGATTCTAAGCTGGCGACTCAATATCAAATGATTCGCCAGATCGTGAGATCTCAGGGCATCAAGAAGTTTCATGATGCCGGTGATGGGATTTGTCACCAGATCATGTCTTATTATGCCAGGCCGGGGATGATTATTGTCGGGAGCGACTCACATACATGCACAGCAGGTGCTTTCAATGCGTTTGCTGCCGGTATTGACAGGACGGAATCTGCAGGACTTTGGAAAAAAGGAGAAACCTGGTTTTTAGTACCTGAATCGATCAGGATCAATCTGAAGGGGAAAATAAATCCTGGTGTTTTCGCGAAAGATATCTCTCTTTATCTGATCGGAAAGATTGGTTCAGACGGTGCCAACTATCTCTCGATAGAATTTCATGGTGAAGGATTGGATTGTTTGAGTATTTCCGACCGGATGACATTGGCCAACCTGGCTTCCGAAATGGGAGCCAAAAATGCAGTCTTCCCGGTTGATTCAGTTCTGGCCGGCTTCCTTGATTCGACTGACGATGGAGTTTGGGCGGATCCGGATGCTACATACCTTTTCGAAATTGACATTAATCTGGGAGATATGGTTCCACTTGTGGCAGCACCTCATCTCGTTGATAACGTAAAAACCGTGGCGGAAACCTCCGGTACCATTGTTCATGAAGGCTTAATCGGTACCTGTACCAATGGAAGGATTGAAGATCTGAGGATTGCTGCATCCGTTCTCAAAGGCAAAAAGGTAGCGCAGGATTTCCAGCTATTGGTGATCCCGGCCTCAAAAGAAATCTATCTCGAGGCCATTGAAGAAGGATTGATCACAACGTTTGTTAACGCCGGCGCAACCATTCTAAGCTCATCCTGTGGACCCTGCCTCGGAACCGGGCAAGGAATACCGGCTGACGGATTCACTGTTATATCTACTGCCAACCGTAATTTCAAAGGAAGAATGGGCAATCCCAACTCACAAATTTACCTTGCTTCGCCTGCAACTGTTGCTCATACTGCACTCAATGGTAAGATCACTGATCCCAGAGGACCGGGGCACTCAGAATTTTTCATTTCCGGGAGGCCGGAAGGAAAGACACCTGAAATCCCTGCCGGAGAAGACCGATATTTTAAAGGCGTCTGGAATTATGCCGACCAGGACAATCTGAATACTGATCAGATGTTTGCCGGAAATCTCACATACAATATCCTCAGCTCCGATGGCGAAAAAATTGTTGAACACCTTTTCGCCGGGTTTGATGCTTCCTTTGCAACCAGGGTCAAATCCGGGGACATAATAATTGCCGGAGAAAATTTCGGATGCGGAAGTTCAAGGGAACACCCGTCTGTGGGCCTTGCTTATGCCGGGATTAAAGCGGTTATTGTAAAGTCGGTAAATCGGATTTTTTACCGTTCATCGATTAACCAGGGTCTTTTATTGATCGTCCATAAGGAGGCTGTAGAGGCTTATAAGCCGGGTTGTGAAGTTTCTATTGAGTTTAGGAACGGGTTGATCAGGATCGGGGAAGAGCAGTTTCATTTTGAACCACTGCCTGAAAAACTAATGGAAATCCTTGAAAAAAAGGGTCTGGTAAACTGGATCAAGGAATAATAAAAAATAGCTAAAAATGAACAAGCTGCATAGGTTTTATGTTGTCTTGATCGCATTACAGCTGATCTTCCCGGGAATCGTTGGATTTTGCTTCGGTCAGGCCCAGGATGCTTCCATGACCGGAGCATCAGAGAAAATTTATGCCATTCAGGTGGCAGCTTCAAAGGTTTACATCGACCCTGAATTCTTCAAGCAAAAGTTTAACCTCACCGAAAATGTCAGGTATTTCTGTAAAGATGGCTGGTATAAGTATATCATTGGTTCCTACAAAACTGAAACTGAAGCAACAAAAAAGCTGGCTGGATTGAAATTTGAGGCATTTGTTACTTCTGTTATCGAAAACCGAAGTCTGCCGGAAAGCAGCGTCAGTCCTTCCGACACCTCTCAACTTTCTCAAAGCGACTCACTTAAGTCCCAGATTAACGAATCGGAATTGCGGCGGATTTATAACCAAAAAATCCGGGACGCAGATTCAGCCTTTAATATTTCTAAAAATCTATTGCTGGCTACACAGTTGTACCAGGAAGCATCCTTAATCGAACCAGATAAAAATTACCCTAAAGACCAGATTATAGAGATTGATAAACAGCTGACACAGAACCAGTCGCAATCGATATTCTCCAAATTGACTTTAAGAGTTTATATCATCGCAGGATTTGCTGCTACGTTAATCCTTGTGCTGGGGATAACACTGGTAATCCGGGCAAGAAGTCAAAAGCGTATTAGACAGAAAAGTACTGAAAATAAAAAACAGGTTTTGATTGATGAGATCATGCAGTTGTATCCCAATTTAGCTAGTGAAATTTCGAAAAAATTGAAGGAAACATGCCTTGATCAGGAACTTGTTCACGACGAGATAGAACGGTGCCTGAACTCTACCAATGAAGTTTTGAGAATGGAGGCTGAATTGGCCCTGATCCGCCTTGATATTGATGATCCTTTCTCCTTTCTCGACAAGCTTCACCAGGAATTTACTTCGTGGGAACAGCTACATGTTTTTGAAATGATCAAACGTAACCGGGTGTCTATTCCGGATTTTTCGAGGTGGCTGAATTCACCAAATGAAACGATTGTTTTATTTTGCAGGCGGATGATCGGGGCTTTTAAGCAAGATTATAAGTTCGGGATTGAAGCTGTTCATGCCCCGGAAGAAATAGAACCAACCGGGGTTAAAGGGATTGACGATATGCTGAGAAATTCGGATGAAGATTTACAGGCGGTGGCAGGTCAAATCCTGAACAATAAAATCAACCAGTAGGGTTTGGCGCGGCTTGAGCCTTGAGCGGGACTGGGACGGAGGTGGGACAAAAGGCCCCAGACTGAAGGCCGGGGTTAATGAAGAGCATCCGTTGCCACAATTGTTTCAATTACCAGAGTGCCCCCATATCAATTGCCACTAGCTTTCCTCTATAAATCCCTTGTAAGATATCAGCAAAAAGGTTAAAAAACAATTTCCTCTGCGAGCTCTTCGGCTCTAGTCTGTGTGCTGATGAAAGGGAGTCAGTTTAGAAACGGGGTCCATGCCACC
>JBBAAF010000016.1:0-50154 GCA_041658425.1 Bacteroidales bacterium | reverse complement strand
GACCTAGTAATCACCCTGACTAATATCCAGGGCCAGGCTATTTATCAGAACAAGGTTGCCGGTACAATTAACCACCAGGAAACCATTGATAACAAGCTGGCTAAAGGATTATACTTCCTCTCTGTAAACAACGGAAAAGAAGTAAAAGTCCAGAAGATCGTGGTTCAATAAACCAGTTTCACCTAAATCTTTCCATATATACTATAGAGCCTCGGAGAAATCCGGGGTTTTTTTGTGCTAGTTTTCGTACAGCGTCAAGAGGTCCCCGCCTTCTGCATTAGTGCAGCGTGAAAAAGGTCCCCGCGGGGATGACAAGGAAGCTCTGTGCAGCGTCAAGAGATCCCCGCCTGGGCGTGGATGACACCGCCTTTACTGAGTGTGAAATACAAAAATAACCAGGGTGGAAATTTCCAAATCTGGCTAGGATCTACATCTATAGTAAGTAAAACTTCAGCGTATGATCAGGAAGTATTACGTTTATATAATGGCTTCAGGATGCAACAGGGTTCTCTATATCGGGATGACCAATGACTTACATCGGAGAGTATTTGAACACAAAACGCATCGGAATAAAGGTTTTACTAAAGAATACAATGTCACCAAGTTGGTGTATTATGAACTGTATTATTATGTTAATAATGCCATTACAAGAGAGAGACAACTTAAAAAATGGAACCGGGCCTGGAAAGAAAATCTTGTCAATAACGTCAATCCACTTTGGCTGGACCTAAATAATGATCTTCGACCTTGTCATCCACCCACAGTTGAGCAATTCGACCCTTAATACCACCCTCCCTTGTCATCCCCGGAAGGCGGGGACCTTTTTCACGCTGTACTGAGCTCCCTTGTCATCCCCGCGAAGGCGGGGACCTCTTTCACGCTGCACTAATGCAGAAGGCGGGGACCTCTTGACGCTGTACGAAAACTAGCACAAAAAAGCCCCGGATTTCTCAGAGGCTCTATAGTATATATGGAAAGATTTAGGTGAAACTGGTTTATTGAACCACGATCTTCTGGACTTTTACTTCTTTTCCGTTGTTTACAGAGAGGAAGTATAATCCTTTAGCCAGCTTGTTATCAATGGTTTCCTGGTGGTCAATTGTACCGGCAACCTTGTTCTGATAAATAACCTGGCCCTGGATATTAGTCAGGGTGATTACTAGGTCAGAAGCTACCATGTTGGTAATTTCAACGGATGGACGCCGTTTAAAAATTCAAAACCGGGCAAAACTCGAGCATATCAGCGAAATCGGCTGAATTCAATCGAACTGAAAGATTCGTTTCACACGCGGTGATATAGAAGTTAACACCTCATAGGGTATTGTCTGTAAAATGTCAGCTATGCCGGTAACCGGATTCTGAGGGCCGAATACGACAACCTCATCCCCTTCGTTTGCCTCTATTCCGTTAAGATCAATAATGGTCATGTCCATGCAGATGTTACCTATGGTTGAGACGGGTTTACCTTTAACCATCATCCGGCAGTTGCCATTACCGAGCCTTCGGTCAATACCATCGGCATAACCGATGGGTATGACCCCGATACGTGTTGGTTTTTCAAGAATGGTTCTCCTGCCATACCCAACCGATTCCCCGGCTGGGAGGTCGTGAATCTGGGAGATGATCGTTTTCAGAGTGGCAATGGGTTTTAGGTTCATTAAACCAGTATTACCAAGGCCATAGAGGCCAATTCCGAGCCTGACCATATCGAAATGAGCATAGGTGAATCGTTCGATCCCGGAAGAATTTAAAATATGGCGAAGGAACGGGTATCCTATTTTTTCAGTCAGGTAATTGCAGGATTCGGAAAACCGCTTTATCTGAAGATTGGTGAAATCATCGTTTTCGGGATCTTCGCTGGCTGCCAGGTGGCTGAAAACGCTCTTCAGATAGAGTTCAGGATGGTTATTCAGGAAGTTGAATAGCGGTTCGGTTTCCCGGTAATCGAATCCCAGCCGATGCATTCCTGTATCCAGTTTCAGATGGACCGGGTAGGGGCTCAGACCCAGATTCCTGAGAGTTTTGGAGAAGGTGTTCAATCCCGTCCAGTTATAAATTTCGGGCTCGAGGTGGTGGTCGATGATCAGGTCGGACTGCTGAAAGTCGGGATTCATCACCATAACCGGTGTTTTAATACCGGCCCGGCGGATTTCGATTCCTTCGTCGGCAAATGCAACACCCAGGTAGTCTATGCGTTCGTGAGCCAGGAACTTCGCCATCTCTATACCTCCGCTCCCATAAGAGAAGGCTTTGACCATGGCCATAATACGCACTTCGGGACCCACTATTTTTCGGTACTGCTCGAGATTGAACCGCACGTCATTCATTCTGATTTCCAAAGTAGTAGCGTGAATCCGTGCCTCAAGGATGCTGCTGATCTGTTCGAATGCAAATGATCGGGCACCCTTCAGGAGGATGGCTTCATCATGAAAATCATCGGTATTTACCTGGTTAAGAAACTCAGCGGTTGAGGGCCAGGTGAGGATGGGCTGAGTAAATAGCTGGCGGTTTCTGCAAATGGCGGGACCGATTCCGATCAGGCGATGGATGTTTCGATGTTTGAGCAAACGGCTGATCTCTTTATATAATGTTTCTTCGGATTGGCCGGTTTGCAGAATATCAGACAAGATAATGGTTTTTCGGGATTGCGGGGTTTGCTGGAACAGCAGATCGAGTGCTATTTTGAGTGCTAGAATATCAGAATTGTAATAATCATTGATCAGTGTGCACCGATTGATGCCGGCTTTCTGCTCCAGACGCATGCGGATGGGTTCCAGTTTTGAAACCTGAGCCTGCAGGGTCGCCTTTTCAAAACCAATAGTGAGCAAGAAAAGCCAGATATGGATGAGGTTTTCGACCGATGCCGGATCGGTAAAAGGGATGGTTAGATTTACTTCATGAGTGAGAAAGATCCCCGACAGATGGCAGGCCGATCCTTTGATTGACTCGCCGGTGATCAGCAGGTCGGCAGGCTTGTTCCGCGACCAGGAGTATTTTTGTCCCGGAAAAGCTGCCAATGTCAATTCCTGGTCGATCAGTTCATGGTCGAGACAATAGAAGATTTTTTTACAATTTCTAAACAGAGATATTTTCTCCCTGGTTTTTGCTGAAAGATCGGCGAAGTTCTCCTGATGAGCATCTCCGATATTGGAGATCAATCCGATATCCGGATCAAGAATTCTTTGAAGGCTGGCCATTTCACCGGGCATGGAAATTCCGGCTTCCATGATCGCATATTGCTCATCTCCTGATATATTGAGGACGGAGATCGGCACGCCAAGCTGGGAATTGTAGGATTTCGGACTTTTGATTATACGATAGGAAGTTTGCATCAATTGAGCCAACCACTCTTTGATAATTGTTTTTCCGTTGCTCCCGGTGATGGCGATCAGCCGGCCTTTAAACTGATTGCGGTGCCAGGCAGCAAGATCCTGCAATGCGGCCAGAGTATTGTCAGCAACGATGAAGGTGGAATCGGGGAACAGATCAATAAAATCGGGAAGTTTTCCGACCAGGAATGACCGGATACCGGAATGGAAAGCTTCCCGTAAAAAACGGTGCCCGTCATGACTGGGGCCTTTAAGTGCGACAAAAAGACTTTCCGCAGGCAGGTCAATTCTTCGTGTATCCGTGCAAACCTGGCGGATAATATGTCCGGGTTCACCGGTAATTTGGCTGCCGGTTATTCTTGCAATGTCACCAATGGTATACCTGGTCATTTGAGAAACCTTCGTCTCACCACATTCAGAAAATCAGCAGCAACGGGATTGTTTTTATCCCACTCAAAGCGATCGGTCATAAATTTTTTTGCAGCGTCCCATGAGCCGAGGCTATTAAGCAGGGTAACGGTATTCTTAAATCCTTCAGGATCATTCCCGAAAAGTTCGCGTATAAATAGGAACCGCTCATTGATGGTGATAGCTGACCAGATATCGGCAACCGGGATATCTGTAATTGAAGAAGCCACATCATGAACCGGTTTCTGTTTACCGAGAGCTTCGTTCAAACTGCCATCGCGCTGGAATAGGTTCATTTCGGAAACGGTTTCCCTAACCGGCACTGGAATCTCCAGTGGCTCTGGTTCCCTGACGGGTTCCATTATTTGTTGTGGTTGTTGTGGTTGTTGTGATGGTTGTGATTGTTGTGATGGTTGTGGTTGTTGTGGTGGTTGTGATGGTTGTGGTTGCGGTTCGGGTTTCGGTTCCGGTGCAGGTGCAGGTAAAACTGCTTCTGCTTCTGCTACTGCTACTGTTTGAATTTCGAACTGGCCAACAGGCAGACTGATGATCTGGTTGTAAAGATGCCGGGTTTTATTCAGCAGAACATCGATATCTATCTGATGTATCTCCTTGGATTTTTCCATCCAGACGAAGATTTTTTCAATTTCGGCGAGATCTTCCCGCACGCTCCGGATGATTTCTGTACTGTCCATAATTCTTTTATTTTTGTAAAAATAACGATCAAAATCTAAAAAAGTTATTGGACCGGTATTTCTTTCCTGAAACAAGTCGCAACGGTGTTTCACCAAGGGGATGGATTGAAGTGATCTGCGGATCGATGTTTTCCGGTAAAACCGAGGAACTGATCCGGCGGTTGAACCGTGCGCGCATTGCCCGCCAGCGGGTTGAGATATTCAAACCCATGATTGATACCCGATATTCGGCTGAGGATGTGGTCTCACATGATTCAAAAGCAATCCGATGCACACCGGTACCTTCTCCGGGGAATATTTTGCTGATGACGGGTGATGTGGATGTTATCGGGATAGATGAAGCTCAGTTTTTTGACATGAGTTTGGTGGATGTGTGCAATTCGCTTGCCAACCAGGGTGTTCGTGTTATTGTTGCCGGTTTGGATATGGATTACCTGGGTAAACCATTTGGACCGCTGCCTGCCCTGATGGCTACTTCCGAACATGTTACCAAGGTTCATGCGATCTGCATCCGGTGCGGCAACCTGGCTTTGTATTCTCACCGGACCACAGATTCGAGTCAGCTGGTGGTTCTTGGAGAGACGGATTCCTATGAACCCCTGTGCAGATCGTGTTTTAATCAGGAGCATGCAAATAAATGATTGACAGGAATATCCAGCTATATCTGGTTCCAACGCCAATAGGAAATCTGGAGGATATAACCCTGCGTGCGATCCGGGTTTTGGGTGAGGTTGACTTCATCCTGGCCGAAGATACCCGCACTTCGCAGGTTCTTTTGAATCATCTGGGTATAAAAAAACCGCTTTATCCGCATCATAAGTTTAATGAGCACAAAGCGGTTCAGGGAATAATCAGCCGGCTGAATGGCGGTGAAAAGGCTGCCATGATTTCGGATGCCGGTACTCCCGGGATTTCTGATCCCGGTTTTCTGCTGGTCAGGGCTTGCCTGGAAGCGGGGTTTGAGGTGGAGTGCCTACCCGGAGCAACGGCTTTGATACCCGCGCTGATAAATTCAGGATTTCCATGTGACCGGTTTGTTTTCGAGGGATTTTTGCCATTAAAGAAGGGAAAGCAGACCCGGATTCGTGAATTATCCATTGAACCGAGGACGATTATTTTGTATGAGTCCCCGATGCGCCTGGTTAAAACCCTGGGGCAGCTGGTTCCGGAATTCGGTGGTGGCAGGCGTACTTCTGTTTCACGGGAACTGACCAAGATGCACGAAGAAACCATCCGGGGCACACTGGATGAATTGATTGTGCACTTTACGGAAACTGCACCCAGAGGTGAAATAGTAATTGTTATTGAAGGGGTTTAGGTTTTCTGCTTTTTCTTCTTTGCTGCAGGGAACAGTACGTTGTTCAGGATCAGCCGGTAGCCGGGCGAATTGGGATGAAGCGAAAGATCTGTCGGGTCGTCGCCTACCAGATGGCTGTAATCTTCGGGATCATGGCCGCCATAAAAGGTCCAGGTTCCTTTTCCAAATTCTCCGTGAATATACCGGGCTTCGTTCAGGGATTTATTTTCTCCCATAATCAGAACGGATGGCTTGACGTAATCTTTGATGAACGCGGTGGTTTGGCCCATGAAGCCTTTAATGATCTGTGTGTGATCCTGACAAAGCATGGTTGGGATCGGATCCCATTTTGCAGAATATTCGAAGAGGGTAAAATAATCCTGATTTTGTGCAATACGGCGAGACTGGGTGGCATCGATATTAGAAAACTCATACTCGAGAGGATCGTCGATGAGTTTAAAATTCTGGAAGGCAAGTGTTTGAGTGAAGTCGAGCTTCTGATTAGCGTCCGGATCGATCGGGTCGCCATCATACATCCGGGCGCAGATATCGACATTCTGGGCGGCCAGTGCGATATCAAAGGAATCAGCGCCTGAGCACATCGCGAAGAGGAATCCTCCTTCGGCGACATAGCTTTTGATGGTCAAGGCGATGTAAAGTTTCATCTTGGAGACTTTACTGAAACCATATTTTGCGGCCATTGCTTCATTATCGGCAACCTGTTTCTGATACCAAATCATGTGGTTGAAGGTTTTGTAGAACCGGCCATACTGTCCGGTAAAGTCCTCGTGATGGAGATGCAGCCAGTCATAATCCTTTAGTTTGCCTTCGATGACTTCACCGTCGTAAATGCGGTCATAGGGAATTTCGGCATAATCGAGTGCCATGATTACGGCATCGTCCCAGGGTTGTTTATCGACCGGGGCATAAACCGCGATTTTCGGGGCTTTTTCCATTTTGATCACATCCATATTAATGTCCGGCCGGGCAATTTCATCCAGGATCTGCAGACGCGAAGCATCGGGGATGATTTCGGTACGGACGCCGCGGAGGATACATTCCTGCTGGATTTCGTCAAAGAAGGGAATCAGGAAGCTGCCGCCGCGGTAATTTAACAGCCATTCGAGGGTATTTCCTTTCTGGAGGGCCCAATAAGCGATCCCATAAGCTTTGAGGTGATTGGTCTGGTTATTATCCATAGGCACCAGCAAATAAGCTCCCTGACCGGACATGGACCGGAGACAAAGCAAAAGCAGGACTGCAATGATGGATTTAATTCTCATAGTTCTAGAAAGCATCCGGATATTCCGGGGGTTGATTGAGCCGGTTCATTCTGGACTCGAATTTAACTGACGAATTATCGTTATCAACGTAAACCGGTATGCTGAAGTCCTCATCGAGTTCGGTGAATTTGACCTGTTCGGCGCGGAACCGGAGCTGGATATCACCCACGGCTCCGTTACGGTGTTTAGCGATAATGATTTCGGCCAGGCCGATGGTAGAACGGCCCTCTGAATCTTCGGTAAGGCCATATTTTTCAGGACGGTGGATAAAGATGACAATATCGGCATCCTGTTCGATAGCACCGGATTCGCGTAGGTCGGAAAGTTGCGGGCGTTTGTCGCCCGAGCGGAGTTCAACGGAACGGTTCAACTGGGAAAGGGCAATGATTGGGATATCCAGTTCCTTGGCAATAGCCTTGAGGGATCGGGAAATACTGCTGACCTCCTGTTCGCGGTTACCCTGGCTATCCGGAGGACCGCTCATGAGCTGCAGATAGTCGACCACCAGCAGTTCGATTTTATGTTCCAGTTTCAACCTCCGGGCTTTAGCACGGAGTTCATAAACAGATATTGCCGGGGTATCGTCGATAAAAATCGGGGCTTTAAGGAGGCTTTTCAGTTTAATCTCCAGCTGTTCCCATTCGAATTTCTGAAGGCGCCCGTTCCTGATTTTTTCGGCGGCCAGTTCTGTTTCGCTGACGATAAGCCGGTTAACCAGCTGAAGGCTCGACATCTCAAGTGAAAAGACGGCAACCGGTTTGTTGTGTTCAACGGCCATGTTTCTGGCCATGGATAACATGAAAGCTGTTTTACCCATGGATGGGCGGGCTGCAATAATAATGAGGTCGGATGGCTGCCAGCCTGAGGTAATGCGGTCGAGCCTGGTGAATCCTGAGGCAACGCCGCTCAAACCGGCTTCTTTGGAGGACAGCTCTTCCATCCGTTTGAGGGCTTTGTCTATCAATACATCGATCCGCAGAGTTTCTTTCTTAATGTTACTGAAGGCGACTTCAAAGAGTTCACTTTCAGCGAAATCGAGGAGTTCATCCACATCCTGAGTGGAATCGAACGCCCTTTCCTGGATATCTGAGGAAACCCTGATCAGTTCACGCTGGATATATTTCTGTGCAACGATACGGGCATGGAATTCGACATGGGCAGCTGAGGCAACCTTTGTGGTAAGCTGTGTAAGGAAATATGGGCCTCCGACAATATCCAGCTTGCCCTGTTTTTTAAGTTCTTCGGTTACAGTGAGGAGGTCGATGGGCTGAAGGTTCATGGATAAAGCCCTGACCGACTCAAATATAATCCGGTGGGTATCTTTGTAGAAGCAGTCCGGTTTAAGGATGTCAAGCACGGAGATGATCGCATCTTTTTCAAGCATGATGGCTCCAAGAACGGCTTCTTCCAGTTCAATTGCCTGCGGCGGGATTTTTCCGAGGTCCTGCATAATCTCCTGGACCCGTCGGTTGGTGTCGATATTTTTTTTCTGAGCCATTCAATCGATTGTTGGAGAACAAATATGAAGAGAAAATTAATTAAAAAAACAGTTACTTTCGGGTTTGTTGATAATTCTGATACTAACAAATCATGGTTGTATTTCCTGGTGCCAAAATCAATATAGGACTGTATGTAACCGACAGGCGTGATGATGGTTACCATAATATTAAGACCCTTTTTTACCCGCTTTGTTTTTCTGATATTCTGGAAGCCGTTTCGAATCGGGACGGCCAGCCGGGCATTATTGACCTTACACTTTCCGGATTAAAGGTAGAGGGATCTGCAGAAACAAATCTTGTCGTCAGGGCCTACCGGCTGCTTCATGAGCGGCTGGGTTTGCCAGGGGTGAAGGCGTATCTTCATAAATGCATTCCAACGGGTGCCGGTTTGGGGGGAGGTTCTTCCGATGGGGCTTCTATGTTGCTGATATTAAACAAGATGTTTGATCTGAATCTCTCATACTGTGATCTTTTCAGTATGGCATTAAAGCTGGGCAGCGATTGCCCCTTTTTCCTTGATCCCGTACCCTCCTTCGCACGGGGCCGGGGTGAGGAACTGGTTCAGGCAGGGGTGTCACTCAGGGGATTGCATGTCTTGCTTTTTCATCCGGGAACAGGGATATCAACTGCTGCCGCTTATAGGTATGTGACGGTAGCGAAACCAAGTGTACCGCTTGAACAAATGAATCAGTTATCGGTTGTCGGTTGGAAGGGTGTTATCCAAAATGCGTTCGAATCGTATGCATTTGAGCAACATCCTATTATTGGGTATATTAAGGAAGAGCTGTATCGTTCCGGTGCCCTATATGCAAGCATGACTGGTAGCGGGTCGGCAGTATATGGCCTTTTCGATCGCGAAATTGATATTCCCGCAGGAATTTCGAAGTATTTTACCTGGAAAGAATTCTTTTGAATCTTTTCGATTTCTTGCGTTCTTTTGGCAGTTTCGGTTCTTTTGGAGCTTTCGGTTCTTTTGGTGGAGATTTTTCCAACAGCTTTTTAAATATCGATTCCGGCTCACCCAGTTCGAGGAGCAGTTGATTTTTAGTTACTATCTGGCCTTCAGATATATGTATTTTTTTAACCCGGCCGGAAACGGAGGCATAGACTTTATTCTTCATTTTCATAGCCTCCAGAATAAACAGGCATTTGGTCGGATTGATCTGCTGGCCTTCCCTAACGAGGATCTTCAGCATGGTTCCGGGAATCTGGGCGGTAATTTTGGTCAGATCCTCAGGTTCGTATGGTTTGTGCTTACGAAATTTGTCGGTAAGCATGGTTTTATAGTTAGTCCCCTCGTAAGAGAAGATTTCCATATCTTTTTCGTCGATGTCCATATTCTGAGCGTTAAACCGGATTAAAGTGGAATGCAGCCATGTTTGCGCTGTGGACGGGGAACGTCTTTTGTTTCAAGTACTTCCAGTGCATGAAGCAGGAATTTAC
The DNA here is from genome assembly GCA_041658425.1 of Bacteroidales bacterium. Taxonomy (GTDB): domain Bacteria; phylum Bacteroidota; class Bacteroidia; order Bacteroidales; family UBA12481; genus UBA12481. Next base: position 40,200 of record JBBAAF010000016.1, on the reverse strand, counting down.
GGGTTTCGCCCGGTGCAATGACAGCATCGACATACCCTTTAGCGGCGGCGACGTATGGATTAGCAAACTTATCTTTGTACTCCTTGATTTTCTGCTTGCGCATTTTTTCGGGATCTTCTGCCGTGGTAATTTCTTTTCGGAAAATGATATTGGCAGCGCCTTCCGGTCCCATAACGGCAATTTCGGCAGATGGCCAGGCGAAAACGATATCGGCATTGAGGTGGCGGCTGTTCATGGCAATATATCCTCCACCATAGGCCTTTCTCAGGATTACGGTAATTCTTGGTACCGTGGCCTCGCTATAGGCATAGAGGACTTTGGCGCCGTGACGGATAACACCGGCATGTTCCTGGTCGACACCGGGAAGATAACCGGGAAGGTCGACGAGGGTGATCAGCGGAATGTTGAATGCATCGCAGAAACGGATGAACCGGGCGGCTTTATCGGATGAATCGACATCGAGAACACCGGCCAGGTAGTTGGGCTGGTTGGCGACAAATCCAATGGTTTGACCGTTCATCCGGCCATAACCGATCACAAGGTTTTGAGCAAACAGTTCTTGTATTTCGAAAAACTCCGAGCCATCGGCAATTGCCCGGATTACATTCCGTACATCGTAGGGCTGTTTCGGGTCGACCGGAACGATCTCGTCTATTCTAAATGAGTTTTTAGGGTTTCTCGGTCTTAAGCGCTTGGCTTTCTGAGAGTTATTCCACGGGATATAGGATATGAGGGTTTTGATCTGTTCGAAGCATTCCTGTTCGCTTTTAGCAAAGAAATGGGCATTACCGGTAACGGTGCTGTGAATTTTAGCTCCGCCCAGTTCTTCCATCGATATTTCTTCACCAAGAACTGTTTTAATGACTTCGGGACCGGTGATAAACATTTTGGATATTTTATCTACCACGAACACGAAATCGGTAAGGGCAGGGGAGTAAACTGCGCCCCCGGCACAAGGGCCGAGTATAACGGATATCTGTGGTATTACCCCTGATGCCAGGGTGTTTCTGTAAAAGATCTCGCCATATCCGGCCAGGGAATTGACGCCTTCCTGGACACGGGCACCACCGGAGTCGTTGATTCCGATCAGCGGAACCTTGAGTTTCAATGCATGATCCATGATTTTGGTTATTTTCCTGGCATGCATCAGACCGAGTGATCCCCCTGCAACGGTGAAATCCTGGGCAAAAATACACAGGGGAGATCCGTAAATCTTACCGGTTCCGGTTATCACACCATCGCCGGGAAGTTCTTTTTTTTCCATGTCAAAGTCCCGACCTTCATGTTGGGCAAAGAGGTCGTATTCCTGGAAAGAATCATCATCAAGGAGGCCGATCACCCTTTCGCGAGCGGTCATTTTTCCCATAGCCTGCTGTTTTTTGATAGCGGTTTCGCCGCCACCCTGAAGGATCTGTTCCCTCCGCTCGACTAATTCCTGGGTTTTACGTTTTAATGACATAGGGTATAGGTTTAGTAAATATTAAATACGTGATAATCAATTGAAAGACCATATTTCACTATTTATTACCAGTTACAAGGTTACGAAAAAAAATGAATAGTGGAAAGCTCTGCTGCATTGCATTAAAAAACCCCGTGGTTGCGAGGTTTTTTAATATCGGGATAAGAGTCAATTACTTAACAATTATCGGAAGGATTTCCAGCAGTTCCACTTCAAAGATAAGGGTTGCATTCGGAGCGATTCCGCTTCCCTGCGGAGGCCTGGGACCGTAAGCAAGATTGCCGGGAATGTAAAACTTATATTTTGATCCTACTGACATCAGCTGCACGCCTTCGGTCCAACCCGGAATTACGCCGTTGAGAGAAAATTCAACCGGTTCGCCGCGATCAACTGAACTGTCGAAAACTTTTCCGTCGGTGGTTGTCCCATGGTAATGAACTTTAACCGTATTGGCTGCGGTTGGTTTCGGGCCTGTACCTTCGCGCATCACTTCATATTGTAAGCCGGATGCAGTGGTTGTGACACCTGTTTTCTTACCGTTTTCGGCTAACCAGGTCTGACCTTCGGCCAGGGAGGAAGCTGCTTTTTTCTCCATCAGGGTGCTGAAATAAGCCTGGAGAATCGGATTTGATTCAGCTTCGGTAATCTGAAGTTTTTCACTTGCATAAACATCCTGAAATGCTTTTGCAAATGCCTGAAGGTTAATTTCTTCCATTCCCATGTTTTTTACGTTGCTTGCCATGTTTACACCGAGGGCATAGCTGGCTGTATCAGTAGGGGTAGCTAATTTTACCGCTCCGATTTTCAGCGTCGAGTTCTTCATTTGGTTGCATGATGTTACGGTCACGAGGGCTATGATCAATAACCCGACCAACGATTTTGTTTTCATTCTGATTCAAATTTATTTCGCGCAAAGGTAACGGAATGTGGCAAATAAAAAAGGGGCCCCCGCTTTCGCGGGGATGACAAAATGCCGTCCCCCTTTTTTTACCAGGATATTTTTGACCAGGGTTTGTCATTAAATGGAGAAACTGATGATTTTGAAACTGTTTCTTTAAAGGCCGGCCAGGTTGTGGTAAAGAAAAGATCAACCTGATCGAGCATTTTCTTCAGTTCTTTTTCGGCTAGTTCAACGCCCCTTTTTCGCGTGTTGGAGAGTGCATCGAAACCGTCAGATGCGGAAGCAAGGGCTCTGGTCACCTTTGACAGAAGATTATATTCGGCCGGACTGGCACGCTGGGTCTCGGTGGGTCGTTCGGGGGATATGCGGTTCATCATGGCTGCGAGAGTATCCTTTATGGTTTTGGTTTCCAGCCGGAGGGTACGGATTTCCTCCGATCTTCCTGTCGGTATTTCTTTGGTAACCAGGTCGATTGCGTCCTGAGCCTGCTTGATGAGTTCCATAGCAGAGGTCAGGTTATCCACTTTTTTCTGGAAGGCGAGAACATATTCTTTACGGGCTACCAGGTCGCTCATCCGGTAAGGCACTCTCGGATCCATTTGCACTTCAATCCAGGTAGAATCAGACTGGCCGGCATAGGAATATTTAACCATATATTTTCCCGGGAAAACAGACATGCCTCCAGGTTCCTGACCTCCTGCACGTTCCTGGGTTGCTCCCGGCTGCCGGAATCCTTTTTCATCCAGCCGCCATGATGCCCTGTTGATTCCTGCTTCGGGGTAATCCTGGAGGGTACGTATCTTTTCTCCAGATGTATTAAAAATCTCAATCTGAACAGGTTCTACATTTCTGGAGGCATCGCCGCCGCGCATTCCAAATCTGCCGCCGCCAAATCCGCCACCACCACCCCCCATGCGTGCACCTGCGACCGGTTGAACAGTTGCCTGAACCGAATCAGTGGGCTGCTGGCGTTTAATCGGTTCTTTAACGGAATAGGTAAGAATTCCTGAAAGTGATTTGGTTTGTCCGGAAAAGTATCCATTTCCGGCGCTATAAACGCCTGCCTGGCTTTTCGATCCAATATGATAGGCAACCGGAGAAGCAAATGTCGTTATCTCCTTGTCCAACAAAGTTATACCCTGTTTTGCGATTTGCCTCAGCGGTCTGATATCATCGATGATATAAACCGAACGACCGAAAGTTGCGATGATCAGATCATGTTCCCGCGGGTGAATTTTTAGATCCATCGTTGAAACCGTAGGGTAACCGCGCGTCCATTTTGTCCAGTTAACTCCATAATCGATACTGACATACAATCCGGATTCTGTTCCAAGGAAGATCAGGTTGGGTTCAGCCGGATCCTGGATGACGCTCAGGCAATATCCTGATACTTTGGTGTCGTCGATCATCCGGGACCAGGTTTTGCCGTAATTTTTGGTATAGAAAAGATAAGTTCCGAAGTCATTCTGGCGATAGTTGTTGATCACTACAAAGGCTTCACCGGGATTGTGGTTTGATACGTGGATCTGCGGGATCCAGGCATTTTTCGGAGCTCCTTTAAGGTTTCCGGTGAGATTGGTCCAGGTAGCACCCCCATCGCGTGTGAGCTGGAGGTTGCCATCGTCGGTTCCTGCCCATATCTCATCTTTCTGAAGCGGGCTGGGGGCAATGGCGATGATTGTGCAATGGGTTTCGGCACCGGTAATATCATAGGTTAACCCGCCGGTCTGGTTTTGTTTTAGTTTTTCCGGATCGTTGGTGGTTAAATCGGGTGAAATCAGTGTCCAGTTGTCGCCCCGGTCGGAGCTTTTATGCAGGAACTGGCTCCCGAAGTAGATGGTCCTTTTCTCAAAGGGATCATGAGCGATTGCCGAATTCCAGTTAAAACGGAGCTTTGTTCCTTCGGGATGGATGGGCTGAATATCTTTACTGTCGCCCGTTACCCTGTCGAACCTGCCCACATTGCCGCCTTGCGACATGGCATAGCCGAAGCGGTTATCCGAACTATCGGCCATCATATCGAAGCCGTCACCGCCCATAACGATCTGCCAGTGATAATATTGGATGCCGCCGCGCTGGAGCACATTGCTGGGTCCGTACCATGAGCCGTTATCCTGCAATCCTCCATATACATTATAGGGAAAATTCAGGTCCCAGTTGATGTGGTAAAACTGACCGAGCGGCAGGTTGGTTACAAATCTCCAGGTTACCCCCCGGTCCTGGGATATTGCCAGCCCACCATCGTTGCCATCGATCAAAAAATTATTATTCAGCGGATTGATATACCAGGCGTGGTGGTCGGGATGAATTCCGCGCGTGGACATATTCTCGAAAGTTAATCCGCCGTCCTCGGTTTTGGAAACGCCTGAAAACAGGTTATATACCCGATCAGGATCCATCGGGTCAGCGTGAATTTCGTGATAGTAGAATGGCCGGTTGCTCACATTCTGATCGGTCATTTTTGCCCAGGACTGGCCTCCGTCGTCGGAGCGGTAGAGAGCATTTTTCGAACATTCGATCAGTGCATAAATCCTTTTATTGTTGCATTTCGGGATAGTCAGGCCAATACGTCCGAGTTCTCCTTTGGGCATTCCTTCCTTTTCGGTTAATTTTTTCCAGTTTTTTCCGCCGTCCCAGGTAATATATAAACCGGATCCGGTTCCGCCTGATTTCAGAAACCAGGGCCAGCGCTGATGCTCCCACATGCCAACCACCAGTTTATTGGGGTTAACGGGGTCCATTACCATATCGCCAACACCGGATAATTCATTGGTAAACAGGATTTGTTTCCAGGTTTCCCCTCCGTCGGTTGTTTTGTAAACACCACGCTCGGGGTGGGGTCCCCAAGGAGAACCGATGGCACCAACGTAAACGATATCCGGGTTGGTTGGATCGATGATGATCCGATGGATGTTTCGGGTTTTTTCGAGGCCTTTGAGCTCCCATGTTTTTCCACCGTCGATCGAGCGGTAAACGCCATAGCCTGAGTTCAGGCTGTTCCGGGGATTGCCTTCGCCGGTTCCTACCCAGATAATATCCGGGTTAGCCTGATAAATATCCACGGCTCCGATGGAGGCAACAGCCTCTTTATCAAACAGCGGAGTCCATTCAATACCTCCGGATTCTGTTTTCCAAAGGCCTCCGGAAGCGGACCCTATGTAGATTATATTTGGATTGGTTTCAACCGCATCGATGGCGGTAACGCGCCCCGACATGCCGGATGGCCCGATGCTTCGGGCATTTAATCCGGCGAGCTTTTCCATGTCGAGCTTCTGCCCCGGCACCGGAATAGCAATAAGGGCAATGAGAGCAATGAGTAGATTCTTTTTCATATGAGATAGGTTTTAACGTAAAGTAGCAGCAATATTAATGATTTGATTCCAGGCCTGCTCCACATGCCTTTGTTCAACATGAGTTTGTGCTACAACCATCCGCAGAGTAACGCAATCGTGCACTTTTGTATGAGAAAGATAAATATTGCCTGTCGCATTGAGGCTCTCCTTGAGCTCCATGTTCAATCGGTTTAACTGATCCTGATCAGTGACCGGGGATGGTTTGTACCGAAAGCAGACCACATTCATCGATCTTGGTGCCATCAGTTCAAAATCCGGATGTTGGGCAGCCTGCATCTCAAACCAGACGGCAAGTTGAATGTGTTTCCGTATCCGTTCCTGTATCCCTTCTACGCCGAAGCTGCGGAGGACGAACCAGAGTTTGAGTGCACGGAACCTGCGGCCTAGCGGGATGCCCCAGTCGCGGTAATTATTGACCCGGTTGCCGGCGGCAGTTTTCAGGTATTCCGGAAAGATTTCGAAGGTTCTGACGAGCGTTTCTTTATCCTTGACGAAATAGGCGGAGCAATCGAAATTAGTAAACATCCATTTGTGCGGATTGAATACAAAGCTGTCGGCCAGTTCAATACCCTCGATCATCCATCTGTATTCAGGCAGAACGAGGGCCGTTCCGGCAAAGGCTGCATCGATGTGCAGCCATGTTTTATACTGCTCGGAAATTTTGGCTATCGGCAGTAAAGGATCGATGGCGGTGGTACCGGTTGTGCCGATGGCAGCGACAATGCAAAGCGGAAAATAACCCTGAGAGATATCGGATTGTATCTGTTTCTCCAGTTCTCCGGGAACCATGGCCAGGTTGGCATCGACTGGAATCCTGACCACATTCTGTTTTCCGATTCCGGCAATTTTTGCCCCTTTTTCGATGGACGAATGGGCTTCGGATGAGCAGTATATCCGGAATTTCCGGTTTGGAGGAAATCCTTCCTCATTAACCAAGAACCCGGTTGCACGTTCGCGGGCACAGATCAATGCCGCCAGTGTGCCGGTTGATGCGGTATCCTGGATAACGCCACTCCAGTCGGAAGGCAGCCCAATCATGCCGATCAGCCATTTCATTATCTGTTCCTCGAGTTCCGTTGCAGCCGGTGAGGTTTCCCAGCTCATGCACTGTGCACCGAGCGAGGCAGTCAGGAATTCGGCCAGAATGCTCGGATAGGACGAATTGGCTGGGAAATAGGCAAAGAATTTCGGACTTTGCCAGTGGGTCATGCCGGGGAGGATTTTCTGTCTGAAATCCGCAAGGATATCCTCCATTGGCTCTCCTGCTGACGGAGGAGCCTCAGGCAGGTTACGGATAATCTCGCCGGGACTGACCGGCGATTTTACTGCAAAATCTTCAATGTGACGGTAATAGCCAGTGATCCAGTCGACTATCTCGTGGGCATACTTATTAAATTCGCTTAGTTCCATAGTGTTTTCTTATTCAATTAATTGCCGATAACGACAGGCAGCCGGAACAAATGGTAATTGCAAAAGTACGAATTAACAACAATCAGATATAAGGATACTACAGGACATTTGTGGTAATCATGACTTCATTATCAGCTCTTTTCCTTTTTTCAGATAGGGTTGCATGGATTGTTATTTCCGTTTTTTTTTGTTTCCTTCGGATCATAATATCTTAAAACAAAAGAAATATGAAAAAAATCCAGGTAAAAGGCATGCTCATGGCAGGTCTGTTGTTCCTCGCCGGCCAGGTTATTGGCCAGGATGTTGCCGGTAAATGGAAAACCATCGACGACGAGTCGGGCAAGCAGAAATCGATTGTTCAGCTTTGGGTAAGCGGTAACGTGTTATATGGTAAAGTATTGGAAACATGGGATGATGACGGAGTTACTCCGACTGACAAGTTATGCGATAAATGTCCTGGTGCTTTGAAGGACAAAAGAGTTCACGGGATGATTATTGTCAACGGTTTATCAAAATCCGATAAGCTTTGGAAAGGCAAGAAAGGCATTTTGGATCCGAACAACGGAAAGTTTTACGATGTAAAGATATGGCTTGAAGATACCAATACACTGACTGTCAGAGGTTCTATAGGGCCGATTGGCAGGAAGCAGACGTGGTACAGGGTGAAGGAATAGAACCTCCCCCAACCCCCTCCTTAGAAAGGAGGGGGCTAAGAGCCCTTGCTCTCCTTTAGTAATAATTCAAGCAGGTGCTGCTACCCCCTCCTTTCTAAGGAGGGGGCAGGGGGAGGTCAGTAGCGCATAGCCGTCAACCTAAGGAGTTAATTGACTTTCTGAAGGAGAAGTTTGAAGTCAGAGATTCGAATTCAGAATTCCGAGTTCCGAATAATTAGATTCAAGTATTTGTGAAGTAGAAATACACCTTCATAGTAACCTGAATCTCCAACTCGGAATTCTGAATTCTGAATTGGAATCTCAACCTTTTAACTTCCAACCTTGCTTTTGTAGCAGAAAAATCCCTTAGGTTGACGGCTATGGTCAGTAGCGTCTCCGTCTTTCGCTGGCTTTGTTGATCGGGTTGGCATCGAGCGCCCACATGCCGCGGCCGTGAGTGGCAATGACAATGATGTTATCGCGGGGATGAACGATCAGGTCGTGGACATAAGTAGTGGGCAGATTTCCCAATACCTCCCAAGAGTCGCCGCCATTTTTGGAAACATAAACCGCCAAATCGGTTCCGGCGTAAAGGATGTTTCCATCAAACGGGTCTTCACGGATCACATTAACCGGTCCGAGTGGGATATTTCCCGAGATATCTTTAAAGGTAGCGCCGTAATCTTCGGATTTCCAGATATAAACCTGAAAATCATCGTCGCGTTTGCCATTCTGGGTTACATAAACCCGGCCCATCTTATAATTTGAAGCCACAACGCGGCTGATCCACCGGTTTGGAGCCAGTTTAGAGGTGAGCTCGGTCCAGTTAGCACCGCCGTCTTTGGTTAAGTGAAGCCGGCCGTCGTCGGTTCCGGCATAGATCAAACCGAATTTCATCGGTGATTCGGAAACCGAGAAGAGGGTCTGATACTGGATATCACCGATTTTTTTCGGATCGTTATAGGTTAAATCCGGACTGATCTGTTTCCAGGTATTCCCTTGGTCCCGTGACATATATAGGAATTGCATGCCATGGTACACAATATCGGGGTTGTGAGGCGACAGGATAAACGGGGCGAGCCACTGGCCGCGCAGAGGAGGCTCGTTTTCAAAAACACGGGGCAGGATGCTTTTCCGGTCGCCGGTGGCGAGGTTTGCCCGGCTGATACTTCCGTAAAAACCGGCGGAGTAAACCAGGTTGGGATCCCTTGAATCAATAAAGTGGTTGCTGCCTTCACCGCCGGGAGCACCTGTAAAATCTCCGTGGTGGATTTTATCGCGTCCGTCAGAAATATCCACGGTACCGGCAAAACTGCCATGGTCCTGAACCGATCCGTACACCTTAAACGGGGTACCCATATCATAGTTCAGGTTAAAGAATTGAACAACAGGGAGATTGTCGGTAAACCGCTTCCAGTTTTTACCCCGGTCGTAAGAAACCACGATACCGCCGTCGTTCACATTAACCAGGTAATCGGTATTGTTCGGATCGATCCATATTCCATGATGATCGCCGTGCATTCCGTTAACCTCCTTATAAGTTTTACCGCCGTCGGTTGATACATTGAGTCCCAGCCCCATGGTATAGATGGTGTTTTCGTCTTTCGGATCCACGCGCATCTGGGCAAATACCCAGCCGTAGGTAGCGGAGTGATACTGCATATATTTTTTCATTTCCGGGGTTAATCCGCTTACCTGAACCCATGATTTCCCCTTATTATCAGAGCGGTAAACAGTTGCCCCCTTGATCGTTCCGCTTGAGGGCCGACCGTATGAATCGGCATTGTCGCCTTCGTCGGCAGCTGACACTTTTTCATAATTATCCACAAAAGCATAGAGGACTTTAGGATTAGATCTCGCGATATCGATACCGATCCGGCCCCGGAATTTTGGTTCCGGAATACCGGAGTTTATTTGCTCCCAGCTCTTGCCGCCATTGGTGGTTTTCCAGATACCGGACCCGGTATAATTTTCCTCTGTGCGCGGATCGTTCCACTTTTTGCGGATTCTCTGCCAGGTGGTGGCGTACAGGGAGTTCGGATCTGAAGGATCCATAACCAGATCAATAGCGCCAGTCATTTCGTTCACGTACAGTACTTTATCCCATGTTTTGCCGCCATCGGCAGTTTTGTACACACCGCGATCAGGATTGGTAGTCCATTCATGTCCCGAGGCTGCCACGTAAAGAACATCCGTATTTTTCGGATTGATCACGATACGGGCGATGGTGAAGGTATTCTCGAGACCCATGTGTTTCCAGGTTTTCCCTCCGTCGGTGGTTTTATAGATACCGCATCCCGATTGCGAGCTTCTGAAGATATTGGCTTCTCCGGTTCCAACCCATAGAACCTGAGGGTTTTTCGGATCGAGTTCGATATCTCCGATAGCCGTTGAAACCTGCTGATCGAATACCGGCGCCCAGGTGACCCCTTCATTTTCGGTTTTCCAGACACCACCCGAGGCAGTAGCGACATACATCGTGTAGGATTTTCCCCGGGGTTCCACTACGGCAACATCTGTACAACGGCCGCTGATATTGGTTGGTCCGAGAAATTGCCATATCAGGTCTTTGAAAGCAGAGGCGGATTTCATCGCCTGATACTTGTCGAATTGCGCCAGGCGTTCCTTCCCTGTGAGGATGGGTGATTTAGCCTGCTGGGAATAGGTCATTGAGGCGCCTGCCCCGACGAAGGCCAGTAAAAATAAGATACGAAAGGATTGAGCTTTCATCTTAGGTTTTGGTTTAGTTTGTGTTTTCAATCAAAAATAGGTTTTTAATGGGACACTAAACAAAACAAACCCATCATTTGTACCTTCGCCGGGGTGACAAAAGGAGCAATATGGAAAATACGAGTAAGGAAAGATTGTTTGGGATGACGCCGGAGGAGGTGGCGGTGATTTGCCAGTCGCTGGATATGCCGAAGTATGCGGCAGGCCAGATTGTGGATTGGCTGTACAAGAAAAGCATCCTGTCGATCGACGATATGACGAACGTGGCGGTGAAATACCGCGAGGCGCTGAAGGAAAAATATGAAGTAGGATTGTATCCTCCGTCGAAAATGGAGGAGTCGGTGGACGGGACTAAGAAATACCTGTACCAATCGGGTATAAAGAAATTTGTGGAGGCGGCATATATACCTGATGGTGAGCGAGCTACGCTATGTGTTTCCTCGCAGGTGGGGTGTAAGATGGGTTGCTTGTTCTGCATGACCGGCAAGCAGGGATTCCAGGGGAACCTCACGGCCGGAGAGATTGTAAATCAAATACATAGTTTACCGGAACGGGATAAATTGACCAGTGTGGTTTACATGGGGATGGGTGAACCGTTTGATAATCTCGAGAATGTATTGCGGAGTATTGAGATATTGACGGCTGAGTGGGGATATGCCTGGAGTCCGAGGAGGATTACGGTGTCAACCATCGGTATCATCCCGGCTATGAAAGCCTTCCTTGAGCGGTCGCAGGCCAATCTGGCCGTGAGCCTTCATTCGCCTTTCGAGGAAGAACGTCGGATGCTGATGCCGGTTGAGCAGGTTTACCCACTGCCTGAAATGCTGAAAACCATTCGGTCGTGGGATTTTGGCCGTCAAAGGAGGATCTCGTTCGAATACATCCTGTTTAAAAAACTGAATGATACGCCGCGTCATGTGAAGGAACTGGCCCGGTTATTAAATGGCATGCGCTGCCGGATCAACCTGATCCGTTTTCACCCGATTCCCGATACTCCTTTGGAAGGATCAGACGATCAGGCTGTTCAGGATTTCAAGGATGCTCTGAACAGAAAAGATATTCTGACCACGGTCAGAGCCTCGAGAGGCGAAGATATCTGGGCCGCATGCGGACTTTTATCCACGATATCTATAGCAACATGATTCCCAGAATACTACTCGATACCGCGCCCATTCCCGGAAGTGACAAGGAGCTTCGGCTATATAAGCATGCAAAAGATTTCTCGATCGACATTTCCGGAGAGGGTGAACTTATGAGCAGCCGGGTTCACGGATCGGAGAAGGCGCTGGCCGAGCTCACCTGCAGCAGGATTGCCAGCCGTATCCGGCCAAGGGTGCTGATCGGGGGACTGGGCATGGGGTTTACCCTGGCAGCAGCGCTGAAGCACCTCGGAACCAATGCTGAATTGGTAGTAGCCGAGCTCGTACCGAAAGTGATCGAATGGAACAGAGGGCCTCTTGGCGAGGAGGCGGGAAATCCGCTTCTTGATAAGCGTGTAACTGTAAAGGAAGGGGATGTTGCCAACATTCTGAAAGCAGAAAAGCAGGCTTTTGATGCTATTCTGCTGGATGTCGATAACGGTCCGAATGGATTAACTCACCACGACAACGACTGGCTGTACTCTGTTTTTGGGCTTAATGCATCCTACCAGGCACTCAAACCAAGAGGGATATTGTCGGTTTGGTCGGCCGGACCGGACGTCCGTTTTAACAAACGATTGCGCCAGACCGGGTTTAAAGTGGAAGAAATACTGGTACATGCCCATGGCAAAAAGGGTGGTAAATGCCTGATCTGGTTAGCTGAGAAGACGATAAGACTTTAAGACAAGAAGACTATAAGACCGATAAGCAGTCTTACCGTCTTTCTTAAAGTCTTATAGTCTTAAAGTCTTATAGTCTTTCTTGCCGTCTTCTTAATTTATGACCGAAATCACCCTAACCGCCAGGTCACTATTGTAATACATCTTCAGGATATACAATCCTTTCTGAGTGTCAAAGGTATTCCAGTGGGCAAAATTCCTGCCCTGGTTGAATTCCCGCTTGTCTATTTGCCCGACTTCCTTTCCGGTAATATCGTAAACTTTCAGAATAACCTCGCCTTTTTCAGGAAGGTCAAACACGATTGTAGTTTCATAAGCAAATGGATTCGGGAAGTTGCTCAGGTTGTAATTTTCTATCGACAGGCGAACGATAACCTCATTACTCATGTAGCTTTTTTGAGATGTCAGTGTATATCCATGAGCGATTCCTGCGGTAACAATTTTTCCGGCATTTATATCGGCTAAGGTAACTCTGAGTTCAGCCATAACCGAATCGGTTTCGCCCGGGGCAAGGGAAGCAATTGTCCTGCTGAAATCAAGCAAGACTTTTGCATCTGTTACGTAAATGTCATTCATCGAAACATTTCCGGTGTTTTTAACCACAACGATATACACGATCACATCCCCAATATTTTTAAAGATAGATTGGGATGCTGTATTTGAAACCGTCAATTTATGACGTTGTAACCCGATAACCGTTACGATGTTACCCTTCTTCTCAATGGTATTGCCTTTCAGGTCGAAACCGGCGGAAGTAGCCACACTGACCACCTTCCCGGCATCGAGATCAGCCTGGGTGATGGTGTGAGAGGCTGTAACGACGACCGATTCACCTGGAACGAGGATGGTGATTGGCCGTACAGTGATGATCACGGCGTTCGGATCGGTCACCGCGGTACTGATGAGGCTGACGTTACCTGAGTTCTTCACCTTGATATTGTAGTGTATGACCTCACCCACCTGGCTGAAGGACGTTTCTGCTGCCGTGGCAATAGTGGATAATTCAGGATTCTGCAATCCCATAACCGATATCTCATTGCCCGGCACGCTAACCGGCTGTTTGTCCGGATCTTTACCGGAAGCATTGACTGCCCTGACCACCTTGCCGGCATCCAGGTCGGCTACCGTAATGGTATAAACAGCAGATAATCTTGCGGTATTGCCCGGAGCCAGGTTTAAAACCGGACTGCCGCTGATAGTCAAATCCCCCTGAGAAGAGAGAACAATATCAGAAACGGACAGGTTTCCGGTATTGTCAACCTCAATGGTATAATGGATCTGGTCACCCACAGCCTTGAATGAGGTTTCGGTTGCCGAGAATCTGGTGGTTAGCTGCGGATCCTTCAGTGCATAAACGATAACCGGATTACCCTTCTCATTAAATATGGTACCATCGGGATAGGTACCTTTAATCGATGCGGTATTGTTGATCAGACCGGCATCCAGGTCGGACTGGGTGACCACATGCAGGGCCGCAATGATTACAAATCCGGAAGCCGGCAGACTGGCAATCGTTTGGTTACCTGATATCACCGCGTTCGGATCGGAAACGGTAATGTTTGAGAACGGAACCTTCCCGTGGTTTTTCACGGTAATGGTATAATAGATTACCTCCCCAACCTTACCGTAATAGGCTTCCTGAGTAACTTCACTAACAGTCAGGCCTTCAGCTTTATTGGCCAGGATCGTCAATTCGTTACTGATGCTGGTTATTTGCTGGCCAACCGGGTTGTAACCCGTTACCGTTGCCGAGCTGGTTAGTTTTCCGGCCAACAGGTCGGACCGGGTAACCACATGTTCAGCAGTGACAGCAGCCTTGGCTCCGGGAACGAGATCTGCAACGGAATTGCCATTGGTCAGCATGGCATCCTGATCGGTTATCTTGAGGTTGGTGAGGGTAACATTACCGGTATTTCTGACTTCGATGGTGTAATGGATCACATCACCCGGCAAGCTGAAAGTGTTTTCAGCTGCCGTTAGGGCAGTTGTCATCTGAGCTTGCTGAGAACCCTTGACAATCACCTTGTTACTGTTTATTCGAATCGAGTGATTATTCGGATCATTTCCGGAGATAGATGCTGTTTTCTCGACTAGACCCACGTTCAGATCAGCTTGTGAAATGGTATGAGTGGTTCTGATGGTAACACTCTCGCCGGGATTCAGACTGGCAATCTGGTTGCTTCCGGTCGTACTGGTGTTTGGATCCGTTAATGTAATACCGGTGATTTTAACGTTACCGGTATTTTTGATCTCATTGGTATAGTGAATCAGATCACCGATATTGCTGTAGGAGGTTTCTTCAGCCGTTTTAGTCAGAACCAGAACCGGGCTCTGCTTAGCAAAAACGGTTACTTCGTTACTCGTTGCTTTGTCAATGAAATCATAAAGATCCGTACCTCTGGCAGTAGCCACGTTGACCACTTTACCTGCATCCAGATCCTTTTGTGTAATAACATGGGCAGCAGTGACACTGGCGGTATTACCGGAGGCCAGTCTGAAGATTGGGTTACCACTCGTAATAATTGCATTCGGATCGCTGACAACGATATCTGACATTATTGTGTTCCGGAAATTCCTGACGGCAATTACATAATGGATGGTATCACCGATGGCACTGAAGGATGTTTCTTCCGCAAATTTTGCAACGACCAATTGGGCAGGCTGGTTTGCGTAAAGGATCACTTCATTACTGTCATCGCGGACCGGTTTGCCTTTCGGATCAATACCTTCTGCATAAGCGATATTTGCAATTTTGCCGGCATCAACATCAGCCTGGGTAACCACATGTTCGGCATTAACACCCTTAGTGGCCCTCGGAGCCAGCTTGTCGATATGGTTTCCTTCGTTAAATATGGCATTTGGATCGGAAACAGCAAGGTCGGTGAGAGTAACGCTACCACAGTTAAACACTTCGATTGAATAATGAATAATATCACCAACTGCCCGGAAAGTAGTTTCGGAAGCAAATTTGGTTGCAGTAACCTGAGACCGTTGTAACCCGGTTACCGTAACAATTTCGCTGGAGTCCCCAATCGCTGTACCATCAGAGTAGGTTCCGGATGCAAATGCACAATTGATTACCTGGCCGGCATCGAGATCTTCCTGTGTAATGGTATGGGTAGCCAGAATAGTAGCGCTCGTACCTGATCTTAGAATATTTATCGGATTTCCTGAGCTGATTACAGCATTTGGATCGGAAACGGAGATATTATAGATACTTTCCTCGCTTATGTTAACTATATCAATGTTGTAATGGATAACATTTCCAACAGCACTGAAGCCGGTTTCCATCGCTTTCTTGGTGGTTACAATTCCTGAACGTAAGCCGGGAATGACAGTAATGGTTGCGGAGGAGGTATTGTTATCCGGGATCGGATCAAATTCACTTCCAACAACGATTGCTGTGTTCACGTAGTTGATGCCGTTTCCGGGAGCATTCACCGATGCAGTGATGTTAATAACGGCAGTGCCTCCATTTGCCATTGTTCCTACTGTCCATACGCCTATAGCTGGCACATAAGATCCAGCACCATCATCTGAGAGATACGTGTATCCGGATGGCAATAAGTCGTTGACTATAACACCATTGGCTGTACTTGGACCGTTGTTGGTCACTTGCAGTGTAAACACCACATGGCTGTCTACGCCAGGTGTGGGATTATCGATCGTTTTAATGATGCTCAGATCAGCAATCATTGGGTTTACCGTGACAGTAAACGTGCACTGTGAAGCGTTTCCGCTTGCATCAGTAGCAGTCCAGGTAGCCTCGGTTGATCCGATTGGGAATGCATAACCAGCTAAAGTTGAAAGGCTGTTCAAATTGTTGATAGCTGTTGCTGTACCGCAATTGTCGGATAATGAAGAGTAATCAAATTCAGTGCCGATTGCAGTATAAGAGGTTTGTAAACCAGGAATATCTCTCACCAGCGGAGAAGAAGGACAGGTGAAGGTTGGAGCGGTATTGTCATCTACATTGATGATCTGAACAAAGTCGGCGCTGGTGTTGCCACAGTCATCGGTCAGACTCCAGGTACGGGTAATGACCTGTTCTCCCACGCAAGTTCCGTTGGCAACTGCATCCGTGAATGTGGCATCCAGGGTGTTATCGCAGTTGTCTGTCTCATCAGTTACATCACCGGTCACCGCTACTGTTGCGTCGTATCCATAGTTGGAATTCTTGTAGATCGTAATGTTGGCAGGTGCCGTGAAGGTCGGAACAGTCTTATCCAATACGACCGTAGTAGCCGTTGAGCTATTGTTTGCAGGATCTGGATCTGTGGTCGTGCTGGTAACCATGGCAGTATTGCTTATCGCACTGCATTGGTTTATCGATACAGTTGCCACAATTGTCAGAGTTTCGGAAGATCCATCGTCCAGAGTGCCTATCGTCCAGTTAGGAGTCAGCCAGGTTCCCCGGGTTGGTGTTGCACTAACCAATGTCAGGCCTGGGGGCAGGATATCTGTTAAGGATATATCTTGGGCGATATTACTGCCAAGGTTCTCAACTTTAATTGCATAGGTCAGGTTTTGTCCCGAGATAACCGGATCAGTTGAACAAGTTTTTGTAATTGTCAGATCAGCAATGTCATCGTCCAAAATATTTCCGGCAGCAGACGAAGTCGTAATCGATACAAGCTGTCCATTGCCGTTGCTCAAATAGGTGGAACCTGTGAACGATTCAGTTGGTTCTGAAATCAGATCACCCAGAATATCAACCGGGATATTTACACTGGTGTGTCCGGCCAGAATGATAACAGAGATACCGGCTTGTGCGGTATAGTCGCTGCCGGCTATGGCCGTACCTACTGTTGTATGGAATGTAAGCACAATATCTTTCCCGGCAGTAGTACCCATCGTGGCAACGAACCTCTGTGTCTGAGTTCCATTAGTTTCAGCAATGGTAAATCCTGACAATGTGATATTGGCCACATCATCATCGGTGATTGTGCAGGTACCAGTAGTGGTGCCGATCGTAATGTTCTGACCAGCAATAGATACATTGCTCAATGTTACCGTGAAGGCTTCTTCCGGTTCTGCTATCAGGTCGCTGGTAATCGGAACCGTGATGGTCTGTGTTGTGACACCCGGATTAAACGTTAATGTTCCCGATGTGGTAGTAAAATCAGAGCTTGCACTTGCAGTGCTTTCACTAGTAGCATAATTAATCGTAATGGCAGCCTGAGCGGGATTTGTCAAAGTTACCGTAAATACGGCATTGACAGTTCCGGGTGTACTACCCTCAGTTATTAATATATCATCGACAGACAAGGTTGCCATATCATCATTCAATATGGTACCCATACCTTGATTGTCAAATATTGTAGCGTTCGTGGAACTGGCCAGGTTCAGGTACATGGTCTCGTCCAGTTCAACCTTATTGTCGGAAGTTGTTGAAACAGATATGGTTTTAATGTTCTCCCCTGGGGCGAAAACCACAGAAGTAGATGAAATGCCTGTATAATCGCTATCACCGATGGTGGCTGTTCCATCTGCAGTGCTGTAATTCACTGTTATTGTTTGACCGCTTGCATAACTGAGCGTGACAGTGAAATTTAATGGGGTACCCTCAACCACAGTAGCATCGCTTATGGAAATAGCAGGTTGTAAAGAGTTATTTATTTCAACTGTTGAACTGCCTGACGGACAAATACCGTTAGAGATCGTCCAGCGGAAAATGTATGTTCCGGTTGTTGCACCTGTTATCGTTGTTGTTGGCGATGACAGGCTTGTAATGGTGGGCGTATTCGGACCACTAACGAGGGTCCAGGCTCCACTTCCCGGTGATGGGTCGTTCCCTGAAACAGTGAAACTGGTTAGCTCTACCCAATTCTGATCTTCACCGGCATTGGCCTGAATTTTCTTATCTATCGTGATGTATACGATATCATTTGCGCACGCGATACCCGGAATGCCGGCATCACAAATGGATACAACAGCCATGTCCGTGCCAAAGTAACCTGAATCGGGAACGTAGGTAAAGGAACCAGCCGCATTTATCGTAAAAGTACCATGAGCCGGAGTAGTAATTAAAACCGTATTTACTGTTAACCCGGTTCCATCAGGATCATAATCACCATTAATCACGGTACCTGAATAAGAGGTGCCCTGACAAACACTGATATTCTCATTAATGATTACAGGAGCATCGTTAATTGCCGTAACCGTAATCGTTATGGTTGCAATGTTTGAAGTGGCTCCTGAGTTATCCTTAACGGTGTAATTAGCAGGTGTTGGGATACCATTGAAATTCAATACCGGATAGAAGGTCACCTCACCTAAATTGTTAACGGTATAGGTCCCCTGACTGGTTACGGTGTATGTTGTTTGAATACCGGCAGTTGCAGGGTCTAGATCAACCAAAGTTACATCGATGGTTCCATCCACATCGATGTCGTTTGTTGTAACATTCAGGGTTACAAGTGTGTCTTCCAAAGTGGTAGTGACATCATTTACTGCAACCGGGGCATCATTAACCGCAGTAATTGTGATATTAACCTGCTCGTTGATTGCGGCCCAGTTTGCTCCATCAGATCCGTTCCAATCGAAACTTGTTGAACCATTCCAGTTGGATGTCGGGGTAAAAGTAATGTTGGCCACAGGGGCTGCTGATATCTCTTGTCCAGCCGTTATTGCAATGCCGCTTAAATAAAGAGTTCCGTTCGACGGCAAACTGACTACTTTAATATTATTGAGCGCATCTCCGTCTGAATCACTGAATTTCGATGTAAAATCAGTTGCTGCAAATAATAAACCAACATCTTCAGTTCCTGTTTTACTAATATCCGCAACAACAGGCGAATGGTCATCATTGGTAATCGTTCCTGTCCAGGTTGAACTACCAAGGGTGATATTCCTTCCGTTGGTCACCAGATTGCTCAGCCCAATGCTGAAAGTTTCATCAGATTCTGTTTTCTTGTCTCCATTAACCAAAACGGTCACGGTCTTGCTGGTTTCACCCGGTGCAAAAGTTAAAGTAGTCGTTGTAATGGCTGTATAATCGCCATCGGCTATAGTAGCCGTGCCATTTGCTGTTGCATAATCAACGGTGACAATTGCATCAGATGCACCTGAAAGTGTAACAGTAAATCCAAAACCGGTAGTTCCGCTGTTGCCTTCGTTGAGTGTAATATTGTCGATGCTTACAGTTGTATTATCATTATCAGTAATCGTTCCTAACCCCTGATCATCAGTAAAAGTCACATTTCTGCCACTTGCGGATATGCCGCTCAAATCAACCGTAAAGGTTTCTGTTGCTTCTACGATATTATCACCGTTAACCGTAACATTAATTATTTTAGTTTCCCCGGTGGCACCTGTAAATGAAAGGGTTCCACTGGTTGTCAGATAATCCCCCGATGCAACCGCGGTTGCATCATGAGTTAAATAGTTCACTGTAAACGGCGCATCCGCGCTGCCGCCACTATGGGTAACTGTAAAGGTTAGCGTTTTTGTACTGCTGTCGCCTTCAGGTATCGATACGTCATCTATCGACAGGGTAGCCCCATCATTGTCGTTGATCGTGCCGATAGCTGTCGCGGTTTCAATTCCGGTTGACAGAGTCACATTCTGGCTATTGGGGGCCAGGTTGCTTAGAGTTCCAAGCAGGGTTTCTACAGATTCCACCAGTGCATCATCTGCAAGGGGGACTGAAACTGTCTGGGGTGAAGGATTTGCTCCACCAAAGCTCAATGCGGATGTAACTGAGGTATAGTCTGAGCCTTGCAATGCCGTGATATCAGAAGTGGCAAAGTCGACCGTGAAGGCGTTTTGAACAGTATTGCTCAGGGTTACAGTGAAGTTAGCAGTACCGGCATTCTCGTTCACAGTAAATCCGGTAATCGAAAGTATAGAGCTATCATTATCATCGATAGTACCTGTAGCCGTTGGTGTTCCGATTGAAATCTGCTGGCCGTTGGCATTGCTGATCAGGATGGTTCCCGTGAAGGTTTCTACTGCTTCTGCTATATCGTCGCCCAGTACCGTTACCGGGATATTGACGGTGGTCGAGCCGGCAGGGATCGCGTAGGACACTGTACTCTGTGCGCTAAAGTCAGTTGCTCCGGCTGTACCGTTGGTTGTAGTGAAGGTGATCACCACGTCGGCCTGTGCTGCACCACTCATGGTAGCCACAAAATCCCGTGATTGTGTCCCATTGGTTTCCGTTACTGTGAATCCACTAAGTGTGATGATGGCCGGATCATTGTCGGTAATGGTTCCCAGCCCCTGTGCATCGCTGATGGAAGCACTTCCGGTGCTAACAATATTGCTGAGATTAACTGTGTAGGTTTCGGTTGGCTCTGCAATAGCATTATCCACGATTGGTACAATAATAGTTCGTGTTGAACCGCTCGATGAACCGGCTATGAATGTGATTGTACCTGTAGTTGTGGTATAATCGCCTGTTGGAAGCGCTGAGCCACTGGTGGTGGTATAATTTACCGTCAACGCATCCTGAATATTGCCTGTCAGTGTCACCGTGAAAGTGGCAGTACCTGCATCTTCAGCAACACTCATGTCATTGATGGCAACACTGGCTGATTCATTGTCGAGGATGGTTCCATTGGCAGTTGCTGGGGCAATGGTTACATTCTGGCCACCGGCACTCAAATTGCTGATGGTTCCGCGGAGGGTTTCGGTAGGTTCAACCAGAATGTCGTTCGTAATATTAACGGTTACGGTTTGTGTAAGTGGGTTTGCTGCACCAAAGTTTAGTGTTGTGGTACCCACTGCGGTATAGTCAGTGCCGGCCAGAGCCGTATTGTCTAAAGTGGCAAAGTCAACCATAAAGGCTGTCTGAACCGCTTTATCCATGATAATGGAAAAGTTTGCAGTACCGACAGCTTCGTCTACAGTAAATCCTGTTATTGATATAACGGCTGCATCATCGTTATTGATGGTTCCTGTTCCTGAATTACCGGCAAAAGTAACCGTTCCTGCCGGGGCGCTTACTGTAACGATATTGCTCAGGTTAACCAGGAATGTTTCGTTCAGTTCAACCTTTTGATCACCATTGATGGTAACCCCTATTGTTTTAGTCTCACCTGCGGTTCCTGTAAAAGTAAGTGAACCGGTCTTTTCTGTATAGTCAGTATCGGTAGTTGTAGCTGTTCCGTCGGCAGTGACGTAGTTAATGGTCAGCCCGTCTTCAACATCCATGCTGAGTGTAACTGTAAAGTTAAGCGTCTGTGCGCCTGTGTTGCCTTCGGTTATTTCAACATCATTGATGGCAAGCGTTGCATTGTCGTCGTTAGTGATGGTTCCGGTGCCTCTTTTACCTATTTCCGGGATGGTTACATTTTTACCTCCAGCACTAACAGTATTCAAAACTACCCTGAATGATTCATTGGATTCAACCATCACATCACCATTTACTGCTACAGTAATGGTTTTTGTTTCGCCGATTGCTCCGGTAAAGGCTATAGAGCCACCCACTGCTGTGTAATCACCAGGCACTTTTGTGGTTACGTTTTGCGAATAGTATGAAACAGAATAGCCACCAATAACTTCTGCTCCTGAATGGGTCACGGTAAACACAAAGTTGGTTGTTCCGCTGTTGCCTTCAAGATGCGTTACATTATCAATAGTTACTGTTGCAGCATCGTTGTCGGTATTGGTCACCGAAACATCTGCCGGATTCAGCGGTTTGTAAAGTGCATCGGTGGTTGAGGTCTGATTGACGGCAGTTAAAATGGTATAAGCAATATTTCCGTCTACCACGATATCATCAATACCGGTTACAGTAACCGTTTGAGTTGTATTCCAATTGGCGGCGGTAAAGGTAAGTGATGCCGGAGAAACCGTTCCTTCCGTAAGATCGCTGCTCGAGAGTGTAAAGGTAACATCTGCGGTTGGTTGGGTATTCAGCACCATGGTGAAGGTAGCTGTACCAATAGCTTCGGTAGTAGCCCTGCTGATGGCTGATACGGTTACACCGGCAACGTCGTTGTCGATATTTATGGCGCTAACATCCGTAGGATCAACATTATAATATCCTGAAAGCAGGTCAGTCAACGACTGGTTGGTGGTTAAAACAATTGTATATGGGATATTATCATCATCCACATCATCGTTTACACCGGTAACAGTTACCGTCTGAGGAACATTCCAATTGTCTGCATTAAAGGTTAATGCACTGGTTGAAACAGTTCCTTCGGTAAGATCACTACTTGCAACATTAAATACGACTGTTCCTGTTGGTGCAGTTGGCAATACTACGGTGAATGTTGCCAGAGGAATTATATCTTCATAAGTTGTTATGGCAGTGGGATTAACGGTAACTGCATTTGATGGCAGTGCATTGATTGTGACTGTGAAAGTGCAATTCTGCAAATTACCTGCAGCATCATACGCTGTATAGGAAACTGTTGTGGTTCCCAGATTGAAGGTCCCGCTGCTCAATAAATTAATACCTGAAGCCTGGGCAGCCGAAGTAGTGGCACCTGATAATGCATAGGTAAGTTTGGTTACAGCGCAGTTATCGCCATAGGTTGGATCGGCAATTCCTGATACGGTTGCTGAAATATTACCGGCAACAGCTACGTTTTGCGTAATATTTCCCGGACAGGTAATGGTAGGATTCTGAGTGTCGGAAACAATAACATTAAATACCGTTGTACCCGAATTGCCACTTGCATCGGTGGCTGTCCAGGTAACAGTGGTTGTTCCCTGATTGAAAACCTGCCCGTTCTGTGTTGTGTTCGGAGCGGTAACAACTGTGGTTGCTCCGCTAACAGTATAGGTCCTGATAGGATTTGGATCACAATTATCAGTTACATCCCAAAGATTATCTAAATGAGTGTATGTACAAACACCGTTGTCGGTAAACTCATTTCTGTCAGCCAGATAGTCGAGCGTGGGTGCCTGTTTGTCTTCAATAGTTATGGTTGTTGAACATATTGCCAAATTACCCTTGGCATCACTTACCAACAGTTTGGCACTTTTTACACCAATGTCGCTGCAACTATATGATACCGAAGAGCTGAAAATAAAGTCGCCTTTTGAAATCTGATAAAGCGTTATACCACAATTATCAGTCGAAGCATTGTCGATAGCAGCCGGCAAAACGGTAATGGTTCCATCTCTGCCCAACTGAACCGTTGCCGATTTACATAGTGCCTTCGGGCTTCGCAAATCTTTAACTGTTACTGTAAAAGCGCAGGTTTCACTGTTTCCGGATGCATCTGTGGCAGTCCAGGTTACGATGCTTACCCCTTTTTCAAATACCTGGCCGTTCAGGGTGGTATTGGGTGCCGTAACTACTGTTGTGGCACCGGAAACCGTATAGGTTAATGAAGTAACCGCGCAATTATCTATAGCTGTAGGATTCCATGTATTGTCATTATGAGTATAGGTACACACCCCCCCGTCGGTACCGGTCACGGGAGTCTTATCGCTCGGGCAGAAGGTGAATGAGGGCTTGCTGGCATCCCGAACGGTAACAGTGGCTGTACATTCATCCCAGTTTCCTTCAGGATCGGTTACCCTGAGGGTGACAGGATTTGCACCAATATCAGTGCAGTTGAAGGTATTGGGTGTAGCTGTTCTGATCAGGCTGCTAGCGTAGTTATCGTAGGATCCATTGTCAATATCAGCCCCGGTGATGGTTATAGAACCATCGGCATCGAGGTTAACCGTGATGTTTTTACATACCGCGACAGGATCAATGTCATCCACAACAGTAACCGTCGCATCGCAGGTTAAAGAGTTATTATTGTCGTCGGTTACGGTCAATGTTACCGTTGTAGTTCCTACATCAGCGCAGCTAAAGGTAGTTTTGCTTGCTGAAAGGCTCTTGATCCCGCAGGCATCAGATGAGCCATTGTTGATATCAGCAGCTAAAATGGTGGCCTCTACTGTCTGTGCATCTGCTTTTCCGGAAAAAAACAGAAAAAAAGCAAAGAGAATGATAGAAAGGTTCTTACCTGATTTTAGAGAATCTATTGCACTAAATGAGCGATTTTTTTTTAACATAAAGCTTTTTTATGGCAGCAATATCAAACCTGCATTTTTTTGATTCAATGAATACGACACGGGATTTTCTGCTATTACTACAGTAGGGGGTTGGAGAGCTGCTCCGCGGGCACCAGACAAAATTGCATAAAGGATTGACCAGAAGTTTTCTTTACCTGGTACCGGAAAAAATATCATAAATCACTGACAGATAAAATAATACTTCAAATAGGTTTAGTAAGGGGTATCCTGAGAAAAAATAGGAGTCCTTTTCGCATGGAAGATTCAATAATAATCTTCTTAATTTATGACCGGGATACAACTATTTGACCAAAATATCTGAATGTGCTCCGTTTGGGCAGGTAATCCAAACGATTACATGCTTATAAGTGGTAAGCTTCTTAACATACCGGTCAGCATCATGTTTTGCAGATATGCCATGGATTCTGGGGCGACTCATAAACATTAATAGTTGTCCAAAGATCGGCTGTCCGGTAAAATTTGTATTTTTACTCATGGTCAATTTTTTGTTAGCACTATAAAATTAACCATACTTGGGGTTAGCTCTACGGGGCTACCCCATTTTATTTACTTTTACCGGACAACAGTGAATAGTAATATGAAAACAAAATGTTTCCTTTTCATAGCCTGTTTTTTACTAACTAAAGTAACTTGCGGGGAAAGTATTCAGAGGTTTGGAGTGAAACCCTCCAATTCACCTGAAGAAAATCGATTGAACCTACAAAAAGCCATTGATAGTATGACAATTTGTGGAGGCAGCCTATTTGTTGACCCTACTGATACACCCTATCGCATAGCCGGAGGAATAATCCTTAGAAGAAATGTTTCATTAATCGGGGCAAATGCGGCAACACCACGAGGAACATGTCATCCTTTAAAACCTCAACCCGTTGGGAGTGTTTTTGAAATAACGGACAAAGAAAATGTTTTCATAACTGTGGAATCTGCTACACAGATATCAGGAATTCAATTTTGGTATTCTGAACAGTCAACCAAAGATCCTTCCAAAATAATTGAATATCCTGCTACTATCAGACTCTCTTATGATTATCCCAGTGAAGGGGTAACATTGAATAATCTCACATTTTACGGTGAATATCTGGCGATGGATTTTGCTGCACCTAAAGGAAAGGCGTGTGAGTTAATAACTGTAGAACACTGTTTTGGATACTCCTTAGGCGGAACCTTTATTCGTATAGACTATTGTTATGATATTCCCCGAATATTGCACTGTCATGTAAATCCATCAGTAAACAGGCTTTTCGCAGGTGGTTTTTCGCCTGAGATAATTAATGAAGTGATTTCAAAAAAGACATTTGCTTATTTTATTGATCATACTGATAACGCTCAATTGATTGACATTTTTACTTTTGGAACTTACGGAGGAATATATCTTGGGGCAGAGACCTATGGGCAACTAACGAATTTTAATCTTGATTGTGTTACGATAGGTATACATAAATCAGGAAATAACGCCACAAACAGAAATTGGCAAATTGCGCAGGGGGCAATAATAGCGAATACAGGAGAAGCTGTACAAAATATTCACCCATTTTTGATAGAAGGCAAAGGTCATACAGCAATATCTAATGTTGAAGCATTCTCAGGTCACAATGGTGCTCTTACTACTCTGGGGGTTTCTTATGATTTTATGAAAATTACAGGAAACGACAAATGCACGGTATCATTGATGGGATGCCGTATGAGAAATTATATTGCTGATGAACCGTTTACAATTGAAAATAAAAACGCTAACATTCAAGCTGTTGCCTGCATTGATAAAAATGAAAACGTTTTTACGAGGTAGGCGTGTAGTTCTACGTTTAAGTTAGTTGCATGTAAACTAAAATCACACCAGCAACGGTCATAAGAACTAATGTCGCAAATCCAAGAATATTAGATATTTTTCCGTTTGTATTTTTGTCCATTATTTTTTTGTTGTTTGAAATGTGAAGAATGATTGCAATTAAAACAGGTGCAGTCAATCCATAAAGAATGGCTGAATAAATCAGCGCTTTAATTGGCGAAATACCAATGTAATTCAACGATAACCCCAAGATCAGTGAAATGGCAATGATAATATAAAATGCTTTTGCTTTGTGAAATTTTTTATCCAATCCTTCTTTCCAACCAAATGATTCGGTGATGATGTAAGAAAGTGAACCACTCAAAACGGGAATGGCTAAAAGTCCGGTGCCGATTATGCCAACAGCAAAAAGTAAATATGCTGCATTTCCTGCTAATGGTTTCAATGCCTGAGCCGCTTGTTCAACGTGGAACGTATTTATAAACCAAGTTATTAACACTGCTCCGACTTTTCGGAGTGGACTCAAAGAAAAATCATTCAGAGAAAATAAACTTACATTTGTTAATCCGTGGTTTAAAAAAATGGGGAGTACTTTATATACCGAAGACCTGTTTCTTTTGCAAAAGCTGAAAGAGGGAGATATTCATGCCCTTGAGGTTATTTTTAATATGCATTACAGCAATCTGAACAGGTACTTGCTATTTTTATTTAAGAATGAGTTGCTGGTCGAACATATAGCACAGGATATTTTCGTTTACCTGTGGGAAAACAGGGAAACCCTCGAGATCAAAACATCGCTGGAGTCGTACCTTTATGCGGCAGGGCGATATAAAGCACTGAACCAAATCCGTAATAATCAATTGCATGAGACTATCAAGCAAAAGATGACTGCTTCCATGCAGGATTCGCAATCGATCGACACAGAATTTGAGATGCGTGAACTTGAGGGCATAATCAATGAAGCAATCAGTTCGCTACCTCCACGCTGCCAGCAAATTTTCAGGCTTAGCAGGGATGAGGAAATGACTTACCAGGATATCGCTAAGTTTCTGAATATTTCAATTAACACCGTGGAAGGTCAAATGTCCATCGCACTGAAAAAACTACGCTCCGCGCTGAAACCTTACTATTTCAAACTTTTTTTTGCTGCATAACTTTTTTTTCATTCTTCTTGGTGGTAAAAGGCAATTTACGGGTCTTTTACTAAAAAGAACAACAATGAAATTTAACATACCCTGGTCGCTTTTTCGAAAGCTTCTACGCAATGGCCTCTCTCCCAACGAGAAACGGGAATTGGAATACTGGCGGGATTCATCCGTACTGAATCAGAACATCTACGATGAAATAATGGATGACGAGCTGGTCAAAATCGCCATTCTTAATAATAAATGGGAAAACAATTCCATGGAATGGAGTAAGATACTCTCCAGGATACATCAACCCGCAAAACGCTTTTCATTTTCGCGCCAGCGTTTCATCTTCCTGTCGTCGGCAGCGTCAATCCTTTTCTTTTTTTCGATCATCTCCTCCCTTTATTTTTACAGCCGTCAAAACAGCCTGAAAAATGAACAACCCGAAGGCTATACTTACATTTATTCACCCCGGGGGCAACGTACTCGCGTTGTGCTACCCGACAAGACGAAGGTTTGGCTCAATTCGGAATCATCCCTCAAGTATTCCACGCAATTTAATAGTAAGGTACGCGAAGTGATCGCGCAGGGTGAAGCGTTTTTCGAGGTTCAGCATAATCCCGAAAAGCCTTTTTATGTGCTTGCCAATGAAATTAAGGTAAAGGTTTACGGCACATCATTCAATATCAAGGCTTTTCCCAACGAAAACACCATCGAAACCACCCTGATTGAAGGTAAATTGAGCATTACCTCGACGGTGCAAAAAGGGAAAGAACCGCAGGAGATATTTCTAAAACCTAACGAAAAGTGCATTATCATACGCGATGCTAAAAATGTTGAAGTCACAACCAGTGACCAATCCTTACCGGAGCAAAAGCCAGATATGAAACACTTTCAAAGCACCCAGGTTAAAGATTTCGTTGTGCAGAAAAATATCAATACGGAAGAGGAAAAACTTTGGAAAGATGGGAAACTGGTGTTCCGCGATCGTCCTTTTGGGGAACTTGCTGTTGACCTCGAGCGATGGTTCGATGTAAAAATCCATTTTAAGGACGAAAGGATTAAGAATTACAAATTTACCGGTGTTTTCGAAAAGGAAACGATTAACCAGGCCATGGAAGCCTTGAAGTTATCATCACAGAAATCTTATCATTACGAAATTTCATTCCGCGATATTTACCTAAAATCCAAATAACTAGATTAATAACTCAATAAACATGAAAAGGCATGAAAAATATACCTCCTGACTGAAAGCTAAAAAGAGGACCTGGCAGAGCGCCAGATCCTCCTGGTTCCGGAATTTGCCCGAAAACTTACTGCGAATAAGTAAAATCGGGAAACACTGGTCTACCCCCCTTGCTTGCGGCAAGGAAGATAAAATGAATAGAAAAAATAATCAATTCAAAAGTATGGAAAAAAAAATACTTACTGGCTGCGCCCGGCACATTTCCGGTCGTTTCAAAATGCTGAAAATTATGAAAATCGCACTGCTGTTATTGATTCTCGGAATTACTAATGTTCATGCATCTGTGTTTTCGCAGACGGTGAACATTGATCTTTCATTGAGTAATGTTTCCCTAAGGGAGGCATTTACGCGAATTGAGGAAAAGACGGAATACAAATTTCTGTACCGCTCGGACCTGATCGACATTAACAAGGTGACGAATATTGAGGTAAAAGGGAATACAACACTTCCGAAACTGATGGCCAACCTTCTTGATAATTCGAAAATGAGCTACAATGTGGTGAATAATAATCTGATCATTCTGTTACCCAAACAACCTCAGACGCTTACTGGTATTGTAACCGATGCAAAGACGAGTGAACCCATACCGGGAGTCAGCATCCTGGTTGAAGGTACAACCAAGGGCACTATCACCGACTTGAATGGTAATTACAATATAGAAATCCCGGAAGGTAAAAACATTCTTGTCTTTTCTTATATGGGTTATGAAACGCAGAAAGTTACGGTGGACGGCCAAACCAGGATGGACGTAAAACTCGTTCCTGCTGTCAGTAACCTGAACGAAGTGGTAGTTATTGGATATGGTACCATCAGGAAAAAAGATCTGACCGGGTCTGTATCCGTAATTAATTCGAAAGCATTAGCAAATGGCAAGTCACTTTCCGTTGGAGAGGCCATCCAGGGTTTGGCATCCGGAGTAAATGTCAGGCAGAATGGTGATATTGGAAGTGAACCCAATATAAAGATCAGAGGTATTGCCAATTTTGGGAATCAGAATCCCCTTTATGTCATCGATGGTCTCATCACAACAGGGGGAATCCGGGACCTCAATGTCAATGATATCGAATCGGTCCAGATCCTTAAGGATGCTTCTGCAGCAGCCATTTATGGAAACAGAGCCGCCAACGGGGTCATCATCATTACCACAAAAAAAGGTCAAAGTGGAGCCACCAAAATTGATTTCTCGTCAAAAATAGGTATCGAAAAGCTTCCTTCATTGAACCTGATGGACACTACTGATTTCTTCTTTTTCAACGACATGGCGTATACCAATGCGGGATTGTCTCCTCAGAACCATTTTAAAAATTCAACCAACTGGGAAAAAGAAACTCTGAGAACCGGATTCTTAAGCGAATATAACCTAGGCGTTTCGGGTGGAACTTCACAGGGCAACTACCTTGTTTCCGGAAACTATTATACCAATAACGGAACATTCATCGGCACCGACTTTAAGCGATATAGTCTGAGAGTCAATACCGAAGCTAAAAAGGGAATTTTTACTTTCGGTGAGAACCTGGCGATCACTGACACAGAGGTTGTTCCGTACAGCGGAGGAAATCCAATTACCGATGTCATGCGCATGACTCCGGA
Source organism: Bacteroidales bacterium (assembly GCA_041658425.1). Classification (GTDB taxonomy): domain Bacteria; phylum Bacteroidota; class Bacteroidia; order Bacteroidales; family UBA12481; genus UBA12481. The sequence goes on along the minus strand of JBBAAF010000016.1, from coordinate 10,132 downwards.
TATTTCTGTTTACGACTCTCTGAATCCGGGAGGTTTTGGATACGGAGACGAAGGGCGGGCGAGGACCTTTGGTACCAATCCTCTTGCAATACAAAACCTGGTTAAACTCCATTCGGAGAACATCCGGATCCGTGGAAATGTATACGGTGAAGCACAGATCTTCAAGTTCCTAAAATTCAGGACGAGCCTTGGTTACGAAACAAGTTCTGATGCTTTCAAGCGCTTGAGGAAAATCGGCAATTTCACACTTAACCTTCCGTATGAACCCTCTCATGTTTATGAAAACAAGGCGAAATACCACTCTCTGCTATTTGACAACTTCCTGACCTTTGAGCACAGCTTCGGAAAACACAATGTGCATGCTGTCCTGGGTTCCAGTTTCAACCGGGAAGGTTATGAACAGATATGGGGACTTAACAACGATATTTTCGTTTCTGGTGGCGAATACCTGGATGTTTTGAATGCGGGTAGCTCAAGCCCATCAGTAGGCGGTTTTCGGGCCGAAATCATGCGTATATCCTATTTTGGCCGCATTAATTATGATTTTGATGGTAAATATCTATTAAGTGCAACTTTAAGAAGGGATGCAACATCCCAGTTTAGTCGCGAATATCGCACAGGTTATTTTCCATCGATTTCTGCAGGATGGAGAATCAGCCGGGAAAAGTTCTTTAATATTTCGTGGATCAATGATCTTAAGATCCGGGGCAGCTATGGGGAATTGGGAAACAGCGCCTTTCAGAACTGGGGTGCGAATTCCGGCATTCTTGATTACATTCCCAGGCTGAGTACTTTCGGGCTTGCAATCTTTGGTACAGGCCAGTTTGAAACGCTGTACACGGGGGCAATCCAGCGTGAATTGATTAATCCTGACCTCCGGTGGGAAACCAAGAAACAAATGAACCTCGGAACAGATTTAGCCTTACTGAAAAACAGGTTACAGGTTTCAGCGGATTACTTTGTTTCAACCACTCAAGATGTCCTTGTGGAATTTCCGATTGCTCTCGCAACCGGAAACGATGGCGGAAATCCGTGGGTCAACGCCGGCACCCTGCAGAACCGAGGTGTAGAAATGGAGTTAATCTGGAAAGAATCAAAAGGGAATTTCAGTTATTCCGTTTCTGCCAACTTTACAAAACTTAATAACGAAGTCCTCGACTTACCCTATGGCGATCCAACCATTATAACCAATTTGTGTAAAACGACCGTTGGACAGCCTCTTGCCATGTTTTATCTGATTAAAACAGATGGAATTTTTCAATCGGAAGAGGAAGTTTTACAACATGTGAATTCATCCGGAGTTGTGATTCAACCGAATGCAAAACCAGGAGATATCCGGTATGTTGATTTCGACGATAACGGGCTTATCTCGGCAGCAGGAGACCGTCAGATCGTTGGCAGCCCATGGCCAAAATTCGAAGCCGGATTTGGCATTGAAACTACTTACAAGAATCTCGATTTTTCCATGCATGGGTTCGGTGCCTTCGGACAAAAAATCTGGAATGGCACACGTGCTTTGGTTGAACGGTTTAGTGACAATTCGAACTATCGGAACGGAATTGATCCTTGGGCGCCGGAAAACACCGACACTGATTTTCCGCGAATTCTCTATGGTGATGAACGTAATGTCCTGGGCAATACCGACAGATGGCTGGAAGACGGCTCTTTTTTCAGAATACAGCTATTAAGCTTAGGATACAATTTTAAAATTGACCGTATTAAAAAGTATGTGGATCTTCTGCGGCTGTCTTTAACCGCTCAGAACTTAGTCAACTTCACCAAATACCGTGGACTGGATCCTGAGTTTAACAATGGCAATGTGCTTGAATTTGGGTCTGATTATAACTCTTATCCAACACCAAGATCATTTCTAGTTTCTGTATCAGCAAGATTCTAACTTCAAAAAATGTCAACCATGTTAAAGAAATATATTATCCTGTTGACAGTAGTTGCAGGTTTGAGTACCTGCAATGAAGATTTACTCGACGTATCCGATCCAAATGTTCCCACGCAGGCTACATTCTGGAAAACGCTTGAGGATGCACAACGAGGAATATCGGCAACATATAGTCAGTTCTACCGGGCAGGAAACTGGTCAAGATGGATCTACTTCCGCTATGATCTCACTAGTGATGAGGGATACAGTAACAGTCCATGGAATGAATTAGCAGATTGGACCCGTTTTAATTACATAAACTACAACTTTATACAGGGTGGATCCCTGATTTTTAAGTCGCACTACAAGCAAATTTTTGAAGCAAACCAGGTAATAAAATTCGTTTCGGCGATCGAAGCGAAAAATGAAACGGAGAGTACGCAGCTCAGGCAAATCGTTGCTCAGGCCAGGTTTATCCGTGCATTTGATTATTTCAATCTGGTTATTCTGTTCGGAAACCTCCCCATCGTTTTAGAGCCTTCCAATCCTGGAGACACCTATGAGGTTGGGGATACCGAAGCCATCTATGATATTATCCTGAACGATCTCAAACAGGCTGCTGAAGATCTTCCCGCCAAATGGACCGGTGCGGACCAGGGACGGGTTACCAAAGGTGCCGCCTTGGCTCTTATGGGAAAAACCTATATGCAGATGCATCGGTGGCTGGATGCAAAGGATGCCTTTTTCTGGATGGTAGAAGGTGATGGAGCAGCCAATTACGGTTTGATGGACAATTACAGTGATAATTTTACTCATTTTAAGGAGAATAACATTGAATCTGTCTTTGAGATACAATTCTCGGATGTCAACGAAACGGTAATGGACAGGGATAACGGTAGCATGAATGACGAAGATGTAGCCAACATGAGTCTTGGAAATAGCCGGTCACAATTTTTTGCACCGCGCGGTATCGGTTGGTGTGACGGACAACCAAGGCCCTGGCTCGTGACGGAATACAAGAAGGAACGCACAGCTGACAATAGTGTAAACGGGACTTACATTGATGACCGTCTGCGGGCAAGTATTATTTATCCGGATATTTTTAAGGATTTTCCATCTGAGACCCTCTTTGCCGGGACAATTAAAAAATGGCGCTTCAACTGGTATAAGGATTGCTTTTTTCGCAAATACGGTGATGACTATTTTAAAAGCCGGACAGATTACTGGTCCCCCATTAATTACCGTGTGATCCGTTTTGCTGATGTTCTGCTCTGTTATGCCGAATGTCTTGCTCAACTTGATGATGTTCAAAAGGCTGCACTCTATGTTGACCGCGTCCGGATGCGTGCCAGTACCAACCTCCCGCCTTTAGCTTCAAGCACGGCACCGGAAATCGCAGCCTGCGTGAACTCAAAGGAAGCATTCCTTAAGCGCCTTCAAATGGAAAGGGCACTGGAACTATCACTGGAATCGGTAAGATGGATCGATTTGAAGCGGTGGGGATTACTGGATACCCCGGAAGGTATTAATGAACTGATCTCACGCGATCCTGATTTCACCAATTTTCAAATTAACAAGCATAACCTTTTACCACTGCCTCAGTTTGAAGTGGATAACAATCCAAACCTGAAGCAAAATCCAAACTATTAGAGTATTACGGATGATACATTAATAATTAAATTTCTAACTAAAATTTCACTTTATGAAAAAGAGTTTACTTTTTTACACACTGTTAATTTTTGTTTGCGGAAGTCCAGCTTTCGCACAGGATTATCATTGGCCGCTGACTTCCGATTTAACGGACATAGTCGGTGGCAAAAACGGGACTAACCACGGTGTAACCTTCGTCAACGACGCTGTAAGGGGACCCGTTGCCTATTTTGAGGGCTCAACCGCCTATGCAAACCTGCCGTCATTCCTGAATGGCCTGACTGAAGTAACCATTGCTGTTTGGTTCCGAATGGACGAAGTTCGTCCATGGTCACGCATCTATTCTTTTGGGAAAGGAGATCAATCAGAGCCAAAAGATGTGATGATGGTTATCCCGGTTAATGGTGCAGCCGATCCTGTTAAAAACTGGTTCCGCTTTACACTCTCCGATCCGGCTGGACCCTGGGCTGACATTGACATTGATCCTGCCGTTGCTACCATTAACCCGGGAGAATGGTTCTATTCAGTTGTTGCACTCAAAGCTGATTCTATCATTCTTTTCATAAATGATCAGGAAGTATTTGCCGAAAGTGGTTTCAGCAGAAGTATTGGCACCTTGGATGACCGGGAAAATGCCCTTGGAAAGAGTTTCTGGCCTGATCAACTCTGGAAGGGTGCTTTGAGCGATTTACGGGTTTACAAGAAAGCTTTGACCGATGCTGAAATTGTAGCTTTATATAACAGCACCAAAGGTCCATCTGGTATTGATGGTTCTATCCTGCCATCAGAAGTTCCGGTAGTTTATGCTGATTATATGAACCGTATTAATGTTAAACTGAACCAACCAGTAACCGATGAAACTGTGTCGGTTTACAGTCTTACCGGTGCTCTGATTGATAAAAGGCCGGTTCAGAACTCAACCGATATTTCGCTTAAATCCGGTTTATATATCGTTAAAGTTCAGGGTCGGGCCGTGAACTATGCAACCAAAATCTTCTTAAGATAGTTTGCTGATACTCAGACATAGGGGATTGCCTGGCCGTCCTGGTTCATTCTTACTTGTTGAATTGGGAATTGTCCGGCTCTCCCCTTTGTTTTTTAACACCAGGAAAAACCATATAGTGCTTTAGAAAACCACTAACTGACCGTAATCCTCATTAAATGATCAGAATAAGACTTCTGTTTGTGCTGACATTGTTTTTTCCTGGCACCTATTCGCAAACATGGAAAAATCCTGTCATTCTTAATGAAGAATGGCCTGCTTATGGAATCGGGGACCCATATATTCTCAAACACAGAGGAGTATACTACCTCTATCCCAGTACCAAGAATAACGAAACCGGAATTAAGTGCTGGAGCTCCAGGAACCTGCTGGATTGGAAATACGAAGGATTTTGTACCCAGGAGCCGGTTACCCGCACAGCCTATGCTCCTGAGGTAATTTATTGGAACGGCACTTTTTACATGTATACTTCCCCGAACGGGGGTGGACACTATGTTTTATCCTCCACCAGTCCGACTGGTCCGTTTGCTGTCAAATCCTCCAATGTAGGTAAAACCATAGATGGTTCCGTATTTATTGATGACAATGCGCAATGGTATTTCTATCATGCTTCCGATCAGGGCATTCTGGGGTGCAGGATGTTAAGCCCGATTTTACCCGGTGCTGATATCAACGTGAATGCAAAAATGAATAATCAATGGACCGAAGGTCCATGCGCCTTTAAAAGAAACGGGGTTTATTATATTATCTATACCGGGAACCACGTTATCAGCAGGGGATACCGGATTGACTACGGGTCAGGAACTTCAGGACCGCTTAGTCAGTTTACTCCTGCTACAAAACAAAATCCCGTGTTAATCAGTACAATGGGTACTTTTTCCGGTTTAGGACACGGGAGTGTTTTCGTTGGTCCCGACCTTGACAGCTACTTCATCACCTATCATAATCTCGTTAGTCCAAATGGGCCTTACCGTCATTTCAATATCGACCGTATTGCCTGGAATAATGATAAAATGCTAGTCCTGGGACCGACGAATTTCGAACAGGAAACTCCGGCATTACCCAAAATGTACGATTATTTTGACCGGGCTAAAATAGGAGACAACTGGACTTTCCCGGATGGAGGGAAATGGAAACTGGTCAACAATGATTGCCTCGCACAAGACACTGCGATAGCCGGATCGGAAAACTGGTTTAAAGCAATAAACAGCGTGATTTGCGAATCCGATTATATTGCGGAATACAACTTCCGTTTCATCCGGCAAGATAGCTCTATTGCTCAGCTTGGCGGTGTATTTGGTTACACCGATGAACAGAATTATGGCGTTGTCCTGATCAGTAGTTTTACTAACCAATTAATCGTAAAAATCAAGAAAGACAATTCCTGGCAAATGTTATCCTCAGTTGATATTCCTGCAGATATTGATTTTGGCAATTGGCATTCCATTCGTTTGGAAAAATCTAATCACACGTACCGGGTTTTTCTTGATGGCATGTTAATAGCAAACCTGGTCTCCGGCTTTTTGAATGGAGGTCAGGCTGGATACATTTCGGACTGGAGCCATGCACAGTTCGGTTATATTGCTTTGAGCAATGATATAAACGGCTCCGGGATTTTTAACGCTTACAAACCAGTTCCCGGCAATATAGAGGCAATACATTTTATTAAAGGCGGAGAAGGTATTGCATATCACGAAAGCGATCCATCGGAACCGGGTGAAAACTTTTACAGATCGGATCAAACCAGCCTGGTTAACCATCCTGACGGCGGATTTGCAGTTGGTTCATTCGAAACCGGGGAATGGATGATTTACAATGTTAACGTTAAAACCACCGGTTTATTTAATCTTGGAATTCACTATGCCTCCGAACAACCCGGAACCAAGATCCGCATTTGGTTTGATAATACCGATGTTTCAGGCGAGGTTAGCCTTTCGGCTACTGCAAGTTCATCAACATGGAGAACCCATGTTGTTAAGGACCTTGATCTCCAGGCCGGATATCACCAGGTCAAGATTGAGGTGGTTTCAGGGCAATTGAATCTCTACCGGCTCATCTTCGACCTTGCGGATAATGTCGCATTTGACAAAATATCGACCTTTAATGGAGTTTTCGGAAGTGATTGGAAATACTCTGATGGCACATGGAATATTTCCAGTGGTGTAGCCAATGTATTCGGTTACGGTAAACGAACTTTCGGAAGTCAGTATTGGCGGGATTATACCGTGGAAACTGATATTAATTTTATACGCAACATGAACTCCGGTCTGATTTTCAGGGTGACCAACCCTTCCACCGGCGGAGCCGGGAACGATCCCGGATTGGGCACTGATTTTTTGCAGGGCTATTTTGCAGGATTCAATTACGGAAGCATTGTTTTAGGAAAGCACAACTATAACTGGAATATGCTTGCTTCTGCTCCCGGTACATTCATAACGGGGATATGGTATCATCTAAGGGTGGTTATTAACGATAACAGAATCCGGATTTATTTAGATGACAAGAAAGATCCTGCAATTGACTATACCGATTCGGATCCGATAATGAACGGAATGGCCGGTTTGCGCTCCTTTAATTCAGGTGTTCAGTTTGACAATTTCAGGGTAACTTCAGAAATCCTTTCATCTTCAGAAGAGAATCCGGTTATAGCTGAAGAAAAACCATATTCGATGTTTCCAAACCCGGCTACAACCTCGGTTAACCTGTCATTCCCTGTAAAAGACATTAAAAAAGCTGAGTTGATCGGGATCAACGGCAAACTCCTCAGAGCCTTTCCGGTATATGGTTCTCATATCAGAATTCCGCTAGACGGACTCGTTCCAGGCTTGTATTTGATTCGTTTAACCGGATCAACCCGGTTGTATACCGAGAAGTTAATTATTTCGACATCAGGAATTTGATCCTCAAAATCATTCAAAAAGAGACCATATGAAAGCAGTATTTGTAAAAACCAGCCTGTTAGCCATTATCGCGATCATGCTGATTTCGTGCAATAACGTGAAACGAAAAAATAGCGCGCTAAACACAGAAGTATCAAGAATATGGAGTCTGGAAAAGGCTGCTACATGGGGTAATGTGCACCCATGGTACAGAGGAAGCAATTTTAATCCAAGTACCGCGGTTAATCAGTTAGAAACCTGGCAATCTGCGAGCTTTGATTCCGCTTCCATAGATCGTGAACTGGGCTGGGCAGGCGAATTGGGATTTAATTGCATGAGGGTCTACCTGCACCATTTGGCTTGGGAGGTGGATAAAACCGGATTTAAATCACGAATGAATACTTACCTGGGAATTGCTGATAGACATGGCATTAAAACAATCTTCGTTTTCTTCGATGACTGCTGGAATCCCGTTTATCAAGCCGGCGTTCAGCCTAAGCCCAAAACCGGAATTCATAACTCAGGCTGGGTTCAGGACCCGGGAAGCGCATTTTATCTGGATAATGGGCAATTCAAGGACAGCCTGATCCCCATCCTGGAAGCTTACGTTAAGGACGTACTATCAACATTTTCCAAAGATGAGCGTATTGCACTGTGGGATTTATACAACGAACCGGGAAACACCGGACATGGAGATCGGTCCATGCATCTGCTCAGGTCGGTTTTCAAATGGGCCCGAGAGATTAATCCTGACCAACCTCTCTCTGTTGGTGTCTGGAATAAGGATTTAGTTAACCTCAATGCTTTTCAACTTGAGAATTCAGATATCATAACCTATCATAACTATGCGGATGAGGTTAACCACAAGCAGGCATTGGATTCACTTAAACACCTGAATAAGCCTTTGATTTGCACCGAATATATGGCAAGACCCCGAAACAGCCGTTTTGAGAATATTATGCCATTGCTCAAAGAGAATAAAATCGGAGCGATCAATTGGGGCCTGGTCTCGGGAAAAACCAATACAATATATGCCTGGGATACTCCTGTTCCTGATGGATCAGAACCAACGGTCTGGTTTCATGATATATTCCGTGCGGATGGCACGGCATACAGCCCGGACGAAATTGAACTGATCCGAAAGCTTACAGACAAGAAACAATAGATGCTCCGGAGTTCGGTATAAACCGGAGTCCTTCGGATTCAATTCTGACATTCACGAATTCATCAATCTTATGAAAAACGGGTTTAAAATACTTTTAATGCCAATCATTTTGTCATGGTCCCTGTACCATGCAAATGGTCAGCAACCGGATCCGCCCGGTCAGGCTGCCGGAATCAAGCCGGTTAACGAGGCATATCTCTTCGCTCATATGACACATAATGATTATGGGAGACTCTATTATTCAGTAAGTCTGGACGGATTGCATTGGAAAAGTCTGAACGGAGGAAAACGCGTATTAGAAGAATACCGTGGACATCCTGACATCTGCAAAGGTCACGACAATCGTTACTATTTGGTTGGCAATAAAAACGATGAGGCTCCAGATATTAATATCTGGGTTTCTGATAATCTGGTTGATTGGCATCATTACAGCGATTATACCCCTGATTTGCGAAAGATTTCGGATTACCCGGATGCTTTGTCACGAATAGGAGCTCCAAAACTCTTTTTCGATAAAAGCAGATCTGAATATCTCCTTACTTGGCATACACCGCATGAATGGGGAACGGATAAAGATCCCGAAAGATACTGGGCAAGTCAGCGAACTCTCTACACTACCTCAAAGGATTTGCTAACATTCGGGATAATTCCTGAACGCTTGTTTGAATGGGATATAGCAACTATTGATGCCAGTATCCGGAAAGTTAATGATACCTATTACGCTATAATAAAGGACGAAAGATACCCCACCCTTGAATGGGTCACAGGTAAAACCATCCGGATTAGCAGTTCGGCTTCATTATCAGGCCCTTATTCCTATCCTTCCCCACCGGTCAGTCCTAATTTCCGGGAAGCTCCCATGCTGGTCCCCTCACCTGATGGTAAAGCCTGGTATCTTTACTATGAGCAATACCCCGGAGTTTCTTACGGGCTCTCGGTTTCCCGGGCCGTTGAAGGGCCCTGGTATCAGGTGTCGGGGTACACTTTTTTCAGTACCTGGGATAAGTATTCCCTGCCGCCATCCGTGAGACATGGATGTATGTTAACCATATCAAGATATGAATACGACAAACTGGTTCAGAAATTTGGCATAGCAAACGACTAATTGAACAAGGCGTTTACCGGGGCAGGCTATATTTCGATTGACTATTGATGATTTACGATTACCATTGCTGAGCGCGGCCCCGGCCAGGTCGACAATTTACCATTGGGCTGCGATGATCGCAACGGCCCGATGCTGGAGTATCCAGATGACCCGCGCCGGCTATGCCGGAATGCAACGATATACCTTTGCATGGTCAGGCGATTCGGGTAACGGTAACGACGTATTCAGCGGCTGGAATAATCTCGCAAATCAAGTACCCTTGGCCCTGTCTGCCGGAATGGGTCTCATCCCTTTCTAGACTACTGATATTTCAGGGTATTGTGGTGCTATCAACGACCGCGATGGTATGGCCGAACTCTATGTCCGCTGGATGCAGTTTGGCGTATTCAACCCATTGAGCCGTGCACATCACGAAGGAAACAATGCAGTAGAACCCTGGACATTCGGCCCTCAG
>JBBAAF010000015.1:0-53216 GCA_041658425.1 Bacteroidales bacterium | reverse complement strand
CCTCTTTAGCAAGCTTTGCCAGTGCCATTGCGGCGGCTATTTTCATTGACTCGTTGATCGTTGAAGCCCTCACATCCAAAGCCCCGCGGAAGATAAACGGAAATCCAAGGACATTATTGATCTGGTTAGGGTAATCCGACCGGCCTGTAGCAAAAATGATGTCATCCCTGCTTTCCATGGCCTCTTCATACGGAATCTCCGGATTCGGATTAGCCATGGCAAAAACGATCGGATCTTTCGCCATCGAGCGGACCATTTCCTTATTGACCACATTGGCTACCGATAGACCAAGAAATACATCAGCACCAACAAATGCCTCGGCCAGTGTATCAATATTGCGATCGGTGACAAACTGCAATTTTGATGAATTCAGGTCTGTGCGTTTTCGATTGAGGACACCTTTGCTGTCCACCATAACAACGTTTTCTTTCTTAACCCCAAGCGTAATGTATAGTTTAATACATGAGATGGCAGCAGCACCAGCGCCGTTAACTAAAACTTTAACATCTTCAATCTTTTTACCGTTGACCACAAGTGCATTCATCAGACCTGCAGCAGAAATAATGGCCGTTCCGTGCTGATCATCATGAAAAACCGGAATATTCAACTCTTTGATCAAACGCTGCTCAATTTCAAAACATTCAGGAGCCTTGATATCTTCCAGATTGATACCGCCAAATGTCGGAGAAATCGCTCTCACCACCTGTATCAGCTTTTCAGGATCTTTCTCATTCACCTCAATGTCGAAAACATCTACATCGGCAAATATCTTAAACAGCAAACCTTTTCCTTCCATGACAGGTTTGCCGGCCAGCGGGCCGATATCCCCCAAACCCAAAACAGCTGTACCATTGCTGATTACGGCAACCAGGTTGCCTTTGGCTGTATACAGGTATGCATCTTCCGGGTTAGCTTCAATTTCTTTACATGGAAATGCCACACCGGGTGTATAGGCCAAAGCAAGGTCATACTGGGTGCTGTAAGGAACCGTTGGTACTACTTCAATTTTTCCTGGCCGGCCTTTTGAATGATAATCAAGGGCTGCCTCTTTTTTTATTGTTGCCATATCGGATAAATATTTAGGTTGTTCAAGGAGCCTAAATTAGATCATTTGACAATAACGAGGCATGACAAAAAGCAGGAAAATGAATATCTTTTTCATCCTTGAATTATTTTTAAACATCAGAGCAGTCTTGGCTACTTTTCCGGATGATCAATTTCCACCCCCGGACGATATTCACCGGGGTTATAATTCCCTTTCAGAATTTCCAGGGCAGCAGGGTTGCTAAGAAACATATTGGTTTGGGTAACAATGATTGCACTCCTTTTTATAACTTTATAACCTCTAAACCCGGAAAAAATGAAAACACAAACGACCCGAATTGCCTTGATCTGCTTATTGGCTGCAACATTATTCCAATGCACCCCATCTCCGAAAACCATAACCTTCGGAACCCTGATTACGGACATGACAAATCCTCGCCTGCTCAGCGAGTACCCTGATCCCGGGTTTATCTGCAAACAATTCAGCAGCTACGACAGGCGAACTATTACACCCGATCAGGATGGCTGGTTTGCCAACGCAGATGCTTCGTGGTTTGTCAGGGAAGAAACCAATAGCGGCCGCCGCGAATTTGTCATGATGGACGCAGCCGGACCCGGTGCGGTTGTTCGTTTCTGGATGACCTTTGGCAATGAACAGGCCTATACCGGTACGCTAAGGATTTATCTTGATGGAAATACAATTCCGGAAATCGAAGGGCCTGTATTGAAAATCATCAGCGGAGGCCAACTGGTTGGTGAACCACTGAGTTCATCAGTATCTCCATTAACGGTATATGCGCAGCGCGGACACAATTTGTACATGCCGATACCCTATTCAAAACAAATCAAGATAACTTATGAATGCCCTGCTCTGAACCCCGAGAAACACAGCCCATCAGTCTATTACAATATTAATTACCGCACCTACGATGCCGGTACTTCGGTAAAATCATTCTCCCTGGAAGATCTCAAAACCAATGCAATCCAGATCAGCGAACTGCAGAACCGGCTATTAAAAAGCCTTCATCAGTCACCGGATAGTCCTGAAATGGAGCAGCATAAAATGGATGGCACTGCCGCCATCGATCCTGGGAAAAACATCAGTCTCGAACTAAAAGGAACCCGGGCAATATATGCGCTGACCGTCAGGATCAAAGCCGATAATCTCCCGCAGGCATTGCGGTCAACGGTGCTTTGTATAACATTTGACAGAGAAAAAACCGTTTGGAGTCCGCTTGGTGATTTCTTTGGAACCGGTTACCAGATCAGACCTTATCAAACATGGTATACACAAGTTGACAGCACCGGCCTTATGAAAGCATACTGGGTTATGCCATTCAGAAAAACCGCTGTCATTGAATTGATTAACTACGGAGATCAGAAAGTAACGGCGGAAATTGCTGATGTTTCAACCGGCAAATACAAATGGACCGGCAACACCATGCATTTTGGAGCTATCTGGCATGAATACAATGGCATCGATACAAAAGGATATTTAGGTGATCACATTAAAGGCAAACATGAAGACATCAATTTTGTCAAACTCGAAGGTCAGGGTCAATATGCCGGAGATGCCATCACCATTTTCAATACTGCTGATGCCTGGTGGGGCGAAGGCGATGAAAAAGTATATGTCGACGGCGAGAAACTGCCGTCCCATATCGGAACCGGTACAGAAGATTATATCGGTTATGCCTGGTGCAGACCCGAATTTTTCAACCATTTTCTGATTGCACAACCCGATGGATCAGGTAATTTCCATACGGGTATGACGGTTAATATGCGGCGTCGGATGCTGGATGCCGTTCCGTTTACGCAAAAACTGAATTTTGATATGGAACTATGGCATTGGGCAACCACTAAGATGAACTATGCAGTTGTTTCCTACTGGTATATGAAACCAGGCGGTAAGTGCCTTGTGGAGCCGGATCCGGCAATCGTTAAAATCCCGGTTTCATTAAAGCGCGAAAACCTGTATCCGCCGGTAGCCGATCTGGCCGGCATGCTGCAGGGCGAGCATCTGCGTGTTATCAGCCTATCGGCAGGGGCATGGGAAGTCCAGAACTCATCTGAATGGGGATGGAGCAATAATGCACAGCTCTGGTGGATGGACGGAGGGCCCAAAGGACTGCTGAAAGCAGAATTTGAAATGGCACAGGAGGGTGATTATACCATCACCGGAAACTTCACTAAAGCCATTGATTACGGCGATTTTAAAATGATGATCAATGATCAGCCGGTTGAGATGGTTTTCAAAGGATATCATAACCAAGCAGGCAAACCGGTGATCACTGAGTTAGTCAGGCTTGGAAAATTTCACCTGAAGCAAGGAATCAATACCCTTCAGATTGAAATAATTGGCAAACAACCAAAAGCCGTTGGCCGGTACATGGTTGGGATTGATTGCCTTAAGATCAGGAATGACGAGTAGAGACGCATAATTGCGTCTCCATTCGGATGTCGGCAGAGACGCATGATATGCGTCTCTACAAGGTTAACTCTTATTTGTTTGCCGACATGCTGTACGGCCGATCTTTGGCGGCTGTTCCGCGTTTTGTATTGGGCTCCTTGCTCATATCGAAAATCAATTCTCCGCCTTTCCGGATATCTTCATGTTTAAGGTAATTCCGTGTATATGATTTTCCATTGAGTTTAGCCTTGTAGATGTAAACATTTTCAGGCAGGTTATTATTTGCCTGAATGATAAACTGTTTGCCGTTTTCGAGATTGAGCGTTACCTTATCGAATAAGGGTGAGCCCACGGCATATTCCGGCTGTCCCGGACACACAGGATACATTCCCATCGCTGAGAAGACGTACCATGCCGAGGTTTGTCCGTTATCCTCATCACCGCATAAGCCATCGGGATCCGGAGAATAGAATTTATTCATTACTTCACGGAGATGGAATTGGGCTTTCCAGGGCTCACCGGCATAATCATACAGGTAAATTGCATGCTGAATCGGCTGATTTCCATGAGCATACTGTCCCATTTTTCCGTTTACCATTTCGGTAATCTCATGGATTTCAAAACCGTAATAGGAACAATCGAAAACCGGCGGCATGGAGAAAACCGAATCCAGCTTGGCAATAAACGCCTTATCTCCGCCCATAAGATCAATGAGCCCTTGGAGATCCTGGAACACCGACCAGGTGTAATGCCATGAACTTCCTTCAGTAAAGGCCCCACCCCATGCTTCCGGTACAAAGGGGGATTGCCAGGATCCATCAAGATTTTTGCCCCTCATGAAATTGGTCGTTTTATCAAAAAGGTTACGATAATTACCCGCCCGCAGTTTAAACCGTTGAATTTCATCTTTTGGCCTGTTTAATTCCTTGGCCAGTTTCCATATCGTGAAATCATCATAAGCATATTCGAGTGTTCGGGCAGCATTTTCGTTAACCTTGACATCGTAAGGGACATAACCGAGTTTATTATAATAAGAGACACCAAAACGCCCCACCGAATGCATCGGTCCCTCGTTCTCTGAATTCTTGAGGATAGCTTCATAAAGAGTATTAATATCATAGCCTCTTATGCCTTTAATATATGCATCAGAGATCAGGGAGGCTGAATTACTGCCAATCATGCAATTACGATGGCCAGGCGAGGCCCATTCGGGCAGCCAGCCGCTTTCTTTGTAAGTATTAACCAGGCCCTCCATAACGCGGGCATCATGATCAGGGTATACGAGTGTAAAGAAGGGAAAAACGGCCCTGAAGGTATCCCAGAAGCCATTATCGGTATACAGATAACCGGGCAGTACCTTGCCATTGTACGGACTGTAGTGCATAACCTTTCCGGTTTGATCCAGTTCATAGAACTTCCTTGGAAAAAGAAGGGTGCGATAAAGAGCAGTGTAGAAGGTGACCTGCTGCCGATCAGTACCGCCATCAATCCAGATGCGATTCATCTGTTCATTCCACCAATCAGCAGCGATTTGTTTGATCTGTTCGAAATTCCGGTCGGCAATTTCTCTTTTCAGATTTAATTCGGCTTGCTCCTGGCTGATAAAAGAGGATGCAACCTTTACATGAATTGCTTGTCCGGCTCTGGTTTTAAAACGGAGAAATGTCCCCGTGTGCTTTCCTTCCGCGGTAGTCGCCTTAATCTGATTTTTTCCATCCAGGATGGTTCCGAAATCCTCAAAAGGCTGATCAAATTCCAGAATAAAATAGTTCGCGAAATTTTCCGGAACCCCGCCGGAATTGTTCTTCGCGTAACCAATAATCCTTCGTTTTTCAGGAAAGATCGTTACCGATGAACCTTTATTGAACGCATCGAGAATTATCCAGGACTGATCATTTTCGGGAAATGTAAACCGGAACATTGCGGCACGATCAGTCGGGGTAACTTCGGCACTCACATCATAATCTTCCAGAAACACATAATAATAATTCGGCTTGGAAACTTCCTTTTTATGGCTGAACTTCGAAGCTCTCTTATACTGATCTGTATGCAGTTCACCCGTTATGGCCATCAGGCTGAATGCACCGTAGTCATTGATCCATGGACTCGGTTGATGGGTTTGCTTAATACCCCGGATGGAATCTGACTGATAGGTATATCCCCAACCATCGCCCATCTTACCGGTTTGAGGGGTCCAGAAATTCATTCCCCAGGGAACAGCAATGGCCGGATAGGTATTTCCGTGTGAAAGATTATAACTTGATTCAGTACCAACCAATGGATTCACCAGGTCGACCAGGTTTCTTGATACGGTTATTGACTTAATATTCTGTGCTTTACATCCGGCTAAAGTAACAGCAGCAATCAGAAAACAGAACAAAACTTTCATATTGATTGGTTTGAATGGTATGAATCCTTGCGATTATTTGAGCGATCTTACTCTTACCTCAATTGGAGTACCCATCAGGGCTCTCACCACCTCTTCGGGGTTTGAATTATTAAAGTGGTATGGGTAAAGGATTTTCAATTTTAACTTTTGTGCCGCTTCAACGGCCATACTTGGTGCCATTGTATAGGGAAGGCCAATGGGCAGGAAAGCAATATCGATATTTTTTAGTTTGGCTATTTCTGGGGTCAATTCGGTATCGCCGGCAACAAAAACCTTGATCTGTCCGAAAGCCAGAACATACCCATTACCCTCCCCTTTGGGATGATAAGGTATCCCGTTTCCGCGGAGGCCAATGATATTATAGGCAGCTATCGTTTCCACGGGAACTCCGGCTGCGATGAAGAAGGATTCATTCGGGCATACCTTTCCTTTTTTCAACTTATCAAAGCAAAGCCGGGTAAGAAAGATTTCAGTTTCAGGTTTTGCAATCTTCTCAATTGCAATGGGATCAAGATGATCTCCATGGTCATGGGTCACCAGAATAGCATCAGCCTTGGGTAAAAGGGAGTAGTCCGCCACTTGCATCACCGGATCGATATAGATATTTCTATCCTGATAGTTAAACAACAGGGAACCATGACCGATAAAAGTAATCACCAGGTTCCCTCCCGTGGTTTGAATAGTATCCCTCTCAAACTCTTTCTGGCCCATAGCTCCCATCACCGATCCAACCATAATCATGATAAACAGCACCTTATTCTTCATAAACTCTTTTCTTTTCGTTCTTAACGCCCTTAACGTCCTCACCTCCTCACGTCCTCACCTCCTCACCTCCTCACGTCTCTATCTTTTCCGCAGTATTTTGCCCTTCTGACGATTAAATTGCCTCTTGCTAAGGGTCCCATCCCTGTACATTCTTTCCAGCCGTTCGAGCTGGTCGAGTTTCTCCGTAAAATTCTCCCGGCGGTTAAGTATCATCCTCGCTGTAGGAAACAGAATAATGACCAATACAATTAAAATTAAAAGTATCTCAAAAGGTCCTAAAATGCCGCATATAATCATAGAGGTAAAACTTTCGCGTTGTTCTTCCGCAAATATAGACGAATCAAAGCATGAATATCCCGATTGTCAGGATAAAAGCGAATGGTGTCGCGAAGAATTTCCCGATCTATGATGAGAAAATCCTGATGTTCATATTCAAACCTTTTCAAAAAATTCTGAACGCGCAGATTGTAGGACTCAGCAGGTTCCTCGCCGGTACAAGCACCGTAACATTCCCCGATTCCTTTATGAAAACAGGCGCCTCCTGAATCGTATAAACCTGATAATTTATGACATAGCTTGTAATTTTCAACCCATTGAGTCAGCAATTCACGACCCTCCCTCTTTGAGGTAAAAGTGGTCAATGGAGCTTCGGTATCGTTGGTATTGATGATTGAGAAATTGATATAGCCGTTCTTATCTTCAAAAGCAAACAACCCATAGTTAAAAATGCTTCGGCGCTGAGCCTGGTTATAGATGAGCTCTTGCTTCTCATTCCAGAAATAATAGACTCCGGTTTCCTCAGGAAGCTTGTTTAATATTTTTTTGGTGATATGCTCATTAAGACCTTCCGGATGGCCTGGTTTAAGAATTTTTGCCGCGATATTTTTGTGATCCCGGTTCAGCAATTCTTCGAGAAGTTTTACGGTAGCAAGGGCATCTCCTCCTGCCCGGTGGCGGTTATTTAAAGAGATACCGATAGACGAACATAGTTTTCCGAGAAAATAGGAAGGTAACCCCGGCACAAGCTGGCGGGCTAATCTGATCGTATCCAATGTTTTACGACTGTAATCATAACCGAGATTCTTAAACTCATTCCTGACAAAGCTATAATCAAAATTTACATTATGTGCCACAAAAATCTGATCCTCAGTTAATTCCACGATTTTTCGGGCAATTTCATAGAATTTCGGTGCATCTGCCACCATCTCGTTGGTGATACCTGTTAAACCTGTGATATAATAAGGGATATTAATCTCCGGGTCAATCAGCGTAACAAACTCATCTACAATCGTTAAGCCATCGTGTATGAAAATGGCGATCTCCGTGATTTTTTCGTTTTTCGGACTGCCGCCGGTGGTTTCAATGTCGATAACTGCAAACATTATTCCTTTTCATTTTGGTATCGGGTTTCAGGGTTACAGGGTTTCAGAGTTACAGGGTTACAAGTCGCTTCAGTGTATTTTGGCAGGGGTTCGCCAAGGGTGGTTGATCGGGATTGGAGCTGGCTGCTGCTCTGCTGATCTGGTCCTTTAATCCGAAATCCTTGCTGAATGGGCCTTTATCAGTAATCCTATAAATATAAACAGCCAGATCCTTTGCCATAACCCAAACCCGTAACTCAGTAAAATCTCCCATTTTATTATTTATTTATTGTTAGCAATCTTCCTGACACATGAAACCCTGTAACTCTGAAACCCCTATCCCCTATCCTTAATTTGCTCCACGTCCTTCTTCAGATTGGCAATTGCTGCGAACAACTCGTGTTCCAAAGGTACCTTATCCGGCATTTCGGAACTGATGTAATGAATGAATTTCCAGATTTCTGTGATTTCGTCAACCGCGAACCTGAACGATTTATATTCGCGGTTCAGGGAATGCAGGACAAACTGTTTGTGCCGGAAGTCCCTCTCAATCAGCTTAAAAACCAATCCTTCATCTTTGGTTAAAATAATACAGGGATCTCCGTTTTTTAAATAATCCCAGTTCTCCACAAATTCCCCGGTTATATAGGATCCATCAGGAATCGGTTTCATTGAATCGCCGCTGATCTGAAAGGTGCGGTACTTTCGTTCCGGCGAAAGAAACGGCAGTTGAAAAACGGGCAATTCACGGATATATTCCGGATCAGCATAGCCCCTTTTATAGCCGGCTTTTGCTTTTTCGGCAACCAGCTCAATATTATCCTTGTTCTGTTTGTCCACTGTCGTAGCCAGTATCCTCAGCTGACTGCCCTTGATATACACGTCATATCCGTCTTCCAGTTGGCGCATCTGGCTTTCGGGCATCGATGCCAGATCAATACGGACGAGGGTATCCATTGAAATCCGGAAATAATCCGAGAATAAACGAAGTTCGTTAATCCCGGGTTCGGCTACCCCATTTTCATACCCGGCATAGGTAGAACGCTTCATCCCCAGGAAGTTGGAAACTTCATCCTGCGTTCGCCCCCTTCGCTTTCGCAAAAACTTGATATTCGACTGAATAAACATATCTTTCAATTTTGATCGAAAGATAAACAATATTTTGACGATAATCTAACCATTGACAGTTGCCGGTTGCCAGTTATCGGTTATCTGTTATTGGTTGCCTACTGCCTACTGCCTAGTGATTCTGATCCGCATCCGTTTGACTTTTAGATTATTAATCGATTTGTTCATCTGTGAAGGTCGAATTAAGATTCCTGAATTTTCTTGCAACTATCCGGAAAAGTGTGGCCTTATGTAAAATAAATATTTCCGGATCGGTTAAGGTATCGAGCAAAAGATAGAAGGGTTCTGCACGGATCAGATCGTTTTTTTCCAGATAATACCAACAGTAATTATTGCAGAAACCCGCCACCAACGATTTATGCAATTGTGTCTGAAGCCCAGATTATCCGGAAATTGGTTTAAAAAATGCTCAAAGGACATGGCAATTTCTTTCGGACTTCTCATAGATAGGGTCATGGCAAACAGGAATTGGTTTATGGGTATCGATTCCGGAAAAAGCTTAACACTCTTCTCAAGAATGCGGTACGCTTCTTCTAATTCATGCTCTTCCAAACATTCAGCAACCTCGTCAAGGACCTTCTGCTCTCTGTCCGACAGGGTTTTATCCTCATCCTGGTTAATCAGAATTGTACCGGCAACCTCCAACAAAGGATCAAGGCTCGCCAGTTCGGGGTTTTCAAAACACTGTGGGTTATCCATAGCGGTGAGATTTACGGTAAGGTGGGCAGGTTACTGGTAGACGCAGTTGGCTTAATCGTTATACTCATTTCGATCGCCGGCCATCGGATTAAAAACGCAAACAAGTTCTCCTTGAAATGGCATAATCGTTTGGGTTCCTGGGCGATTCTCATTCTGATGATTACCACAATTACCGGGATGTTTCTCAGGCCTCCACTGCTTATCCCTATTGCAAATGCTAAAGTGGCGAAAATAAAATATTCTGAACTCGATAACCCCAATCCATGGTTCGACCGTTTGCGCGACCTATTGTATGACAAGGAGTTAAATCGATTTGTTTTGGCTACTTCCGAAGGAATATATTATTCGAATGACGCTTTTGGCTCACCGCTTCGCAAATATCCGGTTCAGCCGCCGGTAAGCGTTATGGGAATCACCGTTCTTGAAGTCCATACCGGACGCATCTTTGAATTTATAATCGGGAAATTCTATATCCTGATTGTACCCCTCACCGGATTGGTCATGCTGCTGATTCTGGTTACAGGCTTTTTTGCCTGGTGGATACCTTATCGCAGAATAAAAACAACCAGTCAACTCCCAACTGACAACACGCCAAAATCCGCTTCCTGTCCCACCCTCACAATACTGGAAATTATTATATTTGATACAAATAATTCTCTGTATGAAAAAAATTCCATTAGTCCCCGTGCTTATGTTAATCATGGTGACCATCTCCTGTAATACTAAAAATGAAAATCAAGAACCATCAAAGGTTTCCGACAGCAAGACACTTCTTCAGCTAATCACAAATCCACCATCCACCTATCGGGCTGCTCCGTTATGGGATTGGAATGATAGAATCACCCGTGAGGAAATTGAATTCCAGTTGAAGAAGTTTAAGGAGGGCGGCCTTGGCGGTGTATTTATCCACCCGAGGCCCGGACTGGTAACCGAATACCTCTCAAAAGACTGGAATGAACTATTTCAATTTACCGTACAAACTGCAAAAAAACTCGACATGCAGGTATGGATCTATGATGAAAACTCATACCCGAGTGGCTTTGCCGGTGGCCATGTCCAGGCCAGATATCCGGATTCCTATAAAAATGGTTCCGGCCTGGGGGTTAAAATTACCCAAAACCTAAAGGAGATTGCAGAACTCCCCGTTGAGGTGCTCCTGAAACAAACGATAAAGCCCCTCAATCCTCAGGCATTGCCAACTTACTATGTTTTCTATCGCACCTTCGCCAAACCATCATACTGGTATGGAGGCTTTCCATACGTCGACCTTCTGTTTCCGGGGGTGACCGACACTTTCATGAAGGCTACGATGGAAGGGTATGAGAAATACAATAAAGAAGATTTCGGAAAAACCCTTCCCGGGATTTTTACTGATGAACCCAATCTGGAAGCAGCCAAAGGCCCTGAAACAGTGATAAGATGGACGCCTGACCTATTCGATCAGTTCGAAATCCGATGGGGTTACCGTCTGGAGCCCGAGTTGGTTTCCCTGGTAGAAGAAACTGACAACTTTACAAAGGTTCGCCACGATTATTACACCCTCCTTCTCGAGATGTTTCTTGACCGTTGGGCTGTCCCGTGGTTTAATTATTGCGAAAAAAACAATCTCAACTGGACCGGACACTATTGGGAACACGGCTGGCCCTATCCCGGAGATGGAATTGATGAAGCTGCCTTTTATATGTATCATCAGATGCCGGGAGTGGACATGCTTGGCCGATCGTACGATTCAACAGGCATGGACGGGCAATTCGGGAACACCAGGGCCATTCGTGAACTGGGCAGTGCAGCTAACCAGTCGGGATGGAACCGCCGGTTAAGTGAAACCTGGGGAGGTGCCGGCTGGCAGATCAGTTTTGCCGAGCTGAAAAGGCTGGTCGATTGGGAAGTTGCACTGGGTGTGAACTTCGTAAACCCGCATCTATCTTATTACAGCATGCAGGGCGTAAGAAAATTCGATTACCCGCCGTCATTCAGCTACCAGGAACCCTGGTGGGGAAACTTCCCGCTGCTGGGCGATTATATCGGGAGAATCTGCCTGGCAATGTCGGCAGGCGAACAAATCAATAACATCCTGATCCTCCAGCCAAACACCACCGCCTGGATGTACCATACCACCGTTAAAAATGATCCGCGCATTTACAATTTGTCGGTCACATTCAAAAAATTTATTCAAACCCTTGAAAGTGATCATGTTGAATACGACCTGGGGTCAGAGCAGGTGATTAGAAGATTTGGAGAAACCAGTAAACATGGCTTGAAGATCCGGAACCGCGTTTATAATCATATTATTTTACCTCCCGGAATCCGTAATATTGAAAACACTACCCTAAGTTTATTAAAAAACTATCTTTCTGATGGTTACACTATTTTAAGCTTTTCCGATTCAATTGATTATATTGATGGAAGCCCGAATAATGCATTAAAAGACCTGGCAGCCAAGTATCCGGTCAATTGGATAAAAGGCAATGATGTTCATTCAGAACATATCCAGCAATATCTCACCAATCTTGAAGTCCGTATTAAACAGACGGATAAATTAAAAGGCCAGCTTTTCCATCAAAGACGAATTCTGGATGACGGGCAACTCCTTTTTCTCGTAAATTCTGATCTCTCGCATGCAGCAGAGGCAGATATTGAGATTAAGGGCCGCAATCTTTCAGAAATCGATCTGAACAAAGGACTTCCTTCTCCGGTCGCATTTTTCAAAAAAACCGGTATGATTAGCTTCAAAATATCCGTTCCTCCCGGTGGCAGCCGGCTATTTCTCGCCACCCTCAAACCCATTCCCTCCCAGTCGATCGTAGAGACGCATAATTATGCGTCTCTACGGGCGTCCGGGGAAATGCAGACAAAGCGCCTCTCCCCCAACATCCTCACTGTGGATTATCTGGATTTGGAAACAAAATCCTTTAATAAAGAGGACATGTATTTTATGACAGCCATGTATAAACTCTTTGAAATATCGGGTTTAAAGACGGGGAATCCATGGCAGCACAAAATCCAGTATAAGCAGCAATACCTGGAGATGGACAATTTTACCAATGAATCCTGGTTTAAAGCCCGTTATCATTTTACCGTTGACCCATCTATGCCGGATGAAGCGGTTAAAACGATGCAGGCAGTGATCGAGCGGCCGGATCAATGGCAGGTAAAACTGAATGGAAAAGATATCTCGCCCACAGGTGACAAATGGTGGCTCGATCGGCATTTTCCGGTTTACCAGATCGGTGATTACATCAGAAAAGGAGATAATATCATTGAATTATCGGCTCCTAAAATGACCGTATTCTCGGAATTAATGCCTGTTCATGTTCTTGGAGATTTCAGTTTAGACAAAGCCGGTAAAGGATTCCTGATTAAACCTGCTGCAAATCCCGGCCTCCATTCCTGGAAAGAGACTGGTATGCCTTTCTTTGGCGATAAGGTTTCTTACAGCAGATCATATACCCTTGACGACACTTCAGGTAAATTCTATGTTCAGCTGGGCCCCTGGAAAGGTTCTGTGGCTGAGGTTTGGGTTAATGGGAAAAATGCCGGAAATATTGGCTGGGAACCCTATGAACTGGAAATAACAAATTATATTCAAAAGGGTGAAAATGTAATTGATGTCAGGGTTACTGGCAGTCTGAAAAACACCCTGGGATATCACCATGTGATTCAAACAGGCTGGATCGATTCGCCATGGAGCTGGAACGAGGGACCTGACAAACAACCGGCAGGATCGGCCTACCATTTTCTGGATTATGGACTTTACAAAGAATTCAGGTTGATTAGAATCACCAAATAGAAAGGAGGTTGCGATTTCAATGGTCAGCCTCAAAAATCAAATCAAATCCCTTTTAGAAAATTCAAAAAGCTCTGAGAAAAAAACCGAATTGATACCCGGTCAGGAATCTATCCTGGCTTTGATGTTAAGTGAGGCACGCTTCCGCATCTGGTACAAAACTCCCCGATAGTCAATTACCAATTAGATAAAAATGGGGTTTTCCTTCAATCCGAAGGTAAAGGACTTGCCGGATTGGGACCTAAGCCAGGACAAGTTATCGGCAAAGACTCTTTTATTCTCATACGATTGGTTTTTTGGCAGAAATGATCTCAATTTACCAGTCTACAATCACGAAACAAAAGGGTGTAACGATGGGATTGAAGAATTTAACATCAATCGGAATCAGGGCGCAGAAAGTACTATTGCTTACCTGTTATCCAGTCAGATTGCCAAACGAATTATTTCTCGCTGATTTTCAAAATTCTGGCCAAACTTTCTAAAAGAACGTCCTTGTCTACTGGCTTTTTGATGTAATCGACAGCTCCCAAACCCAAGCCTTTTGCAATGACATCCCTACTTGTATGGCCAGTAAGAAATGCAACCGGAATATCAATATTATTATCTACCATGTAATCAAGCAATTGATATCCATTGAAATTAGGCATCGCAATGTCAGATAAAATAAGATCGAATTTGTCTTTACCGATTTTCATCAGGGCAATGATCCCATCAGAGGCAATTTCTACCTGATAACCAGCCATTTTTAGGTAGTTCGCGATAATTTTCTGATTCAGAACTTCATCTTCCACCACTAATATCCTGGCTTTTGGTTCATCTGCAAGTTGCGAGGCTTTTTTGAGTTCTGAAGGAACGAGGTTGGTCAGAAGTTCCTTTAGGGATACCGTTGCATAGGTAGAAGAAGTATCCGACATGGCGTAAGGGATAACCAGTTCATCGTTGTTAATCATCGAGCCACAGGAGTATACTACATTAGGCACATAACCCTCACGTTCCTCTTCGTTTGGTGAGATCAAGGGTTCACTCAACTGACCTATCATTTTGGTGGGATCTTCAAGATCGAGCAGCATGGCTCCCAAAACATATTTACGCATGGTTCCTACCCCGTGAGTGATAACCAGCCATCCATATTCCGTTTCGATTGGCGACCCACAGTTCCCAACCTGGATAAATTCCCAGGGAAACTTTGGCTGCTGAATTATTTTAGCGGTATTCCAAAGATTTATTTTGTCAGAAAGCATAATGTAATTATTTATCCCATCGAGACGGGACAACATAGCAAATTGTCCCTGGATTTTTCTTGGAAATAAGGCCATTCCTTTGTTTTGAGTATTTTCTCCATGGATCGGCATTATTTTGAACGTATAAAAATCTTTGGTTTCGACGAGCTTTGACAGCATGGTACGGCCGTTATAGGCTGTATATGTCGCATAATATCGTTCAAGGCCATCATCATCGGTAAATTTTATAAATCGGGCATCCTCGATGCCATTGCTCTCGGCAGCAGCAATCGGGAAGATCACGCGATCCGAGATTCCGGTATCCAGAGAAAAGGAAATTTCATAATGCGAATCCCCAAGCCAGGTTATAATCTGCAAAACCTTACGCTCCGCCTCATTGGGATTCATTTCCCGATTGGTCTCTTCTATTGCCCGCAACAATTCGTTATAATCAAATTCCTCGCGCAATTTCTCCATGACATGCTTGACTACCCCAGTATTTGCATTCATCTCGGAAAGCTTTTGGGAGAATACATCCTTTTTATAAATGTAGTTCCTCACAGCCTCTGCCTCATCCACCAATCTGCCAGTCGGGATCAGCTGCATATTATTTTTAGAATCCAGCACACCTCCTCTGAAAACAATCGATGAAATGTGCCCTTCTCCAGTAGCCCTGAAGCTAATGATAATCCTTTTCTCTCCTTCCTGCAATCCGCTTTGATCGGGATCCTCAACCATCGAGGGGTTGAAGAAAGCGGCTGATTCTATCGAATACTCTGAGGTAAGATAGGCTCCTATCAACAACTTCTTGTAGGGCGATAAGAGGTCAAGATCACCAATCCGGCCATTCATAATATCACGAACACGATCGAAGTGCTTTTGGTAAACCTTGGAAATATTCCGATGTCGGAAAGAAAAATCACGCAGGCATTGATTTAATGTCAAACGGGCAGCCTCATCAGGCATATTGGCCACTTTTTTGATAATTGCTTCAACTCGTGTTCCCGGACCCGGAAAAAAGAATCGGGCAATTACTCTTTTGGGATCGCTATTAAAACGAACCGGCTTCCTGTTTACAGTGGTGCTCATTTTGCTAGTTTTCTCAAAATTAAAAAATTTAAATGATACTCCGATGGGTAAAGAATACCAGAATCCTGCCCCTTGTCCTTCGACTCCCCAACTTCAAGTCAGCGGCGATGAATGATCCTTGGAACAAGGAAACGATTGAACACAAGGGCTTTGGGCTTTTAATTCAATTTCTTATACCGGATTCGCTTAGGCCCCTCATCACCAAGCCTTTTCCTGCGGTTTTCCTCATATTCGGTAAAACTGCCTTCGAAATAATAAACCTGTGAATTGCCCTCAAACGCGAGAATATGGGTCGCAATCCTGTCGAGGAACCACCGGTCGTGAGAGATGACTACGGCACAGCCGGCAAAATTCTCCAAGCCATCCTCCAGGGCACGCAAAGTATTGACATCAATATCGTTAGTTGGCTCGTCGAGAAGCAGAACATTGGCCTCCGATCGCAAAGTCATGGCGAGATGTAAGCGATTCCTTTCACCGCCCGATAACACAGCACATTTCTTCTGCTGATCAGCTCCGTTAAAATTGAAGCGCGACACATATGCACGGGAATTGATCATTTTACCGCCCATCATAAACTGATCATTACCACCGGATATGACTTCCCAAACTGATTTCTCGGGATCAATTTCGACGTGAGCCTGATCAACATAACCCAATGTAACGGTATCTCCCAGAACAAATTCCCCTGAATCGGAGGTTTCCTGGCCCATGATCATCCGGAAAAGGGTTGTTTTACCCGCTCCGTTTGGACCAATAATACCAACTATTCCGGCTGGAGGCAAGGCAAAAGAAAGATTCTCAAAAAGCAGTTTATCGCCATAAGCTTTGCTGACCGAAGTTGCCTCCATAACCTTGGAGCCTAATCTGGGGCCATTGGGAATAAATATTTCGAGCCGTTCTTCTTTCTGCCGGGTATCTTCATTCAACAAGCGTTCATAAGCACCAATACGTGCCTTTTGCTTGGCATGCCTGGCCTTCGGGGCCATCCTCACCCACTCCAGTTCACGTTCCAGCGTTTTACGCCGGCGGCTTTCGGTTTTCTCTTCCATTTGCAACCGCTTGGTTTTCTGTTCCAGCCAGGATGAGTAATTACCCTTCCATGGGATCCCTTCCCCGCGATCCAATTCGAGAATCCAGCCGGCAACATTATCCAGGAAATACCTGTCATGCGTAACAGCTATTACAGTTCCTTTATAATTCTGCAGATGCATCTCGAGCCATTGAACCGATTCGGCATCCAGGTGGTTGGTCGGTTCATCCAGAAGTAGAATATCGGGTTCACTCAGCAACAGCCTGCAAAGGGCTACCCGCCTGAGCTCTCCACCCGAAAGAACCCTGACCTGAGCATCCGGTTCCGGACACCTGAGAGCATCCATAGCACGCTCGAGCCGGTTATCAAGTTCCCAGCCATTATGATGATCAATCATCTCACTGAGCTCTCCCTGCCTGGTTATCAACCGGTTCATCTCATCATCCTCCATCGGTTCCATGAAGCGGTTGTTAACTGTTTCATACTCTTTCAACAAATCAACTATTTCCTGAACTCCCTCTTCAACAACCTGGCGCACTGTTTTTGTATCGTCCAGTTGTGGTTCCTGTTCCAGCATCCCGATATGATAGCCCCCGGCAAAAACCACCTCGCCCTGAATCGCGGTATCAAGACCGGCTATTATTTTTAATAAGGTAGACTTCCCTGAGCCGTTCAATCCGATGATTCCTATTTTGGCTCCATAGTAGAAAGATAGATATATATCTTTCAATATCTGACGATTAGGTGGAACTATCTTACCCACCCCAACCATCGAAAAAATGATTTTATAATCTTCAGCCATTGATTTATCGTTTTTACAAAGGTAGAAATCGTCGTCTCTAATGCAATATTCAAAACTTTTGTTTAAATTATCATCGCAATATTGTTTGTTTTTTAATCATTTAACATTTCGTAGAGACGCATATTTGCGTCTTCTACCATCGAACGCAGTGAACCGTACCGTGGTGCATTTTGACCTCGACACCTTCTTCGTGTCTGTAGAGCGGCTGATGAACAGCAGCCTGCAGGGGAAGCCCGTGATCATCGGGGGCATGTCGGACCGCGGCGTGGTGGCCAGCTGCAGCTACGAGGCCCGGTCGTACGGGGTGCATTCTGCCATGCCGATGAAGATGGCCAAACAAATGTGCAGCGATGGTATCTACATCCGGGGCGATATGGAGACGTACAGCAAATATTCGCGCACAGTTACCGATATCATTGCCGATTCGGCCCCGGTGTATGAAAAGGCCTCCATCGATGAGCATTACCTGGATATCACCGGGATGGACCGGTTTTTCGGCTGCCTGAAATGGACTCACGAGCTGCGGCAACGGATCATCAAAGAGACCGGTCTGCCCATATCGTTTGGATTATCAGTTAACAAGACCGTTTCCAAGATTGCCACCGGAATAGCCAAACCCAATGGAGAGAAAGAGGTACCCGAGCCCGAGGTGCGCAATTTTCTGGCTCCCCTGTCGATCCAGAAGATCCCAATGCTGGGACCGAAAACATACCAGCTGCTGAGATCGATGGGCGTGCTCACCATACAGACTCTCAGCGAGATCCCGCCCGAGATGATGGAGCAGGTGCTGGGCAAGAACGGCATCATCATCTGGAAGAAAGCCAACGGCATCGACCCTACCCCGGTGGAACCCTACTGGGAGCAGAAAAGCATCAGCTCCGAGCGTACTTACGAGCAGGATACCACCGATGTGCAGGACCTCAACCGCAAGCTCATCACGATGGTGGAAAAGATCGCCTTCGAACTGCGCAAACAGGAGAAACTCACCGCCTGCGTCACCGTAAAAATACGGTACGCCAACTTCGATACCCATACCCTGCAGAAGCGAATCCCCTACACCAGCTTCGACCACGTGCTGATACCGATCGTACAGGAACTATTCAAACGACTGTATACCAGAAGGATGCTCGTCCGGCTCATCGGCGTCCGCTTCAGCGAACTCGTCTACGGCACCCAGCAGCTCAACCTCTTCGAGGACACCCCCGAGCAGGTTAACCTCTATCTCGCCATGGACAAGCTCCGGCTGCGCTACGGCATCGATGCGGTGAAACGCGCCATAGGAATAAAGGAATATGCTCTGGAGTCAGGAAAAGTAGGAAGTAAGAATTTCTAGATTCGAATTGAGAATTTCGAATTCTGAGATTACAGATTCAAGTATCGTAAAGTGAAGTCTGCCTTTTCTGTCACGCGTCACGCGTTTCGCTTCACACGATTCCTCGTCACTTGTCACTTTAATGTCACACCCACCAGGTTGGCGGCCTTTCCATCATCCAGATAGGTGTTGAAGTTGAGATACTTGTTCTTTTTGTTTACGAAAGAGAGGGCGGTATTAACCGCTATCCGGTAAACCCAGGTGGACACAGCTGTGAATCCCCCCGGAATTTCTCCAACCCCCTCCAAATATTGATCAGTATCTCCTGATAAAGATCCTCCGAATCTGCAGCAACTCCTGCATAATACCGGCATACCGACCGGATCCGGCCTTGGTTCTCTTCGACGATCTGCTTGTACTGCCTGTCCTTGCTGTTCATGTCGCTTTTCCGTTCAGCAGTTTGACTTTACTCCGATAGTAATGTTACAAAATCCGGCAATCAGTATGTAATGATTTCCCTGAAAGACCCTGGATTTAGAAATAAATCTGTCAGATATTTTGTAATTTTAAAGAATGTCACCACACAGAACCTTCAAAATCGGGTTCAGGCGGATCTTTTTATCAATTTCATTGATCTGTACAGGGTTAGCCGGGTTTTCGCAATGGAGCAATGATCCGAAAACCAACTTGATCATTTCAGGCAGTTCAACCTACAACTTTTCTCCAGCCATTTCTGCTACATCCACCGGGGGGAGTTTCATAACCTGGTACCCCAGGTACAAAGGCGATCCATCGGCCTCTTTTAAGATATGTTACCTGGATGCCCGGGGAAATTTCGTGTGGTTCCCTGAACTTCTTACCATAAGACCTCCTGTTGAGAATCTCGGTATGGTCTATTACAGGCTTACCACAGACCACAGTGATAATGCCCTGGTCGGATTTATGGACAGCCGGCTTGACCAAACCGATATTACCGTAACGAAAATCAGCACCTCAGGGCAATTTCTATGGGGATTGGTAGGTCACACCTTTGATCTTCCAAATTCTTTTGAAGCTTTTCCAGAGATAGCTGTTGCCCAGGATAATTCGGTTTTTGTCGTTTTTACGAGCTCAATTTCCCCTCCGGGAGGTTGGCAGGTCTACAGCTTGATTTTGCAAAAGCTCGACCCGGATGGAAATGAAGTTTGGGGGTATGGGGGAACCAGAATTTCCGATCCTGTTAAAAGCCTGGAACAGCCTAATGTTATCCCCTATCCGGATGGCGGTTGCGCGGTTATTTATTACACGATTGAAGTAGTAACGGATGATGTGGTTATCAGGCAACTCTTTATCAACCGGTTTGACAAAATGGGAAAAGCTGTCTGGGCGCAACCGACCATGCTGATCAATGCGGAAAGATTCGGCCTGGTTCCCGCATTCACAGCCCGAATGGGAAAAGACAATTTAATTTACATTGCCTGGAGTAGCTACAAGAGCATTTATCTGCAGTGTGTCCATCCCGACGGCCGAAAGGCTTTCAAGGATACCGGGCTTGAACTGTGTGAACAATACCCGGGTATAACGGACCAACCAATGACCGGGGGAGAAGATTCCAACGGTAATATCTATATTTTCTGGGCAGGACTGAACAGCTACAATACTGAAGTATACCTTAAAGGACAAGCGATTTCAGATCAAGGGGAACTTCTGTGGGGTCCTGATGGGAAAAAAATCATTTCGTCCTGCTCGCTGGTTCGCATGAACACGAAGATCTATAATGACACGCTGTATGTCCAGTATTGTATTAATTCTTCAAATGTAACTTATTATAAAAAGATTTTAATTAATCAATTCAACCTTGATGGCCAGCCATTATCCCAGCCGGCAGTCATCAATGATGTATCCAGCTGGAAGGGGGATGTCGACCAGTCTGATTTCGTAAACAATCAAACGGTATT
This sequence comes from Bacteroidales bacterium, assembly GCA_041658425.1. GTDB lineage: Bacteria > Bacteroidota > Bacteroidia > Bacteroidales > UBA12481 > UBA12481. The sequence continues at coordinate 32,243 of JBBAAF010000015.1, read as the reverse complement.
CGTCTGGGAAGACGGAGAAAATCCCAATGTGATCAAGGTCCAGAACTACTACACATCCGGTTCCATCGGCCCGTCAGCTACCCGAAACATTACAACAATCGATCAATCCCCGAACTACTTTTTCGATCCTTCATCAAACACTTTTACCGTGACAGGGTCCAATGAACTTTTGAATTTAATTCTTTATAATTCTCTGGGCATTAAGATTTTTGAAACATCCTTCTCCACAAAATACACCATCCCGGCACTTCCCACCGGCCTGTATATCTTCACGGTACAAACCCTCCACTCCGAAATCCTTCTCAAAGGAAAGCTCATGCTCTAGTATTCCTTTCTGAACAAAATTTGATTATTTTTCTTATATTATAATCGAATATTTGTTTATATTTTAATCATTCAACAATCGTTGCACACCAATTAGCGACCGAAGCGAACCATTTATGTTTTTAAACTGCCACAGCTACTTCAGCCTCCGCTACGGAACGCTCCCAATAGACGACCTGGTGGAGGAGGCCCTGAAAATCGGGGTTACGGCCCTTACTTTGACCGATATCAACAACTCCACCGGGGTGCCGGACTTTATAAAGGCCTGCCGGAAAGCGGGGATCAAACCGATTACCGGGATCGAATTCCATTCTGATGACCAGCTCCGGTATGTCGGAATTGCCCGCAACCGCGAAGGAATGCGCGAACTGAACGACCTGCTGACCCAGCATAATATCACCGGCAATCCCCTGCCCGACCGGCCGGAGAATCTCGATAATTGCTTCATAGTTTATCCATTAAACACCCATCCTAAAGCACGGCTCCGCGATAATGAATGGGTAGGTATCCGGATGCGCGAAACCCGCAAGCTGATCAGCTCCGAATTCAAATCCAATCAGTCGAAACTGCTCCTGATGCACCCGGTTACCTTCGCCGATACCGGTGGATATCAACTGCATCGAAACCTTCGGGCAATCGATCATAACACATTACTATCCAAGCTTAACGGCAACCAAACAGCCGATCCCGGCGAGCGGTTCTGGCCCGTTCACGAGCTCAAAGCCGCCCTCTACGACTATCCCCGGATCATTCAGAATACCCTTCAGGTAATATCTCAATGTGAAGCAGAATTTGATTTTACTACCGTCAAAAACAAACAGGCATTCACCGGTAACAGCCGCGATGATTGCCATCTGCTCACCAAACTGGCAATGGACGGCGTCCGGCATCGATACGGTAAAAATAACCAGGAGGCTATTCAACGGGTTCAGAAAGAGCTTGATATCATCGCCCGCCTTGGCTTTTCAGCCTATTTTCTGATCACCTGGGATATTATCCGATACTCCATGTCGCGCGGATTCTACCACGTGGGCCGCGGCTCCGGCGCCAATTCGGTAGTCGCCTATTGCCTTAAGATCACCGATGTAGATCCCATCGACCTCGATCTCTATTTCGAACGCTTTATCAACCCCCGCCGCACCAGTCCGCCCGATTTCGATATCGATTACTCATGGAAGGACCGCGATGAAGTGCAGGATTATATCTTCAAGCGATATGGATATCTTCATACCGCCCTGCTCGGAACCATGTCAACCTTCCGCGGCAAATCCATCCTCCGTGAACTGGGCAAAGTGTACGGTCTGCCCAAAGCCGAAATCGACCGGCTGATCGATGAGCCCAATAACACGCTGAACAAAACCGAGATCATCGATCATATCCGCGAAATCGGACTGAAAATGACTGATTATCCTAACTTGCGCAGCATTCATGCCGGCGGCGTACTGATATCCGAAGAACCGATCACTTACTTCACCGCACTCGATATGCCCCCGAAAGGGTTCCCAACCACCCAATGGGATATGTATGTAGCCGAGGATATCGGGTTCGAGAAACTGGATATCCTCAGCCAGCGCGGCATCGGCCATATTCATGAAGCCGTGGATATCATCCGCGAAAATCGTGGGATCAATATCGATATCCATCAGGTCGAAAAATTTAAAAAGGACGACCGGGTGAGAAAACTGCTGAAGGTTGGAGAAACCAACGGCTGTTTTTATATCGAAAGTCCCGCCATGCGCGGGCTGCTGAAGAAACTCCGGTGCGACGACTATCTCACCCTGGTGGCTGCCAGCTCCATCATCCGGCCGGGCGTATCAAGCTCAGGAATGATGCGCGAGTATATCTATCGCTTCAATAACCCCGGGAAGTTCACCTACCTGCACCCGGTCATGGAGCAACAACTGAAAGAGACCTACGGAGTTATGGTCTATCAGGAGGATGTGCTCAAAGTCTGCCACCACTTCGCCGGCCTCGACCTGGGCGATGCCGATGTACTCAGGCGGGCCATGAGCGGAAAATACCGGTCGAAGGATGAGTTCCAACGGATTGTCAACAAGTTTTTCCAGAACTGCCAGGAAAAAGGCTACCCCGAAGAGGTCACCCGCGAGGTCTGGCGCCAGATCGAATCATTCGCCGCCTACTCCTTCTCCAAGGCACACTCCGCCAGCTATGCGGTGGAGAGCTACCAGAGCCTCTACCTCAAAGCCTATTTCCCGAAAGAATTCATGGTGGCAGTGCTCAATAATTTCGGTGGATTCTATTCGGCCTGGGTCTATATCAACGAAGCCCGCCGATGGGGCGCGGTGATCCATCCCCCTTGCGTGAACCATTCCAACCAGCTTACCCGGATCATCGGAAAAGATATTTATCTCGGATTTGTCCAAGTGAACGATGTAGAACAGGATCTTGGTAATCAGATCGCCAATGAAAGAAAGGAAAACGGGGAGTTCAGCGATCTGGAAGACTTTGTAAGCCGTGTAAAGATTGGCATCCAGCAATTAATCCTGCTCATCCGTGTTAATGCTTTCGGGTTCACGGGGAAAACAAAGTCCACGCTTCTTTGGGAAGCCCACATGCTTCTGGGGAAAAAGGATTCGAAGGAACTCCAGGACCGGCTCTTCGAACTGCCCCGTAAAAAATTCACTCTCCCTGATCTTGAGCGAAACCGTCTCGAGGATGCCTACGACGAAATCGAGCTATTTGGATTCCCGGTCACCTGCTCCTACTTTGATCTCCTCAAAACATCTTTCCGTGGCGAGATCAAGGCCCGCGATCTGTCCGCACACGTTGGCCGCAAGGTGCGGATGGTGGGCCAACTGGTTGTAATTAAATACGTTCGTACCATCAAACGCGAATTGATGCACTTTGCCTGCTTCCTCGACGATACCGGCGAGTTCTTCGATACCGTTCACTTCCCGCAAAGCCTCAGACTCTACCCCTTCAAAGGATACGGTGTATACCTTATTCTCGGTAAAGTGGTGGAAGAGTTTGGTTTTGCATCCGTTGAAGTGGAGAAAATGGCCAAATTGCCGGTCAGAAACGTAAATTTGCAGAAAACGGATTACATTCAGCAAGGATTTCAGGAGGTGTCAGGCAGTTGACAACTCTATAAAGTTGACAACTCTATTGAATGTTATGAAGTTTTTTCAGGATTTAAAGCGTCAGGATCATAAACCCGGTTTCGGAGGCCTCGAAATATTCAAATATATCGGTCCGGGCCTGCTGGTAACCGTGGGATTTATCGATCCGGGGAACTGGGCTTCGAACCTGGCTGCCGGATCCGGCTATGGATACACATTATTATGGATGGTAACCCTGTCAACCATCATGCTCATCATCCTGCAGCACAATGTCGCCCACCTGGGTATTGCCACCGGACTTTGTCTTTCTGAGGCCGCTACCACCTACCTGAAACCCCGGTATTCAAAGATGATTCTCGGATCCGCCATGCTGGCGTCAGTGTCCACCTCACTGGCTGAAATCCTCGGCGGAGCCATCGCCCTCAATATGCTTTTCCATATTCCCATAAAGGCCGGAGCCCTGATGGTGCTTGCATTTGTAATAATTATGCTCCTATCCAACTCATACCGGCTCATCGAAAAATGGATCATTGCATTTGTCTCAATTATCGGACTTTCTTTTATCTATGAGCTGAGTCTCGTGCAAATCGATTGGGGACAAGCCGCTATAGCCTGGATTACCCCATCTTTCCCGAAAGGTTCAATGATCATTATTATGAGTGTTCTTGGTGCTGTAGTGATGCCGCATAACCTGTTCCTCCATTCCGAAGTTATACAGAGCCGTCAGTGGCACCTGAAAGACGATAAGATCATTAAGAAACAGCTTGATTTCGAACTTTTTGACACACTTTTCTCTATGGTTGTGGGCTGGGCAATCAACAGTGCAATGATCCTGCTCGCAGCTGCCACCTTCTTCAAAACTAAAACACCCGTTACCGAATTGGCCCAGGCCCATCAGACTCTGGTACCATTACTCGGCGGACAAGCAGCTATAATTTTTGCTGTAGCCCTGCTTTTTGCTGGAATTGCATCTACAATTACTTCAGGTATGGCCGCCGGATCCATCTTTGCCGGGATTTATAAAGAGCCTTATGATATCAAGGATAACCATTCCAGATTGGGTGTCATTATCTCTTTATTGATCGCCACAGGTATCATCTTTCTGATATCCAATCCGTTCAATGGACTGATTTTTTCACAGATGCTGCTGAGTATACAACTGCCGATTACTATCTTTTTACAGGTTTATTTAACCTCCTCTGAAAAGGTGATGGGGAAATACAAAAACACTCCATTAACCAGGTTCACCCTTTATTTGGTTGGTGCAATCGTAACGGCTTTAAACGTTGGACTTCTGGTCAGTTTTCTTTTCTGATAAAGGAAATCATTGCTCTTCATTTATATGCAAGGCATGCAAAAACCGATGTACTATAGGAGCAAAAAGAACTGCAATGGTTGTTAAAAAAGCTATTCCGCTGAACAGTGCATAAAAAGAAGCAAATAATTTACCAGCATTATCCGACAAAACTGAAACAGGGCCCATTCCGGTGAGTATCATGCACGCATTATAAAAACCGTCGATCCAACTTAAATGACCAAGAAATTTATACCCAATGGTTCCTATCCCGACAGAAAAGACAATAAGGACTAAGGAATATAGCGCAAACCTTATGACCCTTTTTAAGAACTGATCGAATGGCAACAATGTGTTGCTGTGATTCTCAAACTTCAAATGTTTTGTTTTCATATTCCAGGTGTAACAGATTTGATTTTGTCAAAATTAGTTGTTTTCCCTGCACTTATCCGCCGGTGTTGGAACTTGGGCTTTAAATGTTATTTTTATCTTATTAACACATTAACTTTCTTAACTATGTCAATAAATGGAACGCAAACTGAAAAAAACCTGCTGAAAGCATTTGCAGGTGAATCCCAGGCAAGAAATCGGTATGTTTTTTTTGCTAAAGCCGCCCGAAAGGAAGGTTTTAAAGAGGTGGCTAATGCTTTTAAATTGATTGCCAAAGTTGAAGCTGAACATGAACTGCGGTTACGTTCATGAAGGCACCAAACCTTTGGAAAACTGTCCGGCCTGCCAGCATCCGAAAAGCTACTTTGAACTGAAAGAATCTAATTACTAATCGATTAAACGGTGTAATAGTTAAATAATCGCAATGAAAATCCTCCTTACCGGTGCAACCGGGTATATCGGAAGAAGACTGTTACCAGCCCTGCTCGAGAATGGCCATGAAGTCATTTGCTGTGTCAGGGCTGGCAACCGGTTTCTGGCAGAATTCCGGCACCCGAATTTGAGTACCATAGAGGTGGATTTTCTTAAGACAGACGACACTTCAAAATTGCCGGATGACATTGATGTTGCCTATTTCCTGATGCACTCGATGAATGTATCTACCAAGAACTTCGAAAATCTGGAAAAATGCATTGCGATCAATTTCGTCCAGTATATCAATAAAACCCTGGCTAAACAGATCATCTATTTAAGCGGACTGGTTCCTTCGTCCGGTGAGATGTCATCACATCTCCGATCCAGGTGGGAAGTGGAAAAGATCCTGGGGCTTTGTAAAATATCAGCCACCATTTTGCGGGCTGGAATCGTTGTAGGTTCCGGAAGTGCATCTTTTGAGATTATTCGTGATTTATCAGAAAAACTTCCGTTTATGATCGCACCCAGTTGGCTAAACAACCGCTGTCAACCCATCGCTATCAGAAATGTAATCCAATACCTGATTGGCACCCTGGGCAACCCTGCCTGTTTTGGTAAAACCTATGATATCGGCGGGCCCGAAATATTGACCTACAAGGAAATGTTATTAGGATACGCTAAGGTGAGAAAATTAAAGCGACGGATAATTACCCTACCCCTGGTAACTCCCAGACTTTCATCTTACTGGCTTTTCTTTATCACAACAACATCCTATAAACTGGCGGCAAATCTGGTCGAAAGTATGAAGGCCGATCTAATCTGCAAGAACAATGATCTGGAAATTCTGCTTGGAATTGAGTCTATTCCCTACGATCAGGCTATTGTTATGGCTTTTGCAAAAATTGAGCAAAACCTGGTTCTGTCAAGCTGGAAGGATGCTCTGAATGATCCCGGATTATTCAAACGAATGACCGGCTTTATAGAGGTGCCCAAATTCGGTACCTTTAGGAATGTGCAGATGGTAGACATAGGTTCTGATTATAAAACAACCTTGGATAACATCTGGGCACTCGGCGGAGAAACCGGTTGGTATTATGCCGATTGGATCTGGCAAATTCGCGGATTTATCGACCGGCTGGTTGGAGGCGTAGGTTTGCGGCGCGGCAGAACTCATCCGTGGCAGATACACTCCGGAGATGCTCTGGATTTCTGGCGGGTCCTGATCGCAGATAGAAGCAGCCGACGGTTATTGCTCTTTGCTGAAATGAAAGTACCTGGTGAAGCCTGGCTGGAATTCAGCATCCAGGAAGGAAAAAATGGATTTAAATTGCACCAGACCGCCACATTCAGGCCCAGCGGTATTACGGGCCGCTTCTATTGGTATGTGCTCCTGCCCCTTCACGCCCTGATCTTTGTGAAAATGGCCAAAAGGATTACCTGGAAAAAGGATACTATTCTATAATCGGTTCAAACCAACCAGGATATCGGAAAATCGAAACAATTTAAAACAACCTCCACCCTATCGAACAAAAAAACAGATTGTTACGCAGGTTGAAATCATTAAGCGATCGGATAGTCAAAAAACTATTCAGGCCAAACTCATAACCGATATCGAAAGTCAGCATCAATAAATCCAAACCGGCACCCATCTGAGCCGACCAGATTGCATCCTTAAAATCATCCCTGGTAATCCGCTCCGATTGGTTAATACCATTGATCGATAAGGTGTATTCTTTGCTCAACATATAAGATGCTACCGGCCCTCCCCAAATTCTAAACCTGATCAGTTTGAGATCAAGCACCTTAAAGCCAAATAAAACAGGTACATCAATAGACTGAATATTAACACTCTGACTGATATTCAGAGTACTATTTGGATTAAGTGGATCACCAAAGGAAGTTTGAAAAGCCCCGCGCTTAATACTAAAATAGGCTTCGGGTTGAACATAAAACTTATGGAGGTAGATACTGAAAAAAACACCTCCTTGAAAACCGCTCTTACAATCTTTCACGTACTGAGCATAATCGGTAGTCAAACGGTTGGAGTTCCAACCTATCTTTGGACCAAAACTGATCAGTCCCTGAGCAAACATCGTTAAAGGAAGTATGCTCAGAACAACAGCTAACATGATCTTTTTCATACTGGTAATACTTAGTTGAATATTAATCGACTACTGTCTTTCTGTTTGTAATCCTGTGATCTGAAAACCGGCCCTGATACTTTGAAAAGGATAATCCCTGAAACCTCTCTCATATCCAAAAACCAAAGCCGCATTCCCCATTTTAATGCCTAAATCAATCCGATACACAACTGGTTCATCCCCATTTTTCATATAACCTGCATAACCGCATAATGATTGGTTCACAAAAAAATCTTTGAAATCAAAGTCTATGCCACCACCAAATAGTAACGCATCATTTTGCGGATAAGTATCCAGATATGTTTGCCAGGAATAAAAACCTAATTCAGCATACCATCTGACATGCCGGAAAAACCCGCTATCCTTGCCATAAGAATCACCAAACGATGCATCCATGTAGTACCCTGGTGTATCAGTATGCCGCGCATATTCCCGGCCCGTTCCACTGGCTGTTCTGCACGTCATGGAAACAGAAAAATCAGGCAAAAATGGATGATTCTTTAACAACTGGATGATTGTACCAAAATATAAATCGCCAAATGCATTCCCATTAACCGCGCTGCCGTTGATTGTACGCCGGGTCCGGCTGACTGCTGAGTCCATGCTGAAAAATTCAACCGGAACATACTTAAACTCCAGGCCAATCCTGCCTTTTGCTACCGGAACAATCAGATGGGTTTTAAAATCATGCGTTTCATCTCCGGTCCCGAAATAATATTCATACAAACCGGCCCAATAGAATTCTTCCGGAATGATTGCCTTATGGATCAACGGAACCGGTAAAGCATTCGGCCCAAGAAATCCGGGTGAGGTAATCTGGTACTTCGACCAATGCGTAACACCATCCCACTGTGTGTAGGGATCAGGCGGAATAAATTTATTCTGGCCTGAAAGCCCGACAGGTAACAAAAGAATGATCAGAACTAATTTTATTGCATTTCCGTTCATTTTTTCTCTTTGGGGTAAAGGTCGTAAAGATACCGCCTTCATCGTAATTTATGTATTTTTGACCTTATTTAAAAATTATGCCCTCCAATATTCCACTTGCTGAACGGATGAGGCCTCAAAAACTTGAGGACTTTGTAGGCCAGGAACATTTGGTGGGAGAGAAATCCATTCTAAGAAATGTAATTTCATCAGGGTCGTTACCTTCATGCATTCTTTGGGGTCCCCCAGGTGTTGGCAAAACCACTCTGGCCCGTATTATTGCCAATCACCTGAATCGCCCTTTCTACACACTGAGTGCAATCAATTCCGGGGTTAAAGATATCCGTGATGTGATTGATAAAGCTCAAAAATCCAGATTCTTTGATTCTCCATCCCCCATCCTGTTCATAGATGAGATACACCGATTCAGTAAATCCCAGCAGGATTCCCTGCTTGCGGCTGTTGAACAGGGCATAGTGACGCTCATTGGAGCCACTACCGAAAATCCTTCATTTGAGGTTATTTCCCCACTTCTGAGCCGGTGCCAGGTTTATGTACTAAAACCTCTTGAAAAATCCCATCTCGAAGAGCTTCTAAAACGATCTATATCTGAAGATTTTGACCTTCGTACCCGAAAAATCGAACTCCACGAGACAGAAGCGCTTCTTCGCTTCTCAGGGGGTGATGCCAGGAAACTTTTTAATGTATTGGAATTGGTTGTACAGTCAACTCCTGCGGATCCGATCATCCTGACCAACGACAGTGTTACCCGGAGAATTCAGGAAAACATTGCCCTGTACGATAAAAATGGTGAACTTCATTATGACATCATTTCTGCCTTCATTAAATCACTAAGGGGTTCTGATCCCAATGCCGCAGTATATTGGCTTGCACGAATGATTGAGGGTGGAGAAAAACCCGAGTTTATCGCCCGCAGATTGTTGATTTTTTCTTCTGAAGATATCGGCCTTGCCAACCCGAATGCTCTGCTCCTTGCTAATGCTTGCTTTGATGCAGTCCATAAAATAGGATGGCCGGAAAGCCGGATAATCCTTTCTGAAGCAACTGTTTACCTGGCAACCTGTCCAAAAAGTAATTCAACTTATAAAGCCATCGGTATAGCACAGGAATTAGTTGCTCAGTCCGGAGATCTCCCGGTACCACTGCATCTGAGAAATGCTCCGACAAAACTGATGAAGGAATTGGGTTACGGAAAAGATTATCAATATCCTCATGATCACAAGGATCGCTTCGTTGAGGATGACTACCTCCCCGAAAAAATCAAGGGAACACAAATTTGGTCACCTGCTGAGAACCAAAGAGAACAGGAAATCCGTGAAAAGATGCGAAAACTTTGGGGTAATCGTTATGAATACTGATTCAGTTATCTAAATTTCAAACAATTATGGAAAGAACATTAATCCCCGATATTCCAATTTTGTCCTTAGAGAACAATAGCAGTTTCTTGCTCATTGCTGGTCCATGCGTGGTCGAAAACAGGGATATCGTTTTTGAAACTGCAACGGTACTGAAAGCCATAACTACCAAGTTGGACATACCTTTGATTTTTAAGGCAAGTTACCGCAAAGCTAACCGAACCAGAAGTGATTCATTTAAAGGGATTGGCGATATACAAGCTTTGGAAATCCTATCGGATGTGCGCACGCAGCTAGGGATCCCGGTAATTACCGACGTTCATGAATCATCCGAAGTCGAAATGGCTGCGAAATATGTGGATGTACTGCAGATTCCAGCTTTTCTCTGCAGACAAACCGATTTAATCCAGGCTGCTGCCAGAACAGGAAAACCCGTAAACCTTAAAAAAGGTCAGTTCCTGTCACCTGAATCCATGCGCTTTGGAATTGAGAAAATCCTCGAAACCGGAAACAATAAAATCTTACTCACTGAGAGAGGTTCCACTTTCGGTTATGGTGATCTGGTGGTAGATTTCCGGTCGATCCCGATTATGAAGCAATGGAAATTCCCCGTTATTCTTGATATCACCCATAGCCTTCAACAACCCAATCAGCCCGGTGGGATCACCGGCGGTCAACCCGGCCTGATCGAAACCATTGCACGCGCCGGAATAGCAGCCGGGGTAAACGGTATATTCATGGAAACCCACCCGAATCCGGCAACTGCATTATCCGATGGCGCCAATATGCTTCATCTTTCACAGGCTGAAAGGCTTCTTACTAACTTATTGGAAATCTATAAATTAATCCAAAATTTGGACTCAATTGCGCTATAACTTTATGAAACGGACAAGGTTGCTGATTTTTATAATTTATGTAATATCTTTTCAATCGGGAATCGGACAAACAGTTAGTGATATACTTGCCAGGCATGAACTGGTCAGCGGACTCAACTCCCGGCAAAAAATCAAAACCCTGACTTCGATCGGTAAAATAACTCAGATAGGCAACACCCTGCCAATCAGTATTATTCAGAAAAGACCAAACAAATATCGATTTGATGTGCATCTTGATGAAGGAAGGATAACGCAAGCATATGACGGGATGTTTGGTTGGACCTTTAATCCCTTTGCAGGTACTGATACATTGGCACTCGAGGGTCCCGAACTGGCTCAGATCAGGGAATCGGCAGATTTCGATGGAATCCTGCATTCTTACCGTCAGAAGGGTTTTTCGATTCAACTTGCCGGAAAGGTAAAAGTCGGATCTCAGAATGCATACAAGATCCAAATTAAGAAACCTACAGGTGAGGTAATGAACTTCTACCTGGATGTCAATACTTTTCTGGTTATTAAATCCGATGTTGGCCTGCTGATCAATGGTATGCCCTATGTAGCTGAATCGGTTTTCGGAGATTTCAGGAAAGTGGGAGGAATGATTCTGCCCTATTATATCCAATCCCGGAATGGTGCGATGCTTACCGAAATCCGTATTGATACTGTAAGGCTAAATGAAACTATGGAAGATTATTACTTCCAATGGAAGCATGCAAGATAAACCGTATCAGGTTTTTAATATCGCATTTCGTTTCAGGATACTACGCAGGGGATTCACAATTCTTACCAGCAAACTTAACTCCTCGGTGATGATTTCCGCCTGGCCCGACATACCCTGATTAAAGACAAGTTCCCTATTATAAGTGGTTCTCAAGCCATCAGGGAAACTGATCTCAACACTGTAAAACTCCTGGTCGGAAACCATTGAAATACTTTCAACTTTGCCTTGTAATGAACCATATTCCATGTAGGGATATTTATCAATCCTCACGATGACCTTCTGACCTGCCTTTACTTTACCTGCTCCACGTAATGGTAATAATACTTTTCCAAAAACCGGCCCGGGCTCACCGGAAATAATGGTCAGTACCCTGTCGCCCTGTTTAACATATTGATTCTGACTCCAAACCCTGGTAAAAGTAACAGTACCATCAATCGGGGCAATAAATGCATAGTTCAGTTTCCAATTGGAAACCGTACCCGCCAACTGGTCAAAAGATTGTGTCAATAAATTGGATTTCTGATCCCTTACCTCGAGGTAATCCTTCTCTATACCGATAATTTCATGTTCCAGTTGATCGATTTGAATCTGTGTCTGAGATAAAGTACTTCTGGCGGATTCGAGATCATATTTGGCTTTCAGATAAACTGAAGTGCCTGATTCAAACTCTTTCAAGGATATTGCGTTTGAATCGCGCAAAGCAATCAACCGCTGATACTGCTTTTCCTGAATATCCATCTCCTCCGACTTGATCTGGCGCTGCCGGTATTGGCGGTCGTATAGTAATTTGTAATCTTTTTGCTGCTTCTTTAATGATACGATCCTTGCCTGATTTGAGCCCTGTTGATTGAAATCATTAAGATCCTTGCGTGCCTTGCTAAAGGCAGCTAAAGAAGCCTGCCACTCTCCGAACTGATAATCTCTCTTCGGAAAAACAAGAAAACCGATGGAATCCGGATTAGCTAACAGGTTACGGCAATGGACCATCAAGCTATCAACTTCCAGTATGTCTGCGATCCGTGCGGAACTCTCCAAAACAGCCAGCAATTGCCCCTTCCTAACTGAACTCGTGTCACCAATAGTTAACAGCTCAATCCTCCCATTCTGCCTTGCATTCATAACAACAGGCGGATTCGCGGATGTAAGGGTCAACTGACTGGTTATCCGATCGGGATATTTAAACCAAATGGTTCCTACTATCAGGCCGACAAAAACGATGGCCAGGGTTAATGAGCCCCATCGGATGACCCACGGCGGAATTACCCCCAGAATCTCCTGAATCTCTTCCTGGCGCAATTCTATGTTTGGATCCTGAGTTTTCATGCCCCCAATTCCAATTGGTTTCGAACCAGATTATAATAAGCACTCCCAAGCTTAATCAATTGATCATGAGTACCTTGCTCTATGACCTTTCCTTTATCCAAAACGATTATCTGGTCAGCATTTTTAACAGTACTCAGTCGATGCGCAACTACAATGACCGTTCTACCCATGAAAAATTTATTAAGATTTTCAAGAATAAATTTTTCATTATTAGCATCCAGTGAGTTTGTTGCTTCATCAAAAAAGATTATCCTTGGATCTTTGTAAATTGCTCTCGCAATTAATATCCGCTGCTTCTGGCCCTGACTCAAACCATGGCCTTCAGCACCCACCCTTGTGTTAAAACCCAGCGGAAAACTTCTGATGAACTCCGTTACATTCGCCATCTGGGCAGCTTCTGCAAGTTTACCAGTATCGATATTTTCATCACTCAGGGCAATATTTCTAGCAATGGTGTCGGAGAAAATATATCCATCCTGCATAACCACACCGCATTGACCACGGTAAATCCGGCTATCAATCATTTCCAGGGCAACCTCTCCGAGTCTGATTTCTCCAGTTACGGGAGGATAGAATCCGAGCAAAAGCTTAATAAGAGTTGTTTTACCGCTGCCGCTAGCTCCAACAATTGCAGTGGTTTTATTATCGGGAATCCGTATACTGATATCATTAATTACTTTGGGAGAATTCGGACCCTCGTACTGAAAAACAAGATTATCAATCGAGTAGGTCAGTTTTTCAGGTAATGAATTGATCAGATTATCTTTCCCGCCATTTTCTGCAGGATAATCATGAACCTCCGATAACCGTTCAAGACTGATCTTGGCATCCTGAGTGGCATGAAAAAAGCCTACAAGTTGATCAATCGGTCCATTCATTTGTCCAATGATGAATTGAACCGCAAACATAACACCAAGCGTCATTTGTCCATCGATAACTGCTTTGGCTGCAAGAAAGGCAATGATCACATTTTTGGATTCATTGATCACCACTGAACCAACTTGCTGGTATTGCAATAGCGCCAGACTCTTTACCCGAATTCTAAAAATCTTTGCCTGGATGGATTCCCATTCCCAGCGTTTTTGCTTTTCACAATTATTTAGCTTGATCTCCTGCATACCTGCAACCAGCTGAATTATACTGTTTTGATTATCTGATAGTTGTATAAATCTTCTTTGGTCCAGCTCTCTGCGCTTTCGCAAGAAAAGGATAATCCAACCAATATAAAGAAGGCTTCCAAAAAGGAATATCGCTAAAATATTCAAATTGTATATCGCGAGTACTGCACTGAAAATGAAAAGGTTGAAAATCGAGAAAACAATTCCCAGGGTCGACTGGGTAAGAAAGGATTCGATTCTGGAATGATCACCAATCCTCTGAAGAATGTCACCGGTCATCTTACTGTCAAAAAAACGCGCCGGCAGGCGCATCAGTTTAATCAGGTAATCAGAAATCAGAGATATATTAATCCTTGTGCTCATGTGAAGCAGTATCCAGGAGCGAATGAACTCGATACTGGTGCGGCCTGCTATTAAAACCAGCTGGGCGATTAATACCAGGTATATAAACCCAATATCCTGATTATTGATACCGATATCAACTACAGCCTGGGTTAGAAACGGAAGAATCAACAGCATGACCGATCCAACCAGCATTCCTAGAATTAATTGGAGATAGAATCGCTTATGCGGACGGAAATAGGTAAAAAGAAACCTGAACGAATTCCTCTTATGGATGTCACCCTCCAAATGGAAAAATTCAGGTGTCGGTTCGAGCAGTAAGCAGAGGCCTACTTCCTGCCCTTCACTCGTAGCAGATATCCAGTTCTTCTTAAACTCTTTCACCGAATACCTAACCATACCCAATGCAGGATCAGCCACCAGCACACGATTTTTGCCGGTTTTTACCACTACAACGAAATGATTTTGATTCCAATGCACAATGCAGGGAATTGGAGCTTCGCGGGATAATTGATTCCACGTGAGTTTTGCTCCTAAGGTTTTAAATCCGATTGATTCAGCTGCATCGCTGATACCCAGAAGACTGACTCCTCCCCTGGTTATATAACATCGATCCCGTAAATATTGTATGGAGAATTTTTTGCCGTGGAAACCTGCCACCATCCGCAAACATGCCGGACCGCAATCTTTCGCATCAAGCTGTCTGGTAAACGGTAGAAATGCCATTACAACCAGTTTTAGGTCAGCGAAAGATACAAAATATTTGCTTTCGGCAATAGCTAAGATCTACTGCCGCTATTGAAAACGGAGAAAAAAAAGCTTAAACAGGGAAAACCTAGAGAATGATATCTTCTTCGGTACCCGTTATGATCGGAGGAATAGAAGTTGTTCCATCACCACCGCGTACAACCAACATTTCATCATTTGCAAGAGTTGCAACCATCATCGAAGAGAGATTTAACCGTTCCATTTTCTTAGTTTTTAAAGTTCGTTACTTACAGTTTCCGTCTATTAATACCCCGACATATTAAAAGGTAACCCCATTTTTGAATTTTTTTTTAAAGTATTTTATAAATAACTGATATTATGATCGTTAAAATTGTATTTTAGTATTGGTTTTCCGTGTTGATTATTATAGATTTGAGCCTATGGATAGAAAAATGTGGTTCATAATCACCCTAATTTGTTGTTTTACAACAATTCAACCCGGGTTGTCTCAGGTATCACCGAATAACGCCATCAGCATTGACTCCGCGATCACTCTGACAACCAATATGCTCAATCCTAAAATGATTGATCAGGCGAAAATCAGGATCGACAGTCTGATCAACCTTCTTTCCGGCCAAAAGAGCCAGAAAGATTTATTAATGCAACTTAAAATCAGGAGTTTACAAGGTAAATACCTTCTGCAGAAACAAAAAAATGAAGATTGGCCTGAATTGTATCAGTGGTGCAAAAATCAGGAACCCCTTTGCCAGTCAGAAGAAGAACTTAACCTGTTGGTGAGGTTATATAATAATGCAGGCATCGCCTTTAAGCGACTTGGGCGATTATCAGACAGTGAAGAGGCCTTTTTGAAATCCAGCGAAGTTTTAAAAAAATTAAAAAAATCGGATTATAGCCTTTATGGTTCGGTCTACGCCAATGCGGGTAATTCATTGAAGCAAATGGGGGAATTCGACCGTTCAATAGAATACCTGACGCAAAGCATAGAGTATTTTGACGAATTTGTGGAGAAAAGCAATACCCCCAATGCCATCACTAAGATAGCCGAATCAAAAAGCAAAGCTATGGATAATCTCGGTTTGGTTTATCAATGCCTGGCAGATCACCAAAAGGCCATTAATGTTTTTCATACCTGCATCGATATAAAATTGAAGTACTTTCCGACAGACATCATCGGAGTTTATGGCAATCTCGTTATTTCACTGATTGAGGTAGGTAACTATACGGAAGCAAAACATATTATTAATTTGATAATCAATGACTTTAAACCTGGTATGGCAGTGGACCGTTCCTGGGCTTTGGCAAAACTGAACCTTGCTAATATAAATTTCAAATTATCAGGTGATACCACTGGCATATTTCGTGACCTGGATTTTCTGAATCAGAAGATCCGTAACGAAATACCTTCGGCCCTTGACATTGCAATTATTGCGAATCAACTTATTGCTAACTTACTGAAAGACCAAGGAAAACACCAGAACGCCCTGAATAAGTGGTCGGAGGCTATGAAATTGTTAAGCTCAACAAACCAGGATATTTCCCCGGACGAAATACCCTACAACATTAAAACGCTCAAATTCAATAAGTTGATCGAATTGATGAATTTGAATGCCCAGATCTTTTATAATTGGGGCAAACAGAATAAGGATTCCGGTAAATTAAAAAAAGCTGAAGAAAGTTACTCTTTCACTTTAAAGCTTATCGATTCTCTTAGGAATTCCCTTGAATTGCAATCAAGCAAATTGCAAGTGAGCAGGATACAGAGATCCACTTATAATCAATTGATTGAAATGGAGTATGCGATTTTTCAGTTAACCGGTGACAGTACCTATATTTCCAGGCTGTTCACCACCATGGAGCAGTCCAAATCAGCGGGTTTGTGGAGTTCCGTCAGAGATATTGAATTTAAAACCAGCCTGATACCACAGGTGGATTTGGAAAAAGAGAACAATATCCGGAAAAAAATTGCTGACATCCAGGGTAAGATAATTGAAGCCGGATCTGCTCAAAATTTTGAACAAAAGCGAATCAGGGATCTTCAGCAAGAGAACCTTTTTTATAATCAACAAATAGACAGCCTGAAACGGATGTATCGTCAAAAATATCCCGACTATTACCAGGCGAAATTTGACCGATCAACCATTTCGCTGGATCAGGTCGTTGGCTTATTAACAAAAGAACAGGTATTAATTGAATATGCCATAGCATACGATTATCTCTATACACTCACTGTTTCTAAATCCGGTGCAACCCTAAGCCGGTTACCCTTTACTCAGAAATCGATGGAAGACATTGCATTTATCCTCGATTTTATGAAAGGTCAAATGGAGAGTTTAACCAGTTCAGCCCGAAGTCGCTATTGTGAAGCTGCCACCGGATTGTTTGACCTTCTGATAGGCCCTTCATCATCCCTTATCAATTCCAAAGAATTGCTGATCATCCCTGATGGATCATTAAGCTATATCCCTTTTGAAGCCCTATTGGAACCGCAACTTAACGGATCCAAGAAGGATTACCGAAAACTGCCTTATCTAATTCGTAATCATTCAATTAGTTATGGTTTAACTGCTACCATTTTCTTTTATAAATCAGCTCGCATCCCTAAACCTACCCGCAGAGTTTTGGCTGTGGCTCCCAGCTATAATTTGTCATCCGGGAAAATATCTGATTATATCCGGAAAGCAGAATCCGGTTTGCCTGAATTAAAAGGCACCTATCAGGAATCCAGAGCTATAAAAAAGATGTTGTGGGGCCGGTTATTGATCGGTGCTAAAGCAACAGAATCAAAATTTAAAAGTATCGGGCCAAAATATAGTATCCTGCACCTGGCGATGCACACGATACCGGATAAAACCAATTCTTTAAACTCGAGCTTGGTTTTTACCCCGGGTGCTGATAAAAAAGAAGACGGTGTTCTTTTTGGTCATGAAGTTTATAATCTATCTTTAAACGCCTGGCTGACTGTACTTTCTGCTTGTGAAACCGGATCAGGGCAAATGGCCAGCGGGGAAGGAGTATTAAGCTTTGGACGCGCATTTATTGTTGCCGGGTGCCCGAACCTAATCATGACTATGTGGACGGTAGATGATCGTTCTAGTCAGGAAATCATGGTAACATTTTACCAATCGCTTCTTTCCGGAGCAGGAATCGCAGATGCACTGCAAAAAAGCAAATTGGCCTTTCTGGAACATGTTGATCAGCTTCATGCACACCCCCACTACTGGGCAGGTTTTATTGAACTTGGTCAGAACCAGGTTTTAAATATCTCTCGTAAAAAACCTGGCTTGATCTACCTGTTGTTGTTTTCTTCCATCACAGTTTTGATACTTGTTTTCCTGCAAGCAAAAAAGAAGTAGTTTGGGAACGGGTTGGAAACTGTAAGCAAACTAAATATCTTTTCCGATTCTCTTTAAAATTGCGGTTGCTTCAATATAATAATTGTGTTCTGGATCTTCTGAAATTTTCTTAAGAATTGCACTGGCCTTTTCAATGTCATTCTTCTTCAGGTAACAACCAGCTGTATACCATTCTACCTGCTCGTAAATCGGCGAGTTATCATCCCAATTTGCAAAATACCGGAGGGCTTTATCGGGGTCTCCGGTGATCAGGGCGCTGCTGCCTGCATATAATAGAATTGTTTCGGTTCGGTTGTCATCACTGATACAAGCCTCAAACAATTCCAGGGCATTAACGTATTCGCCTTTATTATATTTCTGTATTCCAAGTTCAATAATCCTGTTACCCTCTTCTGACGGTCCGCGTTTATTTCCAATCCCATCGTAAGACTGGAAATATTTGGAAAATGTTCGTTCAGAAGTGGGTGATCCGGAATTCTGATTGAGGAAAATTGCACCCGCAATAAGCAAAATAAACACTGCTGCAATAGCTGAGGAAGCATAAGTAATGACCTTTCTTCGCAGAGGTGTTGTCTTTTTGGTGGCAACAGCCATTTCTCCGATTTCGGATAGCGTGGTCCGGAGTGACATCACATCTTCCTGCAGGATCGCTTTGTCAACATTTTGGCTTAAGAGAGACGATTCATTATCTTGAATAACCCCATCGTTTAACACAAGTTCCTCAAAAACGCCGAGCTCTCTGTTCAAAGCCAAACAATCCTGATTAAGGATTGCCTGTTCAATACCAGAATAACCTGTTATCTCGATCGGATCCACTTCTTCAATAACTGAAGTATGTATCCTGTTTAATTGATCACGCAATGCCATAACATCCTGTTCAAGGATAGCATGATCAATTTCTGGTGCTAATTCTTCTGCGATAACCATTGGCGTTGTCTGTACCAGCTCTGAATTATTGGTTCCGATTTTTTCCAGCTGCAGCCTGAAGCTAAGGATATCATCCTCAATCAGGGCTTTGTCTACTTCTTTGTGCAGGCGAAACCTTTCTGCGAACGCCAAATCTACCTTGACCCGCAGTTCAAATTCCTGCCTCTCAAGGAGGTTTAGATCATTCTCCAGATACCGGTCGAACAATTCTGATAGATTAAAATCAGTATTCATTTCTTAGTCGTTTATATTCAGGGTCATTCTGAATTCGTTTAATCAATGCTTCTTTACAAGCATACTTTCTCTTTTTTAAGTACTTGTCACTCTTAATGTTCATTTTTTGAGCGATTTCCTTCAGTGGAACCCTTTTAAGGAATAACTGTAGAATTTCCTGACAGTCCTTGTGTAAAAGTTGAAAATGCTTTTGATAAATCCGGAATTGCTCCTGTTCTGCAAACTGCCCTTCAATATCTTCATCCAGGTGGACAAAAACCTGATTATCAGTTATAGCCTCATTGCGTACCTTTCTTTTCTCCAATTGACGCAGCCATAATATTCTGCAAACTGAATACAGATAGGTTTTAAAGGCACAGGTCAAATCCAAAGATCCATCTTTAAGCCTTTTGTAAATCAAGATGATTGCCTCCTGGAAAACATCCTTGGCATCCTCATCCGTTCCACTGTTTTTAATGACAAAGAACCTAACAATCGGGAAGTACTTCTTGTAAACATACTCCAGTACATTACTATCACTGGTTTTTAGCCCCTCGAGGATGGCTTCGACCGTGTAGTGTAACAACTGTTGATCCTGTTCCTGGTAAAAAGGTAACCCCAATTTTTAGACTTTTTTATGAACGATACTTAAAATAATTCTAACATCCTCGCATCTAACTGATTCCAAAGTTATCAAAAATTCTAATATGTTCACTATTGTACCAAAAAAGTGTAGTTCATTTTAGAATAATTTTGACGAACAATCAAATATATCTGATTAAAAAAAAACAGCAGACCTGTAAGCCGGGTTCTGTGATTCCAAATTGGAATCTTCTATCATTTATCTAGGCAGCCAATTGCTCGGTTGCTCCAACGACCTACCCCCCGACAGCGAGCGAGCAGCTCTTAAAAGCCGGTATACATGGTCTTTCAACCCATGAGGCGTACAACTCCTGATGTCACCACCAGGATTGGTGGGCTCTTACTCCGCCTTTTCACCCTTATCCCGCTTTTCAACAGGACGGTTATTTTCTGTTACGCTACTATACCTCACGATACCTTCCCGTTAGGAAGCATGGTGCTCTATGTTGCCCGGACTTTCCTCTCTTCCGGTTTCCCGGAACAGCGATAGAACGGTCTGCTGTAAATACAAAGGTAATGATTAATAAGGTTTGTTCTGCGGGATTCTTATCCTGGTGGCACCAAACCCATATTCCTTGAAAGAGGCATCCTCCTGTGAACACCACTTGTATTCCTGATCGGCTACCCTTCTCAATTCACTTTTTAAGGTGCCATTGCCAATTCCATGAATGAAAATTATTTCACGCTTATGGCTTTTTATGGATTGGTTAAGCTCTTTCCGGAACACATCCAGCTGAAGAGTTAGTATTTCGGTATTTGTAAGGCCTACTACGCTATCGATCAATTTATTAATATGTAGATCCACCTCTCTTGGGGGGATTTTAGCGTTGGAGGATTTAGATATCGGAGGCCGGTTTAACGAACTATTTACCAATTCCTTGTCAACCTTGTTAGGCACAATCTCTTCAATCTTTTTGTGCGAGACCGGAATCCCGGAAGGCATCAACTTTTCAGGGATCACCACTAGTTTCCTGATATAGGCTGGCAAAACCCAGCCGTCTGAAGTTTCAACTTCGGCTAACTCATTTGAAATGATCCGGATTACCCTACCCTCGCCTACTTCATCGATAAACCTCACAAGGTCTCCAGGTTTTACAGTCGCCATTATCTGTCAGTGTTTTGTCGCAAAGTTACCTAATTTTACCACCGTTTTAATTGGCAGTTATGAGTATTAAAGAAATCAGGATTGAAGACTACCTGTACGATTTGCCACAGGACCGTATCGCGCTTTATCCTTTGGAGAACCGTGATCAAAGTAGCCTGCTGGTTTTTCGTAACGGTCAAATCAGCCAGTCGCATTTTTTTAACCTGCCTGATTTATTGCCGGCTGATTCAATGCTTATCTGGAATAACACAAAAGTGATTCCTGCCCGCCTCGAATTCAAAAAAACTACAGGGGCTCTTATTGAAATCTTCCTGGTTGAACCCTATTCCCCTTCAGGGTATACAACGATGTTTAATAAAGATGGCTCCTGCATTTGGAATGCGATAATCGGGAATCAGAAAAAATGGAAAAGAGACTCGTTGGTCCGAATTATGGATTCTCCTTCGGGACAAGTCCAACTGTCCGCTGAATATGTTAATATTAAGGATAAAAACCGGATACTTCTGAAGTGGTCGCCGGAAAAACTTACGTTTGCACAAATCCTTGATCTTTTCGGTAAAACCCCCATACCTCCCTATCTAAAACGTGATTCCAATGACAAGGATAAAACGCGTTACCAAACGGTTTATGCCAATTTTGACGGCTCAGTAGCCGCCCCTACTGCCGGGTTACATTTCACAACGGACCTGATCGAAAAACTGAAGCAAAAAAATATCAGGCTTAACTCTTTAACCTTGCATGTTGGTTCCGGAACTTTTATTCCTGTAAAATCCAAAACGATTGGTGATCATCAGATGCATGGAGAAACAGTAATCATCGATAAGGCGATTATACGGGATTTGTTGGGGACTAAGCCCGATAAACTAACTGTTGTGGGAACAACCAGTATGCGTTCATTAGAAAGTTTATTTTGGCTTGGGCAAAAAATCTCCCTCGACCCGGACCTTGACGCGAATCATCTCTGTGTTGATCAGTGGGAACCATATAACCACACGCATATCATTGATATTCAAGAATCCCTGAACACAGTTCTCAATTTTCTTGACAAAAGGGGATTCGAACAGATTCAGTTCATCACAAGGCTGATTATTGTTCCCGGATATCGTTTCAGGTTGGTCAACCGCCTGATTACCAACTTTCATCAACCATCCAGCACGTTGCTGCTTCTGGTTTCTGCATTGATTGGCAACAAATGGCGGGATATCTATAATTATGCACTTGCTAATAATTTCAGATTCTTAAGTTACGGCGACAGTTCACTATTGGAAATGCAATCAAATAACCATGGCTGATCACAGTTCTTATTACCCGGATCATTACGATATCACCGATTGGCTGCCTATTTCCCTGAAAGAGGTAAAAGAACGAGGCTGGGATCAGTTGGACATTATCCTGATCAGCGGGGACGCATACGTTGACCATCCATCATTTGGGGTAGCCGTAATAGGACGCATTTTAGAAAAAGAAGGTTATAAGGTTGCTATACTTCCACAGCCCAATTGGAGAGATGATCTACGGGATTTTACAAAATTGGGAATGCCAAGGCTTTTCTTTGGTATAACCGGCGGGAATATGGATTCTATGGTAAATCATTACACAGCCAACCGTCGCCTTCGCTCAAATGATGCTTATTCTGTCGGCAATCAGTCGGGTTTCAGACCAGACCGTGCCGTTACAATTTATGCCGGCATTGTCCGGAAATTGTACCCGGACTCCATTATCGTTGCAGGAGGGATTGAAGCTTCTTTACGTCGGCTCACACATTATGATTATTGGGATGATGCGGTCAGACCGAGCATACTGGATCAGAGTGGGATCGATTATCTGGTTTTTGGCAATGGTGAAAAACCCATTATCAAACTGGCGAGGAAAATAAACCAGGGAGCAACGCCACAGGAATTGCAGCAAACTCCGCAAATCGCCTATTCATTACCAGCAAACGCACCGATTCCTGATTGGCCCGGCCGGCAGACGATACAGTTGAGTTCCTTTGATGAATCGCAAAAAAACAAAGTAAGTTTCGCAAAGGATTTCAGGATTATCGAGGAAGAATCCAATACCCTTTCATCTGCCAGGATCACACAGGTGCATGGTGAAAACAGGGTTGTGGTAAATCCACCATTTGAACCCTCTTCAATGGGGGATCTCGATGCTTACCATGATCTGCCATTTACACGGATGCCGCATCCCAGATATTGGAAAAAGCCATTAATCCCGGCTTTCGAAATGATCCGCTTTTCTATCAATATCCATCGTGGCTGTTTTGGTGGATGTGCCTTTTGTACTATCTCAGCACACCAGGGCAAACATGTTTCAAGCCGCAGTTTAAAGTCAGTTACCAGTGAAGTTGAACAAGTTGTCAGAATGCCGGGGTTTAAGGGTTACCTATCTGATATTGGTGGTCCGTCAGCAAACATGTACTGTATGGAACCTTATGACAAAACCATATGCCTCAAGTGCAGAAAACCCAGTTGCATCCATCCTTCAATTTGTAAAAATTTGAATATCAGCCATAAAAACCTTATCGACTTATACAGGAAGGTTAGAGAAATACCTGGAATTAAAAAAGCATTTATTGGCAGTGGAGTCCGGTATGACCTGTTTCTTAATGACAGGTGTAAGGAGGATCCGTCATTAAGAGATTACCCGAATGAACTGATCAGATTTCATGTATCTGGCCGGCTGAAAGTAGCGCCTGAACATACCCGGGATTCTGTTCTCAGGATAATCAGAAAGCCCGGCTTTGAAAAATTCCATGAACTTAAAAGGATCTTTGATCGTGTAAACAAGGATCACAATCTTAAACAAGAGTTGATACCCTATTTCATATCAAGTCATCCTGGCTGCACCGTTGAAGAAATGGCTGAGCTCGCGGCCGAAACCAAGTCACTCAATCTGCGCCTCGAGCAAGTTCAGGATTTGACCCCAACACCAATGACGCTGGCTTCAACAATGTTTTATACCGGTTTGGATCCTTATTCACTGAAACCGGTATTTGTTGCAAAAAATCCCGCGGATAAGTTGCTTCAGCGAAGCTTTTTCTTTGCCACGAATTCTGAAGAAAAACAGAAGATAATTTTGGCTTTGAAGAAAATCAACCGGGAAGACCTGATCCCGAAAATATTCGGCAGTCATAAGTTAAAACATGTTAAAGGAAAGCCTCTGGGTCGACAGAATCAATAAATTCGGACCATTAAAAAACAATTTATGAAAGCATTCATTGCATCGGCAGGCTCCTTTTTTCTTTTAAACCTGATGTTTGGTCTATCCAGTTTCGGTCAGGAAGATACACAGGCAAAAGCTAAAAAAATTCACCAGGAAGTGTATACAGTTGATTCACACAACGATACTCCGATGAGTTTTGGTGACGCTGATTTTAATATGGCTGAAAGGCATAATGTAAAGAATGGCGGAAGCCGAATGGATTTCCCAAGGATGAAGGAGGGCGGTTTGGATGGCGCTTTTTTCGCTGTATTTACCGGGCAGGGTCCATTGACTGATGATGGCAGGCAGAGCGCCTATCTACGCGCCAAAACCACTTTTGACAATATTTACAAAACAGCGGCAAAGCATGCTGATCTCGCTGGAATTGCGCTTACCCCAAAAGATGGATACCGGCTTAATAAAGAAGGAAAAACTTCCATGTTCATCGGTTTGGAAAATGGATACCCTATTGGTTTGGATATAAATCGGATCCAGGAATTTTACAACCTGGGCACCCGCTATATAACTCTCTGCCATACCAAAAACAATGATATATGCGATTCCTCTACGGATAAAGCAGGGTCTCTCCACAACGGACTCAGTGATTTCGGGAAACTGGTTGTTGCAGAAATGAACCGCCTGGGGATAATGGTTGATGTATCACACATGTCCGACAAATCATTTTACGATGTGATTGCGACAAGCAAAGTACCGGTGATTGCCTCTCACAGTTGTGCTAAAGCGTTATGCGACAATCCAAGAAACATGAGCGATGAAATGCTGCTTACCCTGGCACAAAACGGCGGTGTGATCCAAATGTGTGTTTTTTCGGCTTATGTTAAAAGCCCGGATCCAAATCCTGCGAGAGATTCAGCAGAAAGTGCACTCCGCCAAAAATACAGAGACTGGTCAAAACTGTCTCCCGAGGAGCAAAAAGTGGCCAGATCAGCCTATAGAGCAGTCAGGCAAAAATATCCGGAGAAATTGGCTACCGTAAGTGATCTGGTTGACCATATCGATCATATTGTAAAAATTGCAGGAATTGACCACGTTGGAATAGGTACTGATTTTGATGGTGGCGGTGGCTTGGCAGATTGCATGGATGCAAGCCAGATGGAGAATATCACTTTGGAACTGGTCAAACGTGGATATGCCAAAAAAAACATTGCAAAGATCTGGAGTGGAAATCTGTTCGGGGTTATGAATGAAGTAGAAATCTACGCTTCGAAACAGAAAAAATAAGTATAATTTCGCAGGCTTAATATGACAAAGATGCCTGCTATGTTGAACCAAAAAACCCAGGTTGCCAGATTATCCGTTTTTTCTAATTCTTTTCTGATTCTGCTCAAAGTAATTGCGGGTATTCTTAGTGGCTCGGTAAGTATCATATCAGAAGCAATCCACTCTTCAATGGACTTGCTTGCCTCCATTATTGCTTTTTTTGCCGTTAAAATCTCAGACACCCCATCCGATGAAAAGCACAATTATGGCCATGGGAAAATTGAAAATGTTTCAGGGGTTGTTGAAGGCATATTGATCTTTGTGGCTGCAGGGTGGATCATATTCGAGGCTGTCAAAAAAATGATAGATATCCAACCGGTTGAATCCCTTGGAATTGGCAGTCTGGTTATGCTGATATCCGCTGGCGTTAACACAGTGGTTTCACGCAAGCTTTATAAAACGGCCAAGGCAACCCATTCTGTTGCACTTGAAGCTGATGCCCTTCATCTGAAAACCGATGTGTATACCTCCCTCGGCGTAGCAGCAGGTTTAATGCTGATGTGGATCACCAAATTGCATTGGCTCGACCCGGTAGTTGCGATAATGGTTGCCATTCTAATCATTCGGGAGTCCTTTGCATTACTTAAAAGAGCATTTTTTCCGCTATTAGATGTAGCCTGGGATCAGGAGGAACTCGAACAGTTAAAAAATATTTTTATGGCCATGGACGTTAAACATCATGATGTTAAAACCAGAAGAGCCGGCAATTATCGTTTTATTGATTTTCACATCGAAATGCCCCCTGAAGTTCCGTTCGAACAGGTTCATGATTTTTGCAACCTGATTGAAAGTGAGATCCATCGGACTTTCGACAATGTTCAGATAACAATTCATGCGGAACCTTTCGATCATTGACCCGAAAACGACGAGTCGAATCATCACACGGCCGATTTTGATTGTGTCTCTGGTCAGTCTGCTGACTGATGTTGCCAGTGAGATGCTCTACCCGATTATGCCGATGTTTCTGAAATCCATTGGGTTTACCATTGTCGGTATAGGAATTCTTGAGGGCTTTGTCGAAGCATTCGCCGGCTTCTCAAAAGGCTACTTCGGACATATGTCCGATCGGATCGGTAAGCGTGTACCATTCATCCGCTTCGGTTATACTTTGAGTGCTTTAGCTAAGCCGCTGATGGCGTTGATGACTTTTCCTGTCTGGATATTTTTAATGCGAACGGTTGAAAGACTTGGAAAAGGTATCAGGACGAGTGCCAGGGATGCATTCTTATCCGATTATTCAACGCCCGAAACGAAAGGCAGAGTATTTGGCTTCCATAGAAGTTTGGATACCATCGGTGCTGCAATCGGTCCGATTATCGCATTGATTGTCTTATACTTCCTTCCTGAAAAATATAGATTGCTTTTTGTCATTTCGGTTATACCAGGAATCCTCGCCGTCCTGTTTACCTTTTTAGTAAAAGATTCCGTACGCAAAACAGCAGTCAAATCTTCAAAAACATCCTTCTTTGCATTTCTGGCCTATTGGAAAAAGTCCAATTCCACTTATAAATTTCTCATTGCCGGACTATTAGCATTTACTTTGATCAATAGTTCCGATGCCTTTATACTTCTCGGGCTTAAGCATAAAGGATTTTCAGATACTCAAGTGATTGGTTTTTATATCTTTTATAATCTGGTTTATGCCTTAACCAGCTACCCGGTTGGTTGGTTATTTGACCGGGTTGGTCAAAGGAGAATTCTGGTGTTTGGTTTCTTCCTGTTTTCCCTGTCTTATGGACTGTTCAGTTTTGTCGGCAGTATCCGGGCTTTAGTGATTGTGTTTGTCCTGTATGGAATTTTTGCCAGTTCGACAGAAGGCATATCCAAAGCAATGATAACCAATCTTTCCAGGAAAGAAGATACTGCAACAGCTTTGGGATTTTATACCAGTTTAGCCAGCCTATGTACATTACTGGCTTCCACCATCAGCGGGATATTATGGACATTATGGTCTCTCAAGGTTATGTTTCTGGTATCTGCTGCCGGAGCACTTCTGGTGACGGCATACTTCCTGGTTTATTTCAGGTATTCCCGAAGGATTATTTCAAACTGAAAAGCCTGCCTTGCCAGGTGTTTCTTGAGATCATCTCCTTTTCAATTTTCGCAACGATTTCAAAATTTTTCAAACCCCATCGTTTTCCCGCTATCAGATCAGGAGGTGATGCGCTTGCAAATCTTTCCACAACAATTACCGGATTCAGTAATTCAAGGAACCGGATAACCAAATCAATATATTCGTCAGCAGAAAAAGTCACAAAGTCTTCGGGAGAGCTCAAATACTCAGATTCCATTATCGTACCCCGTATTATTTGCAACTGGTGAATTTTCAACATATTAAGCGGAAGCAGGCTCAATTTTCGAGAATGATTCAGCATATCCTTAACAGTCTCACCGGGTAGGCCGAGAATAAGATGAGCGCCGACGTGGATTCCACGGCTGGAAGTTTGCTCTATTGCTTTGACGCTTTCCAGGTAATCATGGCCACGATTGATTCTGACCAGAGTTTTTTTCAAAGTGGACTCGACTCCGAATTCGAGAGAAACATAAAAGTGCTTCGCCAATTCCTCAAAATAATCCAGTAAAGGGCTGCTTATACAATCAGGACGGGTACCGACTACAATTCCGGAAATTCCCGGATAGCTCAGAGCCTCATTATAGAGCCTAATCAGCTGGTCTAAAGAAGAATAAGTATTTGTATAAGCTTGAAAATAGGCCAGATATCTGATATTTTGGTATTTGGCTGAAAAGAACGCCATGCCTTGTTTAATCTGCTGACTAACCGATATTTCAGACGAGCAATATGCTGGATTGAAGGATTTGTTATTGCAAAAAGTACAACCGCCGGTACCTTTTGATCCATCACGATTGGGGCAGGTAAAACCTGCATCGATTGACAATTTCTGTACCCGGGTTCCGAATTTTCCCTTGAGATAGCCTGACAAATCGTTGAACGGCCGGGAATGCCCCCAGGGAAACGAAAGACCGCTAAACCGGGTTACATTCATTAATGATCAGAGTTGCTGTTGCGGGGTTTAATGCAATTGGAATATTGTTGATGATGGCAGTACGTATCAAAGTCTGAATGTCATGTTCATGACCATGAGGGGTTTGCAGGTCGACAAAAAAAATCAGCTTCTCAACCTCATTCTGCAATATTTTAGCTGCCAGCAGGATATCTCCCCCGTTCGGCCCATGTCCAAACGATTCAATTTCCATTTCAAGCACGGAGTTCAACAATCTGGAGGTATTTGTCGTTCCGATAAGTTTATGTTTCAACAATTCTTCCCTGTTGTTTTTAACCCATTCAAGAAGAACATTTTTTCTTTCATTATGTGCAACCAGGGCTATGGCTTTTCGAGTGGTTTTTGTTTTCATTTCCTATTTTATATTTTTTCTAAATCCAAATGCATCCATCATCTTAAAGAAGAGGTCAGTGTTTTCCTGAAAACCGGTAAAAATCTCTGAATGCGGGCCATACGAAAAAACGGGAACCATAACTCCGGTATGACCGGTACCGGTAAATCCAGCCTTGATTTCACCGGTGGCAAGATTTCCACCATTCAATCCTAATCCTCCTGTTTCATGGTCAGCCGTAACAATTACCAGTGTTTCGCCATTTTTCAGGGCAAAATCCAGCACGGCTCCTATCGCATTATCAAAATCAACCATTTCGGTAGCCAGGTAGTTAATATCGTTTGCATGGCCACCCCAGTCGATCTGGGAACCTTCGATCATCAGAAAAAAGCCATCCTTATCTGATGCAAGTAAGCGGATAGCTTCATTCACTGATTCAGTCAACTGGTTACCTCTCCCTTCCAACCATTTTGGCTGGTGAACTGGCGCAAGAAAACCGGCAACCGGTCCTGTCTGTACGTTTTTTATATCTTCGATGGTGTAAGCCACAGTATACCCTTTATCCCGAAGCTTTGCGGTTAAATCAACACTATCCTTGCGCTTCTGGAAATGGTCACGGCCACCGCCAATGAACACATCAATATCAGTTTTCATAAAATCATCAGCAATGAGTTCATAATCACTTCGTTTTGCCTGATGGGAAATAAAACTCGCTGGCGTTGCATGAGTAATTGCGCAGGTTGCTACTAATCCGGTAGCCTTACCATACTCCTCTGCCCATTCAAGTATCGTCTTTACGGGTTTACCGGTTGAATCAACACCAATGGCACCGTTATAAGTTTTATTGCCCGTGGATATTGCGGTACCACCGGCCCCTGAATCTGTAACATAAGATGTAGAATGGGTTTTAGAAAATCCGATATTCCTGATCCGCTCCAAATTGAGATGACCATGGTTTAAAGTATATCCTGCGTATATCTGGGAGGTACCCATGCCATCGCCGATCATCAGAATAATATTTATTACCGGCCGGGTACCTTTAGGCACTGAAGGTATACTTCCGCACACTGTTATTACAACAAAAAGAGGTAGGATTAATAATAATGCAACTTTTTTCATTTATGGTTAATTAATAGTTTATAACAGTTCTACAATCTCTAAGTTTATGATTTGTCTTCGTTATCAGGAGAATCCGGAGTCTTTATCTTTATAGGACCCTCAACTTCATACTCGTTCCACGGCAGGTCATCACCTGACTCGGTATCGGTCTCCTCATCGTTGGTATAGCCAAGTCCCTGCCAAAACAAACGGTTACCTTTCGGCCCCCTTTTCCGATAAATCCAAGCTAAACCTATGCCTGTCAGCACACCGGATAAATGGGATTCCCATGACACACGGTCTTCGATCGGGAAAATTCCCCAGATCATCGAGCCATACTGAAATGCCACCAAAAAAGAAATAGCCATTAAACCTAAATGCTTGCGGATAATACCGCTCACAAACAAAAAACCGGCAAGCCCGTAAATAATTCCGCTGGCCCCGACGTGATACGAGGGCCTTCCGATAATCCAAACCAGAACTCCGGTTATCAAATAGCAAATAAGCAGAACCCTGAATGAGAGATTTCGATAGAAATAGAAAAGCAGGCTCGACAAGGCAAACAAAGGCAGTGAGTTTGCAATGATATGTTTAATCCCTCCGTGAATAAATGGACCGAAAAGAATTCCCTGCAATCCTGATATTTTTCGGGGAAAAAGGCCATGATAAACCAGATCGAGTTTGAGCGATGAATCAACCAAAAAAACCATCCAGATTAACAGCAGAAAAACTCCCGGGAAGAACATGCTGATGTATAACCTTTTAACAGCTATGTCCATTATTTGATCAGGTTAGCAATCATATCCGTAAACCGTATTATATCTTCATCGGTGGTGTCCCAGGAAGTCATCCAGCGAACCTCTGACAGGGTTTCATCCCAAACATAGAAGAAAAACTCTCCTTGTAACTGCTTGATCAGCTTTTCTGGAATGACCGCAAAAACTCCGTTTGCCTCAACAGGACGGTTAATCCGCACACCAGGTATCCGGCTGGCCCTGTTTGCCAGCAATTGAGCCATTTCATTGGCATGACCGGCATTCCGTTTCCATAAATCATTTGTCAGCAAAGCGTCAAACTGAGCTGCTATATACCGCATCTTTGAAGCCAGCTGCATACTTTGTTTCCTGAAATACTTAAACCATTCAGTCAGGCCTGGCTTGAAAAACAGGATTGCTTCGCCATACATTGCGCCATTCTTGGTTCCTCCGAACGATAATACGTCGACACCGGCATCACGGGTAATTGCTTTCATCGACAACCCAAGTGAAACCGCGGCATTAGCAATTCTTGCCCCGTCCATATGCAAGAGCAGTCCTTGCTGATGAACGAAATCAGCAATTTTTCTAATCTCGTCAACGGAATACACAGTTCCCAATTCGGTTGCCTGTGTAATACTGACTACCCTCGGCTGAGAATGATGTTCAAAGTTGATTCCGCGAATATGGGGTGCTATCGATTCAATATTAATTTTACCTTTTACGGTTTCAACGGGAATGAGCTTACACCCAGTGAAAAATTCAGGAGCTCCGCATTCATCTTCCTGAATATGGGCAGATTCCGCACAAATTATAGAATGAAAGGATTGGGTCATGTTCCGCAGCCCGACTACATTGGCGGCAGTACCGTTAAAAACGAAAAACACTTCAGTATCATTACCGAAATGGTCCCTGATTTTCGCAGCAGCCCTCCGGGTAAACTCATCATCACCGTATCCAACAACATGACCTGTATTGCAGTAGATTATTGCCTGCATTATCTCCGGATGCACAGCCGCATTGTTATCACTGGCAAATCCTCTGGTATTCTTCATAGGTAAACTCTTTGCCTGCAAAGTTAGCCTTTTATCTCTTTTAGCCAGAGGGAATATTTATATCTTGACATCCTAAATTGAAATTGGCACAATATGTTCACAAAAGAAACCTATATCAACAGACGTCTCGAGCTTAAAAACAGTTTAAAATCAGGCATTCTGCTTTTCCTTGGTAATGATGAAAGCCCTATGAATTATGCTG
>JBBAAF010000014.1:0-53815 GCA_041658425.1 Bacteroidales bacterium | reverse complement strand
GTTTTGTGCTTTGGGATTTAAAATGTTTGTTTAAAAGCAGAGCCCCGCTGATACAGTGGGGCTCTGCTTCAAAAGAGGTTGATTAGAATGAATAACGTACTCCAATCATGGCCATCCATCTTGCGCTTCTAACACCGCTATCGTCCGTGTTCAAGGTCGAAGTCGGGGTTTTGAAGGAGAAGGTTGGGATAGTTGGTTTTCCATTGGAGTCATTCGTGAAAGCTTCAAACTTGATCAGCTGGAAAGCATCATTGGTAACATAGTACCGATGACCCCAGTCTTTGTTGATCATGTTCCCCAGGTTGAAAATATCGAAGGTGATCTGCAGTTTCTGACGGGTACCTAAAGCATCAACAAAGATATCCTGAGCAAGTCTCAAGTCCACGATTTTTGCAAACGGAGTGCGGGCGCTGTTACGTTCAGCATAGGCACCACGGTGAGCATTAAGATATTTATCACCTTCGATATAAGCATTCAGATCGGTCCACTGCTGTTCAGCAGTTGCAGCATCCTTGAAGATGATATCACCCTTCGCAGCCGGGATGTAGATCAGGTTGCCAACATTTTCTTTTTCACCGTCCAGAAGACCGTTAACATCATTGTAAACGTAGGAATAATGGTAACCTGATTGACCGTTGAAGTAAACGCTGATGGTTGTTGCAGCATGTTTAAGATATTCAACCCGGTAGCTGGCGAAAGCCAGAATCCGGTGACCAAGATCAAAATCTGAAGTACTTAAAGTCAAATGGTTCAAGCCGGTATAGGTTTCCATATACCTCCACTGTGATGAGTTCTGTGAAGAGGTCGCATCGTTCAGTGCTAAAGCACGGCCAAAAGTATAGGCAACGTTTGCAGTAAAGCCGTTATCGAAAGGCTTTTCAATAGAGGCGGTCAGGTTGTACCCATAACCCTGATTCGTATTATCAGCCAAAATGATACGTGTGTATGTTTTATCAACCGCTGCATTGTTATAATAATTCCTGGTGTCGGGTGTACCAGTGAGGGTATAGGCTGCATCAGGATCCACGTTCAGGTTGTAATACACCACGTTGTTGATGGTTTTAGTGAAAATCCCTTCGAGGGTTAACACCATGTTCCATGATAGTTTCTGATCAATACCGATATTAGCACGGAATACCTGTGGGAATTTAAAACTTTTAGTAAAAAGGTCAACCTGGCCTGATGGAACAGCGTCAGTTTTCCCGAAGTCGGTAGCGGTTGGCTGAGTATTCCAGTCCGGATTAAATGTGATCCCTGTTGTTTGCCTGGTTCCACCTACAAGCATTCCGCAGTTTGAATAGGCACCACCTGGCCATACGAGTGGCAGGCGTGAAGTAAAGATACCCACACCACCACGGATCTGAGTTTTCTCTTCTCCGGAGATATCCCAGTTGAAACCGATTCTTGGTGAGAACAGTATCTGTGATTTTGGCATCTGACCGGCACGAACTCCGCTCATCAAAGTCGAATCCCATCCGGCAGCAATAATTTTCGGAATGGTAAGGCTATCAAAGACTGGGTTCTGTTTTGGTGAATCCATGAAAATCGGCATATCACCGCGGATACCAAAACTCAGTTTAAAATTGTCGCTGACGCGGAACTCGTCCTGAGCATAGAGGCCAACCTGAGCCATTTGAAAGTTTGCTGCAGCCGCCGAACCGTCACCGGTAATATCATCTACCAATGAATAGCTCCTGTCATACTGATAAGGCTTATTGGCATAAAAATCAGCTACGCTTTTAAACCGGTATTCACCGTACATCTGACGAACGAAAAGGTTATACACATCGGCAAATTCATTACTGGTTCCAAGGGTGATGGTATGTTTTCCTTTGTATAATGTAAGGTTGTCTGTAAGCGTAAAAATCTTCTGCGACAATGAGTTACCAGCTGAGAATGCTTCTGAACCAAAGTAAATGGTGCCGTTACCATCGTTAATAATCACTGATGGAAAATTGGCACCCATCGGGTCACGGTCATCAACAACTGTGGTGTAACCCATCAAGAGGCTGTTCGATAAGTTTGCATAGTTCGATTTCAATTCTAAGGTTGTGGCGTTGGTAGTACTTGGGAAATAGATACCGCCATTGTAGAAGGAGATCGTCCTGTTGCTTGAACGGCTTGGTCCAATCGATTCGTTATAGGTATAAGAGTGACGAAGCATAAGCTTGTTATGTTCATTGATGTTCCAGTCTAAACGGGCCAGCAGCTTGTTTGAGTTCAGCTCCCGTGTATTTGCATCATAAACACCGGTGTCGTAGTTATAATTGGTTTTTACGAAATTGGACAGAGAGTCGAGACCGTTAGCAGAAGAGGCCCCACCGTAAGTTGCTACGTCAAATGGTTGCGGAGTTTGTTCACGCTGAAATTCACCGTTAATAAAGAAAAACAGTTTGTTCTTAATGATCGGGCCACCCAGGCGGAAACCGGTAGTCTGAGCTTTGTAGGGAGCTAATTGCGTTCTCAGGCTATCGACAGGTTGGATACTGGTCGGGGTTTTACCCGAAAGGTCCTGATTCCTGAAAAAGGTGTATACCGATCCGGAGAATTTGTTTGTACCACGACGGGTAACCGCGTTGATACCAGCACCGGCGAAACCTGAATGACGAACATCATAAGGAGCCAGGGTTACCTGGAACTGTTCGATGGCATCCATTGAAATCGGGGTACCTCCCGTTTGGCCACCATTAACGCCGGATGCTGCCAAACCGAACACATCGTTTTGGGCGGCACCGTCGATCATCAGGGCATTGTACCTGTTGTTCACGCCTGCGATTGTAATGGCGCCGTTATCATCAACAGATGCCTGAGGAACGAGGCGGGTAAAGTCGGTCAAATCACGGCCGATTGTTGGCATCACTTCGAGTTTTTCCAGCGGTACAACTGTTTGGGCACCGGTTCTGTTACCGTCGAACACGTTGACATTACTTTTCTTGCCGATTACAGCAACTTCACCCAGACGCACTTCCGTAGATTTCAGATTCGCATCTACTTTGGAAGTTTGTCCCAAAGTGAGGTAAATGTTTTCCTTAGTCCACGATTCAAAGCCTACGAAGCTAACTTTCACCGTGTAGGGTCCTCCAACATCCATGTTCGGTAAGCGGTAGAAACCCCCGTCATCGGTGGTTGCACCAAACAGCGAACCGGTTGGAACATGCGTCGCAATTACCGTTGCTCCGGGCAACGGGGAACCATCCGGGTTGGTAACTTTACCGTTGATACCGGAGGTTGTGATCTGGGAGTAACCACTGACAGCAGCGAAAACGCCCAAAGCAATGAACAATAAAAACCTGGTCAAATTTCTCATACACAAAGAGTTTAGGTTATAATAAATTGATTGACTATATGTTAGTTTGAAAAAAAATCTCCAACGTTAAAATAAACGATTTTCCCGAAATCCGATCTAAAATAAATATTATGTTTGAACTGAAGGTATGTTAATTCATCCGGTTATCAACAGTATTAACAAGTGGTAAAAAAGGAGGAAATTTTTAAATAATGAAAAAACAAATTATTGGTTTTGTAGCTGTTACGATTCTTCTGCTATCCGGTTGTCTTAAAGAACCGGGAATCGGAGGGCTCAGTATTATGCCCCCGATGAGGACGTATTCATTATTTATGGAAATGATTCTATTTACTCCGATCGCACCCGGACTAGTTACGACGGTTCTTACCGGTTCCGTTACCTGAGGCCAGGAACCTATACTATCTTTGCCTATAGTAAAAACACCGCTACCAAATTACCACCGTTGGTACCAGTCAAAAAAACAGTCGAGATTCTGGCTGGTAATCAGGTATTGACGATCGCTCTCGGGCTTTTTGCCATTTTCGGAATTTTACGATACCGTACAGATACCATACCGATCAAGGAAATGACCTATCTGTTCCTAATGGTTGGTATTTCAGTAGTTAATTCACTGTCCGACAAATCGGTGAGTTGGGCAGAACTCCTGTTTGCCAATATGGTCATTATCGTAATTACCTGATATCTTGAGATAATATGGATGAAAAAAAAGGACCGGATTGAATGTGTATCGATTCAGTATCGATCGTATTAATTTTCTCCGGGATACAGCAGGAATTACAGGTGGAAAATCCATTAACTGCCCATATCCTCGGGGTTGGGTATGGATTTGTAGTTCGCAGATAGGTCCTGGATTACCCATTTGAACAATTTATCCCCGCGTCTGATTTTCCGGCCTGTCCGGAATGCAATTCGTTCCCCCTTCAGGGCTGTTTGCAACTGACCTCCATTATTATGGATCTCCCCGATAGTTATCTGGATGAGCCCTGTTGTTGGCCCCGTTATCAGAACTTCTTCGCCCACTGTAAGGTATTCGGATTGAATATCGAACTCCCCAACTCCAAGCCTGGAATAATAATTAGTAGCCGTTCCTATCAATATTTTTCTTCTTGTTGCTGCAGACCCGTATACCGAACTCCATTCTCCCAGGCGCTGTCCGAGGTAGTAACCATCCCAGAATCCACGATTGAAAACAGTTGAAAGCCGTTCCTTCCATTTTTCGATTTTTTCCGGCCCGTATGTTCCATCGAAAAGACTATCAACTGCTTCCCTGTAGCAGGAAGTAACGGTTTGAACATATTCGGCCGGTCTTGCCCTGCCTTCAATCTTGAGAACGGTAATCCCAGAGGCAATGATGCGATCGAGAAAATGGATGGTCGACAGGTCTTTGGGCGACATGATGTACTCCTGATCGATTTCAAGTTGATCGCCCGATTCAATATCCTCTACCCGGTATGCCCGGCGACACGCCTGTAGACAGCTCCCGCGGTTAGCTGAGGAATTGTATTGATGGAGGCTCAGGTGGCATTTGCCGGATATAGCCATGCAAAGCGCACCGTGCACAAAAAGTTCAAGCCTGACCGGTTCACCCGAGGGCCCGGTAATACCGTTGGCACCAATCTTCCCGGCTATCGCACTTATCTGATCAAGAGTGAGTTCCCTTGCCAGAACCATCACATCCGCATATTTTGCATAAAACCGAAGCGTTTCGAAATTGGAGATATTCAGCTGTGTCGACAAATGAAGCGCCATACCCCGGTTCCTGGCATATTCGATGACCGATTGATCCGATGCTATTATGGCAGAGATTCCGGCCTCGGCTGCCGCATCAATCAATTGCTGTGACAGTGTGATTTCCTGGTCGTAAATTATAGTATTCAGGGTCAGGTATGATTTCACCCCGCAAAATTTACAATATCTGGCGATTAAAGGGAGGTCGGAGGTAAGGAAATTCCGTGCGGATTTCGACCTCATGTTCAGATGTTCAACACCAAAATACACTGCATTGGCACCACCCGATATTGCAGCTCTGAGGGATTCAAACGACCCGGCTGGAGCCATAACTTCGATGGCTTCCCGTTTAAATGGTAATCCGGTCATGGCCTGGATGTAATAATGATCGAGCCCACAAGGTAATGTCTGTCAGATTTGTGATATCCATATTCTCCCGGATAACAACGCTGCTAATCCCAGCGGCCGTTGTTATCTGGTTCCAGATCGATTCAAAAACAATAGCCCCTTTTGCATGGCTAAGGACTGATGCTATTTCCGGCAGGGTTAGATCGCCGCAGGTAGGAAAAACGGCACAGCCGGTAGATTGCCCGATCCGGTCGGCCAGATCGCGGTCATTGAGGTTTCCGGTAACCACAATGGGTTTCTCGGTCATGACAACCATCTGAATAATCTGATCATCCGAAATTGGCCGGGCATGTGTTGAAGAATCAAGCGATAAAACAAGATAACCCTCAAGGAAATCGCCGGGTAATAATTCCTTATAAAGCGAAGTCTTTTCGAACTGCTGTCCCTTGCCATCATCCTGAACATCAAATAGGGTACAAGTTTCAAAAGCTCGTTTTGACCACTGATCGCCAATGTTCTTTCTGTTAATGGAAAAATCAAGCACTTTAAGCCGGTTTTTGAAGCGGCGAACTTCACGCCCCCCGTTCAGGTCGATCAGGTAATCAGGCAAAAAATCTTTGAGCTGATCAAGCAGTTCCTTAGGATTTTCCTGGTAAACAAAAATCTCATCCAGGTAGGGATTGGAATCGAGTAACCAACGATGAGGTTCTTTCACAACGGAATAGACCAGCGCCTTCTCTACCTGGGTTTTCAGGCACCTGATTAAAGCGGTGGCTAAAAGAATTTCCCCGGGATCATCCGGATGGAGGATGATGAATCTGGCTTCCAACTGATTTTATTAATCGATAGCTACCAGCAAATGAATCTGATTATCCAGGCATTCAACCACTCCCCGTTTGATCGGGAAAAGCTGAGTCTGGCCGACAGTATCAATAACCTTAACGCTCCCGGCTCCCAAAGTGGAAATCAATGGTGCATGGTTATTCAGGATCTCAAAAGAACCCAGGGTTCCGGGAAGGCTCACCAGGGTGATCTCCCCGGAAAAGATTTTTGATTCCGGTGTTAGTATTTCCAGGTACACGATAATGATTGGATTAGTTATTTCCGGGCTTCGACCAGCATTTTTTCACCTTTTTCTATCGCTTCCTCGATCGGTCCGACCAGGTTAAACGCAGCTTCGGGGTATTTATCCACTTCGCCGTTCATGATCATTTTAAATCCCTTGATAGTATCCTCAATAGCTACAAATGCTCCCGGGCGTCCGGTAAACTGTGCAGCCACATGGAACGGCTGCGACAGGAACCGCTGGATACGCCGGGCACGATGCACAATCAGTTTATCCTCTTCAGATAATTCATCCATACCGAGGATAGCAATAATATCAAGCAATTCGTTGTATCGTTGCAATATTTCCTTAACCCGCTGGGCAGTTTCATAGTGCTCTTTACCAACAATTTCAGGAGTTAATATCCTGGAGGTCGACTCCAGTGGAGCCACAGCAGGGTAGATCCCGATTTCCGAAATTTTACGGCTTAATACCGTCGTTGCATCCAGGTGAGAGAAGGTGGTAGCCGGAGCCGGGTCGGTAAGGTCATCTGCAGGCACATAAACGGCCTGAACTGAGGTAATTGAACCTCTTTTTGTTGAGGTAATGCGCTCCTGCATGGCTCCCATTTCGGTAGCCAGTGTAGGCTGATATCCCACGGCCGATGGCATTCGTCCCAATAGAGCGGACACTTCAGAACCGGCCTGGGTGAAACGGAAGATATTATCCATGAAGAACAGGATGTCTCTTCCACCGGTCTGTTCATCGCCATCACGGAAATATTCGGCAAGTGCCAGTCCCGACAAAGCAACCCGTGCACGGGCTCCCGGAGGTTCATTCATCTGACCGAAAACCAAGGCAAGTTTACTGTCGCGAAGCCGCTTAAAATCAACCTTTGTCAGATCCCAGCCCCCCTTCTTCATGTCTTCAACGAATGCCGGACCGTAATCAATTACACCTGATTCAAGCATTTCGCGCAAAAGATCATTCCCTTCACGGGTACGTTCACCCACTCCGGCAAAAACCGACAATCCGGAATAGGCTTTGGCGATATTGTTGATCAATTCAAGGATCAAAACGGTTTTACCCACACCGGCACCTCCGAACAGACCGATTTTACCGCCCTTTGAATAAGGCTCAATGAGGTCGATCACTTTGATTCCTGTGAACAATACCAGGTTCTCAGTACTAAGATCCTGATATTTCGGAGGCTCCCGATGAATAGGATAACCAATCGAATCATCCATGGGACCCAGTCCATCAATCGGTAAACCGGTAACGTTCAGTAAACGGCCCCTAACCTGGTCTCCTACCGGGATGCGGATTGGATTTCCTGTGGCCCTCACTTCCATGTTGCGTGAAAGGCCGTCAGTAGAATCCATGGCGATTGTCCGGATCGTGTTTTCGCCGATATGCTGCTCGCATTCAACAATAAGCTTAGTTCCATCCTCACGGGAAATCTCAAGCGCTTCATAAATATCCGGTAAAGATGCTCCACCGCTGGCAAATTCCACATCCACTACCGGTCCGAT
Source organism: Bacteroidales bacterium (assembly GCA_041658425.1). Classification (GTDB taxonomy): domain Bacteria; phylum Bacteroidota; class Bacteroidia; order Bacteroidales; family UBA12481; genus UBA12481. The sequence continues at coordinate 45,855 of JBBAAF010000014.1, read as the reverse complement.
TACCTGTAATACTTTTCCTTTATTCTCAACCATTGCTGCAGGGTTTATTAGAAATTCAAAATTATTGTTATTTATCTAATCCGGTCCATAAGATTCCGGGTAAACTTATCCAGCTCAACTTTCCGGGGCAGAGCAACTGGTATCTCACTAAGAATTTCCAATGCTTTGTTGGAATATTCATGCACCTTTTCTATCATAATTTTATCGATTTCCAAATCATGAAATACTTTTTTCACAGATCCGATTTTTTCATCAGCATCGAAATCTTCAGAGCTATAATAGTGTTTCAAAAGCTCAAGTTGCTCCGGATTCGCCAATTCCCTTGCTTTAATCAGCAGATAGGTTTTCTTATTGGCCAGGATATCACCTCCGATATTTTTCCCGAAAGTAACAGGATTGCCAAAAGTATCGAGATAGTCATCCTGGAGTTGAAAAGCCATTCCGATCATATCTCCAAGTTCATAAACACGTGAAGCCCAGTGAGGGTCGGCTCCGCCGATCAAGGCACCGATCTGAAGGCTTCCGGCAATTAGTACAGCCGTTTTCAACCGGATCATGTTCAGATATTCTGACACACTTACTTCCTCAAGCCGCTCGAAGTTCAGGTCATATTGCTGCCCCTCGCAAACCTGAAGGGCCGTGGTATTGAATACCCGCAGCACGTCTGGAAGAATCTCTTTATCACAGGATGATATGAAAATATTCGATTGGATAGCCAGAGCATCGCCCGACAGGATCGCTCTGTTAACATCCCATTTAATATGAACGGTAGGAAGATTCCTGCGCATAAAGGCCTTGTCCATGATATCATCATGGAGAAGAGTGAAATTATGGAACATTTCAATACCAAGGGCCGGTAGAGCTGCCCGCTTCACGTCGTCGTTAAACAGCTGACAACCCAAAAGTACAAAAACCGGGCGCAGATGCTTGCCACCGCTGGAAAGTGCATACCACATCGGTTCATATAACTCACGAGGTTCCAGAATCCGGTATTGTGTCCGGATCTCCTCATCAATCAACAGCTGCAGATCATTAATATCTTTCATACGCCTTCCTTCAGCATTTTTAACCGTTCCCTTTCTTTATCCCATTGTATTCCTCTCAGAAGAATCGATGGAACAAGCAATAAATTGGAAATCACGGCAATCAGCAAAGTTATGCTGATCAGGAATCCCATGGCTTTAGTACCCCCGAATTCGGAAACCACAAAGATCCCGAAACCGATGAACAATACAGAAACCGAATAGATGACACTCACACCCACCTCCTTCAATGTTTTTATTACCGCAACTTCCGGATCCACACCACGGGATGAAAGGTGCTGCCTATATTTCGAAAGGAAGTGGATGGCTGTATCCACTGCAATTCCATAGGTTACACTAAACACTAATAAAGTTGAAGGCTTTATCGAAATATTGCAATATCCCATGAGTCCGGCCGTGAACAGCAACGGGAGCAAGTTTCCAAAAACGGAAACTGCAATCATTCGCGGACTGCGATACATATAGGCCATGAAAAAGGCAATGAGTAAAATGGCCAGTGCGAGACTCTGTATCAGGTTCTTCACCAGATATTCCGTTCCAAGGGTATATTTCAGACTCGATCCGGTAAGGATCGTTTTGTACTGCCCGGGAGGAAAGAGGGTATCGAGTTTTGCCTGAAGGCTATTCTGTATTTCAACCATCCTGTTTGTACCCACATCCGCAATACGGAAATTGATACGCATAATCTGATTGGTTGAATCGATGAAAGAGTTGACTATTTTATTCCCCTTCAAAGTGCCAGAAAGATACGGCAAAAGGAATGTTCTCTCCTGTGCACTGGGCAAACGGTAATACTTTTCACCTCCGTTGAAATAAGCCTGCGTGGCAACTTTCATGCCGTCAACCATGCTGAATGACTGCCCCAGGTCAGGATACTGCAACGCATATTCCTGAAAACTTTCCACCTTCTTTAAGAAAGATACACCAAATACACCATTTTGTTTTTTGGTGTCGATCGCAACCTCAAGGGGCAAAACTCCTTTAATGGTGTTTTCAAAAAACTTTTGATCCTTGTACAACTGATCCTTTTTAGGAATATCATCCAGAATGAACCCTGTGGATTTCATTTTGGTGATACCAAAAATGGCAACCGACATGATCACGAAAACCGAAAAATAAATCCAGTTTCTTTTGAAGCGGACGAGAAAAACCAACTGGTCAGCAATGCGGTTAACAACCCGGTTATCGAGGTGGCGGATATGTTTATCCGACGGTGGAGGAAGAAATGAAAAGATGATCGGAATTAAAGTCAGGCAAAGCAGGTATAACACCATAATGTTTACTGAAGCCAGGAGACCGAAAGTACGAAGCATCTCATTGTCGATAACCATGAAGGTGGCAAAACCGGCAGCTGTGGTCAAGTTGGTCATAAATATCTCTGCTCCAACCTTTTGAATAACCCTTTGAAGGGCTTTTACCTTATTCTGGTGATGCCGGTATTCTCCATGATACTTATTTAGCAGGAAGATATTATTGGGAATCCCGATTACAATAAGCAGGGCTGGTATCATACCAGTCAATACCGTGATCTTCGAGCCCATCAATGACACCATACCCAATGCCCAGATTACACCAATTGAGACTATCAACACGGAAAAAAAGACAACCCTCGCTGATCTGAAGAAGAACAGGAGGATCAGGGTAGTTGCGAGAGCAGCCAGAATCAGGAACTTAATGAACTCGCGCTGAACAATCTCCGAAATCGTTGACCTCACATAAGGAAGGCCGGAAAAGTGAATTTGCAGATTATTTTCTTTCCCGAACTGTGTAGCAAGAGTCTTCATTTTCCGGACAATGTTCACCCGTTCTTTGGTATTGATCTGGTTATCTTCCATGGTCATGACCATCAGATAGGTACGCGTAGAAGCCGAATAAACCAGGTCGCGGTAAATAGGAAGTCCCCTGAACTCCTTTACCAGGGTATCGAGCTGTTCCTGTGAATCCAATTTTTCAGGGAAGATAGAATAGAGATCGAATGCTTTTTTCTCCACATTCTTCCGAAGATTTATCGCTTCGTAAACAGATAATACCTTGCTGATTCCCTCGATTTCCCTGATTGAACTTTTTAACTTATTGAAGGAATTGAACTTTTCAACGGTAAAGAAATCGGGATCCTGAAAACCAAACAGGAATAGCCCCCCCTCCTCTCCAAAAACCTTATTAAACTCAAGCAGTTTAATGGACACACTATCCGTTTCGGGAAGCATTCCCGAATAACCATAATCGATTCCGAGTTTGGGTAGCTGCCATATCATAAACAGTGTGATCACGCCTATTACAATGGCAATGCTTATCCTGTTTCTTAATATTTTACCGGCAACCTTAGCCCAAAACATATTTTTGTTTATTTGACAGTCCTGATCCCCAACTCAGTCAATTTTTGTTGAAGCAGTTCCGGATTTCTTGGTTTAGCAATTACGGTCCTTTTCCGATCGATCAGGATCATGGTAGGTGTGGCCCTGATACCATAATCGTATGCAATTGAGCAATCCCAGCCTTTCAATTCAGAATAGTTGATCCAGGAATACCCGTTTTTCTGTATAGCATCTTCCCAATCTTTTTTCTTTTGATCTACGGAAATGGCAACGATCTCAAAATCCGACCTCGCATATCTTTCATAAAGTTTCTGCAATTTCGGAAGCATGTCGTTGCAATGGGGGCACCAGCTTGCCCAGAATACCACCAAAATATATCTGGCCGGAATTTCCGATATAACCAGTGCTCCTTTGGGGTCCCTGGGAATTACGATTTCCGGAACCTGTTTTCCCGGGGAGGTTTTCTGATAATATTCAACCAGCTCTTTGAACTCCCCCTTTTTCTTTTCATCCGTACAGGAAGCCTGTGCGAGGTAGAATTCAGTCAGATACGTGAAAAACTCATCGAATTCTGTCCGCTCAGCCCATTGTGCGATATCTTCCAGGAGAAACTGAAAAAGCACGTCGTTTACTGCCGCTGCCGACATGAGTTTATCCAAACCTTTCTTCATGGCAGCCTCCAGGTCGCCAGGGCTATAGGCACGCTGGTACAGGCTGAAATAAGTTCTTACTTTATTGACCAGGCCTGGACTGTACATCTGGTTGGTATCAGCAAAGTTGACATTGTCCCAGAAATGGTCGAGAACGTATTTCAGTTCATCTTTCGGATCCATTCCTGCCGGAACCTTTGGTGACATTTCCAACCTGAGAAATCCGGAAACGTAGGTATCGGGATATTTTTCCACGATATCGCGGGTGATCTTTTCCGGATCGCTTGCCCTTACTTTCTGTAATTCCCGTAAAACCTGTTGCTGAAATGGGTCAGTGGCAGGATAAAGCACGGCTAATCTCTGCAACAATTCATCCTTCCGCTGGATTTCCAGAAAAAAGTGCATATATGAATTAAGCAGCTGGTTTTCTTTCGATTCGATGACTTTCAGGCTATCGATGATGGAAGAGAAGTGCGTTCTCATCCGGATTTGTTCCTTATTAAAAATGATATCCCAGAATTGCTCGGGCCCGACTACTATACGGTACATACCGGGATGGGCATTTGCCGGCAGGGTAAAGGTAAAAAAGCCGTCGGGGGAGGCCTTTGCGGAATCCACCATATTACGGTTCAATCCCATATAGTCAAAAAGATAGGCCTTTTTTACAGGCATTGAATCCACCTTTACCTGAATGGAATACTGAGCCGGTAAGCTGATCTGATAACAGATAAAAAGAAGGATTATACCGGCCTTTTTCATATCGATCCCGACTTAAAATTTCAGAGACTCCGCTCCGGCCACAATTTCGATCAGTTCATTGGTGATGGCCGCCTGTCGGGCTTTGTTATAATCGAGCGTCAGGTTCCGGATCATATCGGTGGCATTATCAGTTGCCTGGTGCATTGCTGTCATGCGTGCACCATGTTCTGAGGCGACAGAATCCAACAGGGCTTTAAATAATTGTACTTTAAGAGCTTCCGGAATCAATGTTTTAACCAGATATTCCAAGTCGGGTTCAAATATAAAAAACGGTTGTGTGTTTGAACCCTGGCTGCCATCAACCGACTCAACAGGTAAAAACTGCTCGACGGCGAGGGTTTGAGAAGCTGCATTTTTGAACTGGTTATATATCAGATCGATACGGTCATATTTGTTTTGTATGAACTGTTGCATCAATGATTCAGCAATGGATTCGGTTTTAACGAAGGTTGGTTTATCAATCAGTTCATTCAGATATGGCCAGATTCCCCAGCCCTTGTTTTTCAGGATTTCTCCGCCTTTTTTGCCGATAAAAATCAGATCGACGTGCCCTTTTTCCTTTTGAACCGGATATTGACCATTAACCAATTCAATAGCAGCCTTTGCGATATTGGCATTAAAGCCTCCGCACAGGCCGCGGTTAGCAGTAATCACCACAATTAGCACTTTTTCGGGATCCCTGGGATCTGTCAGGGGGCTGATATTTTTATCGTTGATTGACCCACTGACCTGGCGTATCACCTTATGTAGCCGCGAAGCATAAGGTCGGATCTGCGTAATTGCATCCTGAGCTTTTTTCAGCTTGGCCGCGGAAACCATTTTCATGGCACTGGTAATCTGCCTGGTCGATTTGACCGAGGTGATTCTTTGCCTTATTTCCTTTAAATTCGCCATCCGGGTTGATAACCTTTATTTTCTGTATTTAACGGTCATTTCAGATACAACGCGGGTAAGAATCCTTTCAGACTTATCCGTGATCTGACCATTCCTCAGTTCTTCCATCATTTCCGGGTATTTCATCTTAACATACTCCAGAAATTCTGATTCAAATTCACGGATTTCCCTGACCGGAACATCGAATAACAAACCTCTTGTACCACAGAATAAGATAGCTATCTGTTCTTCAACCGAATAGGGATTGTGCAGATTTTGCTTAAGAATTTCAACATTACGGGCACCTTTTCCCAGAACATTCAGGGTTGCTGAATCGAGGTCGGAGCCGAATTTCGAGAATGCCTCCAGCTCGCGATACTGAGCCTGGTCGAGTTTAAGCGAACCGGCCACTTTTTTCATGGCTTTAATCTGTGCAGCGCCCCCAACCCTGGAAACCGAGATCCCGACGTTGATAGCCGGCCGGATACCGGAGTTGAACAATCCGGATTCGAGGAATATCTGCCCGTCGGTTATAGAGATTACGTTGGTTGGAATGTAAGCAGAAATGTCGCCTGCCTGTGTTTCAATGATTGGTAATGCAGTAAGTGAACCTCCGCCTTTAATCAACGGCCTCAAAACTTCAGGGAGGTCGTTCATTCTCGCGGCTACCTCGTCGCTGTCGATCACTTTAGCAGCTCTCTCCAGCAATCTGGAATGGAGATAAAATACATCGCCCGGATAAGCTTCGCGGCCCGGTGGACGGCGAAGTAACAAGGAAACTTCGCGGTAAGAAACAGCTTGTTTGGATAAATCGTCATACACAATCAAAGCGTCCCGGCCGGTGTCACGGAAAAATTCTCCGATAGCGGCACCTGCAAACGGAGCATAAAACTGGAGTGCAGCGGGGTCACTGGCGGTAGCCATTACAATGACAGTATAAGGCATGGCGCCGTGTTCTTCAAATGTTTTAGCGATTTGCGCGACGGTTGAGCCTTTTTGGCCGATGGCCACATAGATGCAATATACCGGTTTACCTTTCTCGTAATTTTGCCGCTGATTGATAATCGTATCGATGGCGATAGCTGTTTTACCCGTTTGCCGGTCGCCGATAATTAATTCGCGCTGACCGCGTCCGATGGGGATCATGGCATCGATAGCCTTTATACCGGTTTGGAGCGGCTGATTTACCGGCTGACGGAAGATTACACCGGGAGCCTTGCGCTCCAGCGGCAGGTCGATCAGTTCACCTGTAATCGGTCCTTTGCCGTCCAGGGGATCGCCAATGGTGTTTATTACCCGGCCTAAAAGCCCTTCGCCAACCCGTATTGAAGCTATCCTTCGCGACCGTTTTACATGGCTGCCTTCACCAATACCTACAGAAGGGCCTAACAGAACTGTACCAACATTATCTTCCTCCAGGTTAAAGACAATGCCCATAACTCCATTGTCGAATTCAACCAATTCGTTGCTCTGGACATTGGAAAGGCCATATATACGGGCAATCCCATCTCCAACTTGTAATACAGATCCAACTTCTTCGAAGCTCGCATCGAGTTTCAATCCCTCCAGTTGCTGCCGTAAAATCTGCGAAATTTCCGCCGGTTTAATGCTTGCCATGGTCAATTATTTCTTCGATTCTCTTAATTCCTGTCTTATTCTTTTCAATTTCGACTGCACACTGGCATCCAGCTGCTGGTCTTCGAGGGTCAGAATAAATCCGCCGATTAAGGCTTCATTAGTTTCTGTTTTCATATCAATCTTTCTGTGACTCGATTCTTCCAATCGCTTTTTCAACCCATCCAGAAATTTAAGATCCACCGGAATAGCCGATTCTACCGTAGCATCTAATATTCCCTGATCGGTCTTGTACAACTCCGTGAACATCCGGCAGATTGAAGAAAAATTGACTTCGCGCCGGTGGTGGATCAGAAGCAGCAAAAATTCCAGAGTGATTGGTTTAACCACTCCGGATAAGGCACTTTTCACCATCCGCGCTTTTTCGGAGCTCATGATAACCGGGCTTTCCAGAATCCATTTGAACTCAGGTGAATCTGCGAGCAATCCGGTAAGTTTAGAAAGATCCTGCTTTACTATCTCAACCTGATTCCGCTCTTTAACAAGCAGAAAAAGAGCTCTTGCATATCTGGAGGCTAGTCGGCTATCGTCCATAAAACTAATTCAATTTTAAGTCGCTGAGCTGTTCCTTGATCAGGTTTTCCTGCTGGGTACGGTCTGAAAGTTCCCTTTTCAGGATTTTTTCGGCAATATCCACTGATAATGAGGCAACCTGCTGCCTTATTTCGTTAATGGCGGCAAGTTTTTCGTTTTCAATCTGGTGCTGGGCGTGCTCAAAAACCTTGGCGGTTTCCTGAACGGCTTCATCCCGTGCTTTGCTGATCAATTGTTCCCTGATTTGCCTTGCTTCAGCAATCAATTGATCGTGCTCGGCATGGGCCTCCTGAAGCATCTTTTCATGATCGGATTTCAGGCGGGATAATCCCTCCCGTGCCTCATTGGCCGACTGAAGGGCTTTTTCGATAGATTGTTCGCGTTCCTTGAGCATTTTAAGGACAGGTCCCCAGGCATATTTCCGTAGAATAAAAAACACGACAGAAAAAGCCAGAACCATCCAGAAAATCGTTCCGTAATCCGGTGATACTAGTCCCATACTCTTAAATTTAAAACCGTTGCAATCCGGGAGTGCCGGGTTGCAACCTTATTTAGCAAGAAACACAATCATTAAGCAGACAATCATGGCGAAGAAACAAGCTCCTTCAACCAAAGCAGCGGCAACAATCATGTTCGCCCTGATGTCTCCAACCGATTCCGGCTGGCGTGCAATGGCTTCCATGGCACTTTTACCAATCTGACCGATTCCGATACCAGCTCCGATAGCGGCCATTCCGGATCCTATTGCAGCGCCCATTTGAGCCATTGGGGCCATTGCTGCACCTGCAGCCTGTAAAATAAATACTATAAAACTTAACATACTCTTGAGGTATTTGGTGTTAATAATACTCTTAATGACTTTCCTCCCGGGCCATCCCGAAATAGAGTGCTGAAAGAAGGGTGAAAACGTAGGCCTGGATAAAGGAAACAAGCAGTTCGAGCATGGTCATGAATACATAGAACAAAACCGAAACGATCGATGAACCAAAGCCGGCAATCCAGTTAATCTGTCCAAAAATAAAAATCATCACAATGAAGCTCAATGCTATAAAATGCCCAGCCAGGATGTTGGCAAAGAGCCGGATGCACAAAACGAGCGGTTTGGTAAAAACCCCAAGCAATTCAATAAAGGGCATCAGGGGAATCGGGTACTTCAGCCACCAGGGTACTCCGGGGGCGTTGAAAATGTGCTTCCAGTACTGGCGATTCGTGTTGAATGTGGTAATCAGAAAAGTAAAAATGGCCAGCAAGGCAGTAATGGCAACGTTTCCCGTAACATTTGCACCTCCCGGAGGTATTGGTATCAGGCCCATCAGGTTATTGACCAGAATAAAAAAGAATGCCGTTAAAAGATAAGGCATGAATTTTTCATAACGGTGTATACCGATTGACGGAATGGCAATATCATCCCTGACAAAAATGATAACAGGTTCGATCAGCGATTGAAATCCGCTTGGTGCCTTTCCGGGATTCTTAACATATTTTCTTGCCAGCGGGATAAAAAGGAGAAGGATCAGGATCATGCTGATCAGCATGGCAGCCACTATCTTGGTTATCGACAAGTCGATTGGCAGCGGAGCCTCCTCGTTAATAGTTCCATCAGAATTGGCTTGAACAATCTTCCCTTTATGAGGCCCTTCCTCTGCCAACAGATAACCTTTGTAAGCTTCAGTACCGTGGTGGAATTTTGAAGAAAAGAAAACCGAAAGGCCCTTTTCGCGGGTATACAAAATCACAGGTAGCGGAATGCTGATGTGGGTTTCCCCGATTTTCATGATGTGCCATTCATGGGCATCCATAACATGCTCCATGATAAATTTTCCGGCATCAAATTTTTTTGGCGCTTCGCTTTGCTCTTTATGCTCTGTCTGGCTTTCCGTATTCCATGCCACCAAGCGGCTCCCTGGTGCCACCATCAGGAGCAGGATCCACGCAATATACATCCATCTCTTCATTCCTGTTCGATTTCAGCAAGGTGGCAAATGTATAAAAAAAAATTATCGTTCTGCCTGCTTTCTGGATTGCCTGTTCAGAGATCGTGATTCAAAAAACATATACACCAGGTACATAATAAAAGTTGCGCCCAGGAAGGGTAATGCATGTTCTTTATGCAATGCCGAGTAAATAAACATGAATGACATCAGGATCAAGATTTTCAAGGCTTTATAGATCAGAAAGGCTGAATTGAACTTGCTGAATTTCTGATCAAGAAGGCGGGTAAGCACCACCTGTCCGGCAGCTGTTACCACAACAATAGTAGCCAGCATAACCGGTAAGATCGGGGGATACTGCCCGGGTAATACATAAACGAAGGCCACCCAACCCAGCCCAATCAGTAACAGCGTTATCAGGGTAAGCTCAATCCAATATCTGGTGTCCACATTTTTCATAGCTAAAGATCCTTTATCAATAAATAAATGGTAATAATCAATCCTCCGATTGACAACAGCAATGTGAACAGTGGAAAACCGATGTTAATCCACTTGTCTATTTGCCATCCGATAAAAAAAGCGGCCAGAATGACCGCAATCAGTTTGAAAGCCAGGTTGGAATAACGGGCATAATCCCGTAGCATCCGCTTTTCCTTATCCAGCTTATTTGGGGAGGACGACTTCTTTCCGTTTTGCATCGGAGTCAGTGTCCATTCGGCAAGTTCCGCTAAATACTGCACCTGGATCGATAGCCAGCTTGCGGGTATTGATTTCTCCGTTTATCCGGGCGGTAGCTTTCAGGCTTACCAGATCGGCAGCATGAATATTACCGGTTATCTGCCCGTAAACCTCCAGTGTTTGGCAAATTATGTCACCTAAAATTTGTCCGGATGCACCGATCACCACCTTCCCTTTGATATCCATTTTCCCATTTAACTGACCATCGATCCGTATTCCGGAGTTGGATTCAACATCTCCTTTTACCTGAGTTCCGGCAGAGATCAGGTTAATTGCATTGATTGATTCGATTTCTTTTGCCATATCGCTTAATATTTTCAGGTAAATGTAAAAAAAACCGGCTTATCAACAAAGTTTTAAACAGGGTCGTAAGCCCATGTCAGATAAAGTGCTCCCCAGGTAAATCCGCCACCGAAAGCCGTAAGGATAAGTTGGTCACCCTTTTTCAGTTGATTTTCATATTCCCATAAAACCAATGGGATTGTTGCAGTGGTGGTATTGCCGTATTTCTGGATATTCACCATCACGCGGCTGGGATCAAGTCCCATCCTTCTGCCAACTGCCTCAATAATACGCAGATTAGCCTGATGGGGAACCAGCCATAATTTGTCGGCCGGGAGGTTATGCTTTTCCATCATCTCAACAGAGATATCGGCCATTTTTGAAACCGCCATTTTAAAAACGATTTGACCCTCCTGATACAAAAAATGTTCTTTGGCATCAACCGTTTCATGCGATGCGGGTCGTATTGAACCACCAGCTTTCATATAGAGGTGTTTTCTTCCTGACCCGTCGGTGCGCAGGATGTGATCCTGAACTCCATACTCCGTATTGGGTTCCAGCAGCACCACGCCGGCAGCGTCACCAAACAAAGCACAGGTATTCCGATCGGTATAATCGGTAATGGATGACATTTTATCAGCACCGATGCACAAAATTTTTTTTGCAGTTCCGGTTTCGATGAATTTTGACGCTACAGTAAGCATAAATATAAATCCGGAACAGGCAGCAGCCATATCAAAACTGAAGGCATTCTTTATTCCGGTCTTATCGCTGATAATGTTGGCTGTGGCAGGGAAAGCCATATCAGGGGTGACGGTGGTGCAAATGACCATGTCGATATCTTCCGGATTGGTGCCTGTCTTTTTCAGAAGTTTTTTAACTGCCGGAACGGCCATATCTGAAGTTCCCAGACCTGGTTCCTTCAAAAGATGTCGTTCTCTGATGCCGGTTCGTGAAACGATCCATTCGTCGGTGGTATCCACCATTTTTTCCAGATCGGCATTGGTCAGAATATCGGGGGGGGTATAGGCCTCAACCCCGGTTATGGCCGCATATATCTTTTGCATTATTCAAATGCTTTCTTAAGTTTTATAATTAAACCGGACTGAACAAGTTCGCGGTTTTTGATCAGCATATTCTTAATGGCGAGAGGAGTGGACTTTCCATGCCCGATCAAAACGGGTGATCCAATCCCAATGATCGGGATTCCACCAAAATTCTCATAATTGTACTGTTCAAAGAAGGGGTTCGAAAGTTTGAGTTTTTGACTCAGATAGTACACGGATTCTGCCAGTTTAAGCACCACATTACCGATAAATCCTTCACAAACAACAACATCGGCTTTATCAGCAAATAGCTCATTCCCCTCCACATTGCCGATAAAATTGAAATCGAGGCTATCTTTCATCATCTGGAAAGCGGCTTTCGTGAGCAGATTTCCTTTTTCTTCTTCTTCACCGATATTCAGGAGGCCGACTTTGGGATTGACAGCTCCGTGAACATGCTGAGAATAGAATGATCCCATGATCGCATACTGGTACATGACATCGGGCCGGGCATCCGGGTTAAGTCCGACGTCGAGCAGGAGAGTATATTCATTTTCTCCCTTGGGAATCGATACTCCAATACAGGGCCGGATAATTCCCGGAATGGATTTGATGATGAACATTGCGCCCGCCATCATGGCTCCCGTATTTCCTGCACTGCAGAATCCATCGAGCTTTCCCTCTGCAAGCATCTGGAATCCAACTCCCATGCTTGAATCCTTTTTTAATGAGAAAGCTTTAACCGGATGATCTCCCATGCCGATAACTTCGGTGGTGGGTACAACAAGAAAATTGCCGGGGTCGAAATTCTCCTCCCGGCAAGTAGTTTCAATGGCTTGCTTGTCGCCTAATAATACCAGTTCAACATCAGGAGGCATCTCCTTTTTTGCCAGAATAGCCCCTTTTGTTGTCGAAATGGGAGCATGATCGCCCCCCATGATATCCAGACCGATCTTCATCTGCTTTTCTGATCTGATGATTACCTGACTATGCGGTAACTTCCTTTTCGATAGCCAGTTTACCACGGTAATGTCCGCATTCCGGACAAACACGGTGATACTGAACGGTAGCTCCGCAATTTGAACAGGTAGCCAATTGAGAAGGAGTAGCTTTATAATGAGTTCTCCGCTTATTTCTCCTTTGTTTCGATGTTCTGTGTTTAGGATTTGGCATGACTGTAACTATTTATTTAACACTTAAATTTTTCAATAAATCGAGCATTACCGGATCGCAACCCGGCTTGCCGCCTGCTTTGACGGGATGAACCTTGCGCATCGGCAGACTGAGCATGACATACTCATAAAGGTATTGTAACAAATCGATCTGGTAGGCTTCATGAGAAATCCAAACCACATCAAATTCATCTTCATTGTTCCCGTGCCCGAATTTGCCGTAAAGACTGAATTCTTCGGTTATCGGCTGTTCATATTCCTCCATGCACCGGTCGCACGGCAGCACAACCCACCCGTCGAGTGTAAAACTGAACTCCAATTGGCGCTCTTGCTTGATCATTTTAACTTTCACAAGCACGTCTGCCTTCTGGATTTCACTCTCCGGGAATAGTCCAAAGAACGCGTCAACAAGCTCAAATTCAAACTCATGCAGTCCATTTGAATATGAGCTGAAAGGGATAATATATTCATAAAACCGTTTCAACCCTCTTTCAAAAAATGTCCGGCAAAAGTATAAAACAATATCGGAATAAAAAAAAAGATTTCGAGAACCCTCGGGTAATCCGCAAGTTAACTGTTAATGAGCCTATTTTTTCAAAACGATCCTAAAGGTCGTCCCCCGGTTGATTTCGGAATTCCTCACGAAAATCTTGCCGTTGTGGTAATTCTCGATGATCCTTTTAACCAGCGACAAGCCAAGTCCCCAGCCTCTGGGTTTTGTTGTATATCCCGGTTGAAAAACAATTTTGTAATTTGATTTTTGAATACCTTTTCCCGAATCGGTAATATCCAGGTAAACCACCTGGTTCTGGTCCTTAACGTAAATATTGATCTGACCGCTCCCGTCCATAGCATCAATGGCATTCTTGCAAATGTTTTCGACCACCCATTCAAAAAGAGTAAGGTTCAGGGGAACATAAAGCTCATCGAGATCTCCAAAATGCAATTCGAACTTGATCTTATCGGAGGTCCTGTTTTGCAGGTACCGAACTGAATTATCAAGCACCGCAAGCAGGTTTTCAGGCAGCAGAACCGGCGTTGAACCGATTTTCGAGAAACGGTCGGCAATAGTTTCGAGCCTTCGCACATCCTTTTCCACCTCCCGGATAATTTCGGGCCCGGCCTCCTCCATTTTAAGTAGCTCTACCCAGGCCATCAGGGAAGAAATCGGTGTGCCTAACTGATGGGCCGTCTCCTTCGACATTCCCACCCAAACCTGGTTTTGCTCAGCCTGGCGGGTTGAGCTGAATCCAAAGTAAGCAAGAAAGACAAACAGGAAAATGATGGCCAGCTGAATAATCGGATAGAGCTGAATGCGGGTCAGAATATAGGAATCCTTGTAGTAGAAAAACTGTTTCGAATCACTCAGCTCAATCAAAATAGGATCATGCTGTGCCTTCATCTTGGCCAGTTGCCGGGTCAGGTATTTTTTACTTTTGGAACCTATGGAATTGAGGTTCTTGCCCTCGTCCACCGGTTGATTATTATTATCGTATAGTTTTAGATTTCTGGCAATCAGCATGTTCCCACTCTCATCGACGATTACTACCGGGATGGTGGTATTGTTTTGGATGATTTTAAGTAGAAAGCCATCATAAGGAGTTTCCTCGCCGACATTGATGTTGTTTAGTAGTTCCGTTGCAGCAACCCACGTTTCCATCTTCAGCTTTTCCTCGCGCTCCAGCTTCTTGACCATGGTATTAGTATACCACGAAGTAGCAATACCAATAATCAGAGCCCCCGCAAGAAGTAAAAATTTCCAGCGTTGTTTACGCGTATAAATATGCAAAACAGTCAGTAGTTAGAATTACGAACAGTCTCAGGCTTCTATAGATCAATTAAAACGATATCATCCCTGCGGATATTGTATCAGTCTTAATTTTATTTCGATCAATTTTCCGGCATACTTTTCGGGTTCATAATCAACCAGATCGAGATCGATCACTTCCTGCCGGTTCCGCACCTGAAGACTATGGGAATAAGTTTTGTCGTAGTAAGGAAGGAGTAACCCGACCACGCTGGCAAAGTCACCATTTTCGAGCAATTCAAGGCACTGGTTCGTAACGAGGCCGCCCAGCCGCTTTGAAATCTGCCGGACGGAAGCGGCTAATCTTTCGGGGTCGAGACCGGCATATTCATCCAGGATTACTTTTATTCTCAACTCATCCGGAACTTTAATCCGGATCAGGGGAGAGGTTGTCATAGATAAGAAAAAGGGCTCCGGCATGAAAATCCGTCCTATCTGGCGGCTCTCATCTTCAAGCCAGATCAGCTGATCCGGATGAAATGACTGTAAATCACGATATAAATCGTTCTCAAACTGCTCATTCGTTGGCTGGGCACCCAGGCCGATCCCACCGAATACTGATCCGCGGTGATTGGCCAATCGTTCGAGGTCGACAACCGGTTCCCCGGATTCGGCCAGCTTTTTCAACCAAAGGGTCTTACCGCTTCCGGTGAGCCCGCCCAGTATAATAAATTGCCTGCCGGTAACCAGGTTCTCCCGGATATATGCCCGATAGGCTTTATAACCGGCCTTCAGCACGTTGATTCTGAATCCGGCCGTCTCAAGCAGCCAGCTCATCGAAGCACTGCGCATGCCCCCCCTCCAGCAATAAACCAGAATCTGTTTTTCCGGAGCAAATTCGCGGGCAGCCTGAACAAATCCTGACATTTTCGGGCCAACGATATCCAGCCCCATATCAAAAGCCTGCGACCGGCCGGTCCTTTTATACGCTGTGCCAACCCTGGCCCGCTCTTCATCAGTGAACAAAGGCAGATTGATGGCACCTGGGATGTGTCCCTGAGCATATTCAAAGGGCGACCGGACGTCCACAACCGGTTTCCGTGATGCCTGGGATAGAAACTCCTGGGGTCCGACCTCTTTCATAACCAGCTATCTCTGCCGGCATGAACAAATGCAAGTCCATCGCCTTCACCGATAATCTTGTAATCAATCTGATGTGATTGCATATTTTTATTCTGATTCCATTAGTTGACAATGGTGATCCTACCCGTACCCTGACCGGTTACCCGGCCGATTATCACAGCATCGGCAATGCCCTTCAGGTGAAGGGTTCTGACCGCTTCAGCCGCATCCTCAGCGGGCAGGGCCGCCAGCAACCCGCCGGAGGTTTGGGCATCGCAAATGGCAAGTTTCTGTATTTCATCGAAATTTTCCGGCCAGTTGACCCAATCGTTTACATAAGCAAGATTGTTTCGGGTACCTCCCGGCACAACGCCGGATCCGATAAGCTTGAATACATCGTTAAGGTAAGGAATATTCCCTGCCTGCAGTTCAGCATCGACGTGGCTTCCCCGGGTCATTTCCAGGAGATGGCCGATCAGGCCAAAACCGGTAACATCGGTACATGCGTGAACCGTAAAAGAATGTAATGTTTCAGCTGCAGTTTTATTAAGTGTGCTCATCAGCCGGAAAACTATATCCGACTGATTATTAGAAAGAAGGCCTTGTTTAAGGGCGGTACTGTATATCCCGGTACCGATTGGTTTGGTCAGAATGAGGACATCACCTTCCCGGGCCCCGCTGTTAGTCCAGATTTTATCCGGATGAACGCTTCCGGTGACCACCATGCCATATTTTGGCTCGGTATCCTCGATGGTATGTCCGCCGAGAACAGATATACCGGCCTCGGCTGCCTTATCCTGGGCTCCGTGAAGAATATCGCGAAGTACTTGCAGATCAAGTCGTTTTACAGGAAATCCCACAATATTCAGAGCAAACAGCGGTTTGGCTCCCATGGCATAAATATCACTGAGGGCATTGGCGGCACCGATCGCACCAAACAAATAAGGATCATCCACCACCGGTGTGAAAAAATCAACCGTTTCAACCAGGGCGATATCATCGGTGATGCGAAATACAGCAGCATCATCGGCTGTTTCAGGACCGACCAGAATATCCGGGTTTTTCAATATTTTCAATTCCTTCACCACTTTCTCCAGATCCTGTGGCCGGAGTTTGCAGGCGCAACCCAGTCCATGGGTAAATTGTGTGAGCTTAATCCCGCCCGACTGAATGCGGACCGGTTCGATGGTTGAAATTGGCGAAAGTGCAATGACTGATTCAGTGATCAATCGGGCAGCCTGCCTGATTTCTTCTTCGGTTGTATACCGTCCGGTTGACAGGCGGATTGTTCCCATTGCCACATCGATGGGCACCTGCATAGCCTTAAGCACTCCGGAAACGGTGACCTGATCGGCATGGCAGGCAGCGCCGGCCGAAGCTGCTACTCCGGCAGCCGAACTGAGCAGCATATTTGCTTCAATTCCGGGAAAGCCGATGCTTAGCGTATTCGGAAGCCGTTTCTCAGGATGCCCATGGACAACAGCACCGGGAAATCTCTCCAAGATCAGTTCTTCAAGCAAATCCCGCATTTTTTTCAGATGGATAGCGGTTTCAGACCCGTTTTGCATCGCCAGTTCACATGCTTTACCCAGACCGGCAATCTCCAGCACATTTTCAGTGCCAGGCCTGCGGTTTTGTTCATGATCTGCACCATGAATGATTTTATCGAGACGGATACCCTGCCGGATATAAAGGGCGCCGATTCCTTTCGGGGCATACAATTTATGGCCTGCAACAGATAGGAGATCCACGTTAAGGTCGTTCACATTAACCGGAATCTTCCCAACGCTCTGGGCTGCATCGCAATGCATCCAGATGCCCTTTTCGTGCGCTGTTTTTCCGATTTCGGCAACCGGTTGAATGGTTCCGACCTCATTATTGGCGTGCATCACGGATATCAATATGGTATCCGGCCGTATCAGCCGTATCACCTCCGCAGGATCTACCATACCATATTCATTTACAGGAACATGGGTGATCTGAAAGCCCTCCTTTTCAAGATAGCTGCACACCTCGAGCACAGCAGGGTGCTCAACCGAGGTGGTAATAATATGGTTGCCCAGATGGCGCCTGGCATGGGCAGCCCCGATGATCGCCAGGTTATTGGATTCGGTGCCGCCGCTGGTAAATACAATTTCATAAGCAAATGCACCCAACAGGTCTGCTACCTGTTTTCTGGCCGTTTCAACGGCCAGCCGGGTTTGCAAGCCATAATAATGACTGCTGCTAGGATTGCCAAAGAACTCCCTCAGAAAGGGTTCCATGGTATTGGCTACAGCAGGATCAATAGGTGTGGTTGCGTTATAATCGAGGTAAATTGGTTTGGCCATAACCTTTAAATTCTATCGGTATTTATTATTTACCCCTTCCATCATTCCCAGGTAATTCAGGAACCTCATTTCCGATACTAATCCGTTTTCGACGGCTTCGCGGACCGAACAACCAGGCTCATGGGTGTGTGAGCAGTTATAAAACTGGCAGGAATCCGAATGTTTGAATATCTCTGGAAAATAATGGTAGAGTTCGTTTTTATCTATTTCGAGCATTCCAAAGCCGCGGATGCCGGGAGTATCGATAATATGTCCGCCTGATGATATTTCCACCATTTCAGGAAAAGTGGTGGTGTGTTTCCCCGATTTATTGGAAACGGATATTTCGCTGGTCTTCAATTGTTTTAATGGATCCAGCGAATTGATCAGCGTGGATTTGCCTATTCCGCTGTTTCCACTGATCAATGTGATCTTGCCCGGCAGGTATTTCCTGATCTCCTCTAATCCCTTTCCGTTTACCAGAGATAAAGTATGACATGGGTACCCTGCCAGAGTGTAAGCACTGATCCAGTCGAACTGGGTTGCCATTTCATCCGGACCATAGAGATCGGTTTTATTGAAAATCAGGACCACCGGAACACTGTAAGCTTCGGCGGTAACGAGGAACCGATCGGCAAACATCGATAAGGTGACAGGCGCTTTCAGGGTAATCATCAGAAAAGCCTGATCGATGTTTGCAGCCAGGATTTGCGATTCCCGGGCTAAATTGATGGCTTTCCGGATGATATAATTTTTCCGTTGGTGGATTTTCGTGATTATCCCTTTACCAGGCTCGTCAGAAGTTCCGTCTACCCGGTCGCCCACGGCCACCGGATTTGTGGTGCGGATTCCCTTCATTCTGAAAAGTCCCTTGATGCCACAAATGAGCACCTCGCCACTATCAATTCTTACAGTATGATAAGAGCCGGTAGTTTTAATGACGATGCCGGTAAAATGGGAGGTTGACATAACACGCGAAATTACTAAGAATAGTCCGCTTCGCTCACTAAATGGCTCCCTTCGGTCGCTAATTATGAGAGCGTCAGTATAATTTATTAGTTTACTGTTCCATGAGAAACTGGAGGTCCCCTCCCGGGCTCACTTCGAAAGGAGCCTGCCCTTTGAGGAATATCCGGGCAGGCCGCGGACCGATGAGCTCTACCCGTCGGTTCCGGATTTCCAGCATAGTGCCTTCCCGGAGCCCTACCACATACAGATCGGGGTTTATCTCGATGAATTCGAGGATTCGTTGTTCCCTCGTTTCTCCGGCATGGCCTTCGGGATGTTCATCCAGGTAATGCGGATTGATCTGGAAGGGAACAAAATTACAGGCATACAGTCCGACAGGGTCGATAATTGGCATATCGTTGGTGGTCCGGATAGTTGGGCAGGCAACATTTGCCCCGGCACTCCAGCCGATAAATGGCGTTCCGGTCAGTACTTTTTCACGAATGGCATCAATCAGGTTAAAATCGTGCAGACAGCGGGTCAGTTGCCAGGTATTTCCACCACCAATGACAATAGCCCGGGCGGCCTCCACGGCCTCTACGGGTGATCCGTAATGATGGATCGATTCCACCCCTATCCCCAATTCACCAAACCGTTCCTGCACCTTTTTCTCATAGTCATTATAGGAAAAGGTTACAGCTGCATAGGGAATAAAAAGTGCCTGGTCAACCGCTGGTTTCAGGAACTTTCCGATTTGTTCCTTGGGATGCTGGAGATAACTATCCCCGGCATTGGTAGAATTGCTGATTAATAAAAGTTTCATGGTGCGTTTCCCGCTTTAAAAACGGTCATTAGGGTTTCCCTGTTGAAATTGTCCGGGTTTTTTTCAATATCGATAAAAAGAAATTGCGTCTGTAATGCATTATAAACCATTAACTTTCCACTTAATGGCTCACCTGCTCCGGTTACTATTTTGAGTGCCTCATTTACCTGCATCAGCCCGATAATTCCGGGTATGACACTGTAAATGCCCAAAACAGGCCGGGGGCCTAAGTTTGCCGGAACACTCTCCGGGTGCAGGCAACGGTAACTGGGGCCGTTCCGGTAATTGAAAACAGAAACCTGGCCCTGATACTTATGAACGGCCGCATGTACCATCGGTTTATTCTGAATAATGCAGGCATCATTGATCAGATAACGGGATTCCAGATTGTCGGTGCAGTCGAGAATCACATCGTATTCCGCGATTATTTCCAACGCGTTCTGAGCAGTCAGCCGGCAGTTGATCATAACCAGATCCACAAAACTATTCATTCGTTTCATGCGGGTACTGGCCACGATGGATTTTAACTTTCCGATATCGTTAAATCCGTAAAAAACCTGGCGCTGCAGGTTCGATATTTCAATCTCATCATTATCTATAATACCGATGGCCCCTGCACCGGCAGCCGTAAGATACTGGATCACCGGGCACCCAAGGCCACCGGCGCCAACAACCAGAAATCTCGCATTCCGGATCAGTGTTTGTCCGGTTTCACCCATCTCCTCGAGAATGAGATGACGGTGATACCTGAGTTTTTCGGGATCGCTGAGTATTGTCATGGTGCGAAAGTAAAAAAAAAGTAGAGACGCATCATGATGCGTCTCTACAGTCAGTCGATGGCTAATGTTCGAATCAGCCGCCGAAATGTATTCCTATGGTTACCGGATAGATTTCCGGTCCTTTGCAATTTTCAAAAAGTGTCTGCGGATAGTAATTTGCGAACAGTGCCACATCACCGTAACCAATCCGGGCAGTAAAACCGTAGTTAAAGTCTCTCAGATAGAAATCATCCTTAATTTTAATCTTTTGTTTCTCATCATTAACCATGTATTTCTGAACCTGGCGTGATCCGATACGCAGACCGCCAATCACACCGGCTACCAGTTTAATCCGTTTGTTTTCACTATATACCGGAATCTGGAATTCCAACATTAAAGGAAGATTCAGATGCCAGATACTCAGCCGGTTTTTGTACAATTCCATTGCAACCGGTTCAGCCATGATCCCGTCATCTGTTTTGGTCAGGCTGAAATCATTGACGAATCGATAGTTCTGATATTGTAAACCCAGGCCCGTAACTATCCCGACATAGTTTTTTATAATTCCTAATGATTTCTCGGCAAAATTGAAATTAAATTCCAGACTGTTGGCGACTTTAAGGTCCATAAAATCGGCACCTTCCGGTAAGGTCATCTTATAATCAGAATTGACGAAATTTGTCACGCCGAGTTCAAATCCACCCCATGTGCCATCCATACGCCGGGCTGGCTTGTGTTCTT
Organism: Bacteroidales bacterium; assembly: GCA_041658425.1. Classification (GTDB taxonomy): domain Bacteria; phylum Bacteroidota; class Bacteroidia; order Bacteroidales; family UBA12481; genus UBA12481. The sequence goes on along the minus strand of JBBAAF010000014.1, from coordinate 24,429 downwards.
TCCCAATGCGATGCTCTCTTATGACAACATTTGAATCACCTTCTGTTAAGATCCTGATTTCCTTATCATCATCCACGATAACGGTATATTTTTTATTTCCGATCCTGATCTTTGATGTATCGGGATCCTGCCCGTAGCTATTGAGGCCAAAAAGGACCAAGGCTGCTGATGCCAGTAAAGCGATTTTTTTCATGATAATTGGTTTAAACTATTTTGAAGATAGGACGGAGTGGCCTTCGCAAAAGTTACAGGTGATCGAAATCTTACCTGTTTTCCTGGCCCTTGATGGGTGATTCTACGTCGATAAGACGTGAGGAAAACGATACCGCAACTATATCACCATTAGAATCGTAAGCGCGGTTAAGCTTCATATCTGTACCGGCCAGTGAGTTAATTCCATTGACCCCGGCACCGGCTACTTCCCATAAAGAGAACCGCGTTTCCCGTACCTTTTTACGGTCCTGACCGAGAATTTTTTCGCGGAACAATTGAAGGGCATATTGAGGAAGCGTCAGCGCATCTTCTGCGGTAACGGGATTGTTCATTGCAGAAGGATAACTCGACGCGAATAATAATTTTGTGCTTTGCGGATCCGGAATCCTGGGTCCTGCTACTGCCGATTTGCGGGAAAGCGAGTTCATCGGGACGAAATCACGTGGGGAACTTTCTGCTGATACAGGCTTTACGTTCAGCGGGTTAGTGGTTGTCGGTTGTCGGTTGCCGGTTGCCGGTTGCAGGTTGCGAGTTGCAAGTTGCCGGTTGCCGGTTGCAGGTTGTCGGTTGTCGGTTGCCGGTTTTTCGATTTTGGCTAAACCCGGAGACACTGGTTCAGGGGGATCCGGCCAGAGAAACCAGGCCAATAAAATAACTGCAGCAGAGGAGATTGCCGTAATGATCCAGGGTGAAAGAATGCGGGTTTTCCTGAGAAGTTCTTTTTTATACGGATAAATCACTGAATCTGCCGGATTCAGCCGGGTAAGCTGGAAAGCAGCATATTTTTCCCCCAGTCCGGTATCCTCATTCAACCGAAGATCAAACATCCTGGCCTCTTCCTCAGGCAGGTCATTTTCCATGCGGGCGATGCAGAGCTGATCAATGGCAGAAATACCGGGGATATCAGCCGGACTTTTTAGCAGCAGGTACTTTTGGTCGAGGGATTCCATGCCGGCAGCCAGGCTGACTCCGGAAACTCCGCGGAGCTCCTCTTTCAGGTCTGGATTCTGTTCCAAAAAATCAAGAAGGGTTTCGAGCTGTTGATTGCTCAGCTGCCCATCGAGGTAATCGAGGAACCATATCTCGTAATTATTTCTTGTCAGGCTTTCCATTTTATACTAACGCTTCAACCGAACCCACATATTCTTTTAAAAAAACGCGTGCCCGGTAGATATACACTTTTACCCGGGCTTCCGATAAACCGGTCATTCCGGCGATCTCTTTGTATGAATATCCTTCATAATCTCTCAGCATGATCACTGAACGCTGATCGGCGGACAACTGGGCAACTCCTTTTTCGAGCATTTCCATCACATCCGAGTATTGTTCGCTGTGCGAGTACTCGCTCATATTCACCTTGTCCCAATCTGCCATTCTTTTATCCACCCTGGTTTTATCAATTAACTTGTGATAAGCAGTAGTAAATAAATACGACTTCGCTTTCTCAGCCGAAACCTGCTCCACATTGATCCAAAGTTTCTCAAATGAATCCTGGACCAGGTCCCGGGCTTTCTCCTTATCGCGTATGTTCTTCAGCAAAAACCGGTACACTGCATCGGCATGCTGGTTCACACAACGGTTATAATCGTTTACGGTCATATTCGGTTACAGGCAATCATAGGACGAAGTTACGACAGAAATAGTTACAGTACAATTGAGATTAAATCTAGAAATTTTAATTGACAGGTGATATTTTATTGTAGAGACGCAAGATCTTGCGTCTCTACCTCATATCTTGCACCTCAAAATTCACAACCATGAGATATTTCGTTTCCCTCGCAGTGGTCCTGCTGGCGCTTCTAGACCCGCAATCATTAACTGCTCAATCTATTCCGGATCAATCGGTTACCGCCATTATATGGTTTCAGAAATCGGCAGAGTACAGGGCGTTATGCTATCAGGCTTATAATCTGGCCGAGTTGAGGGTTAAGGAGTATCTCGCCCAACCCGACCGGGAAAAACCTGCAGCGGTGATTTTTGATATCGATGAGACCCTTCTCGACAACAGCCCGTCAGAAGCTCTTAACATTATAGATGGTAAAACATACAGTCAGGAAAGGTGGAAAGTTTGGTCCGGCCTGGCATCCGCCGCAGCAATTCCCGGAAGCCTGGATTTCTGTCATTTCCTTGCCAGGAATGATATCCAGGTGATATACGTGTCGAACCGCCAGAACACAGAATCCACTGCAACCCTTCAGAACCTGCAGAAATGGAATTTCCCGTTTGCCGACCATAACCATTTATACCTGAAATCGGATACATCCAGCAAAGAATTACGGCGCAATATTGTTGAAAAACAGTACAATGTAATTCTGCTGGTTGGCGATAACCTTTCTGATTTCGATCAGGTATTCGAAGACCGGTCGGTCAATTTTGGGTACAAAACGGTTGACAGCCTGCGATTCGATTTTGGCAAAAAGTTCATCATACTGCCCAACCCGATTTACGGTGATTGGACCAAGCCGCTTACCGGAGAGCGAAAAAGCTGGCTGAATACCAAAGGAAAGTAAATAATGGAAAAACCACGGAGACACGGAGAACATAGAGAAACACAGAGATTTTTATTCGATCTGGCTTATGGCTTGTTTGATTAACTTCGTGGAACTCTATGTTCTCCGTGTCTCCGTGGTGAGTAATTATACATAGCCAATTAGATTTTTTTCCCCTACAATGATACAACGTATCAATTTTGTGTTTTATCTTTGACCGACCGTTCAACCAATAAAAATGAGCCCAAGAACAGAACAACAATTTGAGGTAATCCGGAGGAACCGGAAGCTTCAGATCATGCAAACGGCGCTGGAATTGTTTGCCAGGGAAGGATACCATTCCTCTCCGGTCGCACGCATAGCTGAGTATGCCGGGATCTCCAAGGGGTTGCTTTACAATTATTTCACCTCAAAGGAAGATCTGCTCGATTCAATTCTGGCACTCGGTATCGAGAAATTTCACAATATCCTGAGTCAGATTCAGGACGAGCTGGATACCCCGGAAGAACTGATGTTCTATATTCGTGGCGGGTTTGATCTCATCCGCAAGGAGCCGGAATTTTACCGGCTTTACTTCAGCCTGCTCTTCCGGTCGGGCATTTCTGAAGCTGCACAAAACCGGTACCGGGAAATCGTTGAACACCTTACCCGGGACATTGCCTTCTATTTTAAAACGAAAGGAGATCCGAATCCCGGTGAAAAAGCGATGCTGCTTGGCAAAATGATTGACGGAGTGGGTCTCCATTATTTTTTATCGCCCGATACGGTCGATCTGGATAAATTGGAAAAAGTCATCTTCGAATTATTCAAATAACCAAATGAAACCAATTATTGCCTGTATGCTGGCCATTCTGCTCATCTCTCTCCTGATGACCCAGGTTTCAGGCCAGCAAATCCTCTCAGCTAAACAGATTATTGAAAAGGCCGACCGCAACATGCAGGGCGAAAGCAGCATCAGCACGATGACCATGACCATCAAGCGGCCGGCATGGGAGCGTACGGTTGGGTTTAAAAACTGGGCAAAGGGGCGCAACCTAGCCCTGACGCTGGTAACCGAGCCGGCTAAAGAGAAAGGCCAGACTTTCCTGAAACGCGGAAACGATATATGGAACTATGTCCCCTCGATAGGCCGTCTGGTTAAATTGCCCCCCTCGATGATGTCGCAGGGCTGGATGGGATCGGACTATACCAATGATGATATATTGAATGAATCCTCTCTGGTTCAGGATTATACCCAGGAGCTTTTGGGAACCGAAGATTTCCAGGGAAGCAAATGCTATAAGATCAACCTGATACCCCTTGAGAATTCGAATATCGTATGGGGGAAGATCATCACCTGGGTTAGCACCTCCGATTATCTGTTCCTCAAATCGGAATACTATGATGAGAACCAGTCGCTCGTACGCACGGAAACAGCCGGCGGGATTAAGACCATGGACGGCCGCAAAATCCCGACCCGCCTGGAGATCATTCCGGCCGATGAGCCGCAGAACCGCACGATCGTCCTCATTCAATCGATGGATTTCGACGTAAAGATCGATGACGGTTTTTTCTCCCAGCAGAACATGAAATCGGTTAAATAATCAAATAAACCATTGATTATGAAGTATTATCTGACAATGGCATGGAGAAATATATGGCGCAACAAGCGACGGTCGCTGATCACCATCTCCTCCATCCTGTTTGCAGTCTTTTTTTCGGTCGTAATGCGCGGATTTCAGCTTGGCTCCTATAAGAATATGGTGGACAACGTCGTGCAGGCCTATACCGGATATATCCAGGTATTCGACCGTAAATTTCAGTCCGATAAGATTATAGAGAACACCATCCTGATGGATGACCGAATCATTTCGGATATCGAAAAGACTGAAAACGTGACGATGGCATTGCCGCGGCTGGAATTCTTTGCCCTGGCCAGCTCGGGCAATCAGACCAAAGGCGTTCTGGTGCTCGGGACCGATCCGGATAAAGACGATCAGCTCACGCATCTTTCGAAACTGCTGGTGCAGGGCACCTTTCTACATAACAGCGACAGCGCGGCAATGGTATCGGAACGGCTGGCCAAATACCTGAAGGTGAGTGTCGGCGATACGCTGGTGCTGATTTCGCAGGGATTTCACGGAGCTGGTGCAGCCGGGAAATTCCTCGTAAAAGGAATCTTAAGGTTTCCTTCGCCCGACCTGGACAACAAAATGGTGTATCTCCCCCTGGTCCAGGCACAACAGTTTTTCTCGGCCGAAAACCGGGTAACATCGATCTCTTTGAACCTGAAGAACAGCAACGATCTGGGCAGAACGGTGAAAAAGCTTCAGCAAAAGCTAGGTACTCAATATGATGTTCGTTCGTGGGATATGATCCTGGTGGAACTCAAACAGCAGATCGAGTCGGACAGTGCCGGTGGGGTAATCATGCTGGGTTTGCTTTACCTGATCATTGGTTTCGGGATTTTCGGTACAGTTCAGATGATGACCGCCGAACGGCGCCGGGAATTCGGTGTCGTAGTTGCTGTAGGAATGCAGAAAAGGCGCCTCGGCACCATTCTCGCCTTGGAAATGCTGATTATGGGGCTTTTCGGCATTATTGGGGGAATCCTTCTCAGCATTCCGGTGGTTTGGTGGGGCCATGTTCACCCGATCACGCTCACCGGCAAGATGGCCGAGTCGATCATCCAATATGGAATGGAACCGATCATGCCAACGGCCTGGGAAGCTGGTTACGTCATCAATCAGACGCTCGTAGCGATGCTCATCGTTTTCGCCGCCGTCATCCTGCCGGTCTGGAATGTCACCCGCTTACGCGTAACCAAAGCACTCCGCTCCTAATATGCTCATAATCATGCATAATCTCATGACTGTAGAGACGCATATATGCGTCTCTACGAACGGCATCCAGAGGCCAATCAGCACATCACCACATCAATACATCAGCAAATCATGATACCATCCCTCTCCTGGAAAAACATCTGGCGCAACAAGGTCCGGAGCCTGGTTGTGATCGCAGCGATGACCTTCGGGATCTTCGGAGGACTCTTCACTTCCGCGATCTATCAAGGCATGAGTGACCGCAGGGTGAAAGAGGCACTTACCAAAGAAGTTGCTCATATCCAGATACATGATCCGAAATTTATTGAGAATCCGGAAATCGGGCTGACTTTGCCCGATCCCGGTGGAATTGTCCGGTTTGCCGAAGGGCTGCCGGGAGTTCAGGCTGCAACTGACCGGCTGAAGATCGTAACCATGATCAACAGTTCGGCTGCGTCATCCGGGGTCACCGTGTACGGGATCGATCCGGATAAAGAAAAGGAAGTGAGTGAATTATATACTTCCGTCTATGATTCACTGATACTTGCCGACAAACTCAAACTGACAGATCCGGCACTCATCGGAACGTATCTGAAAGACAGTACGGGAAGCTGGTTCGGTGGATCGCAGCGTAACCCGATCGTCATCGGCGAAACCCTGGCGCGCAAGCTGAAATTAAAAATCAATTCCAAGGTGGTACTCACCTTCCAGAGCGCCGACGGCAGCCTTACCGGCGGATCTTACCGGGTATGCGGGATTTACCGTCTCGAGAACAATGCGTTTGAAGAGATGAATGTGTACGTCAGGAAACCGGATCTGGCTTCACTTGCCGCTCTTACCTCAGAGGACGCCCACGAGGTAACCATTTTCATGAACGATCCCAAAAAGGTGGGTGCGGCGATGGAATCCATCAGGGCCGAGTATCCCGCTCTGGATGTTATGGACTGGAAAACCCTGCTGCCTGATGTGGCCATGCTGAACGACCTGTTGGTGGTGTCGATGATGGTGATCATGGTGATCATCCTCGCCGCACTGGGCTTCGGGATCGTCAACACTATGCTGATGGTAGTTCTTGAGCGGGTGAAAGAGCTCGGCATGCTGATAGCTGTCGGGATGAACAAGCTCAGGGTTTTCAACATGATCATTCTCGAATCGGTTCTGCTCTGCCTCACCGGCGCCATTGCCGGGATGGGTATCAGTGCCGTAGTGATTGAGATCTTTAACAAGCAGGGCATCGATCTCACTACCTACGCACAGAAAGGCATGGAAGCCTGGGGTTACAGTGCGGTGATGTACCCGAACCTCTCCTGGAACTTCTACCTGATCGTAGCTGCCCTGGTGGTGATCACCGGCATCGCCGCCTCAGCCTACCCTGCCTGGAAAGCATTGAAGCTTAACCCGGCCGATGCGCTAAGAACAGAGTGACGAGTGACGAGGTTGTGATTGTTTTGGATTATGGCGTAACTACGAATAGCGTGACGGGGTCCCGGCCTTCGCCGGGATGACAAGGCTCCGGTTTGGAATTTTGAGGTTTGGGGTTTGGAGTTTATTTGTTATTTGCTTTTTGGGCTTTGTGATTTGATAATATTTTCTAAGATTGTTTTAACATATTGATTATGAACATCATCGAAATCAATAACCTGGTCAAGATCTACGACGACCGGAAAAGTGTGCCGGTTACGGCAATTAACGGGATCGACCTCAATTTCAAGGAAAGTGAGTTCACAACAATTGTGGGGCCTTCGGGATCAGGAAAGACCACTTTATTAAATATGCTGGGCGGATTGGATGAACCCACTTCGGGAAAAATCCTGATCGACGGGATCGACCTGAGTCAGCTGAAATCCAGGGAAGTCATCGATTTCCGTATGCGGAACATCGGTTTCGTATTCCAGGCATATAACCTGATACCGGTACTCACGGCGTTGGAGAACGTGGAGTTCATCATGCACTTGCAGGGAAAGCCGAAAGCCGAACGGCTGCAGCGGGCAAAGGATCTGCTCGTCCAGGTTGGCCTGGAAGACAGGATGAACGCACGGCCGGGCAAGCTTTCGGGCGGTCAGCAGCAGCGAGTGGCCGTTGCCCGGGCACTGGCCTCGAAACCCAAATTCATCCTGGCTGATGAGCCCACTGCTAACCTCGACTCGAAATCTGCAGAAACCCTGCTCGACATCATGGAGCGCCTGAACCATGAAGAGAAAATCACGTTTATCTTCTCCACCCACGATGCCCGCGTTGTAGCCAAGGCCCACCGCGTTATTACCGTCGAGGACGGGCAGGTGAAAAGCGACGAAGACTACCCAGAGCATTAACCGATCAACAATGAAACCGATTTTCTTTATCAATGATCGTGACGCGAAACGCGTGACACGACTCCTATCGTTGGCGCTACTGCTGCTCCTACCCCATCAAGCCTCGGCCCAGCTCACTGCAAGCGCCAACGGCTACCTCTCCAACATGCAATCGGTGATGTTTGAAAAGATCGATGGACCCTGGACAATTGACAATCTAGTGCATAACCGCCTGAATTTCAAGGCCGGATATGGCTCGCACGTTAATGCGGCCGTGGAGGTAAGGAACCGGTTTCTCTTTGGCGAGACAGTGAAATATTTCCCCGGATATGCTGACATGATCGGGCAGGACCGCGGCTGGACCGATCTTTCGTGGAACCTCATTTCCGATACCTCATATATCCTGAACACTACCATCGACCGTGCCTATATCGATCTGAATCTGGGTAAGTTCCAGGCTACCATCGGCCGGCAGCGATGCCGTCAGGCTGCAGTACTATTTTACCCCGTCGACTCATCTGGAACTGGTTGGTAAAATGAACAGCACCGACCAGCCAAGCTATGCCGGATTATTCCGTTTTTCATTGGCAGGATATGATTTTCAGATCCTTGGCGGACAGATTGATAAAAAGGAATATATTGCCGGCGGCGGTTTTTCCGGATACATCGGTCCGGTTTCATTGAACGGAGAGATCACTTACCTCCACCCGCGGAAAATGATCTCTCATCCCGGTCCGGCCATCATCGCAGGGGGAGGCCTCAGCTACCTTACCCACTTTCAACTGAATATTCAGGTCGAATATTTATATGACCAGGCGGCTGAACAGACCAGCCTGACCAGCTTTGCCGATTTCTATTACCGCAACCTCACCGTACGCGATCTCTCGATAGCACCCCACACCTTCTTTGCCAATTTGAGTTATCCGGTTACCCCGCTTTTCAATGCCGGCCTGGCCGCCATGTACTTTCCGAAACTCCGCGGTTTTTTTGCCGGACCCTCGCTCGACCTTTCCCTCCGCGACGACCTCGACCTATCCTTCATCCTGCAGCATTTCACCGTCGAACTGCAGAAAGGCTCATCACAAAAGGCGACACTGGGGTTTTTGAGGTTGAAGTGGAGCTTTTAAACGGAAGGCTCAAGTGTGAAGGATTAGATTCGAATTCAGAATGCTGAAGAAGAAGATTCAGGTATAGTACTGGCCGGCCTTAGTGCCGGCTACTCAACCTATTCCACTACCCTGGCCTTAAACCGCCTACCATCAATACCCGCCTGGTATTCCTGGCTGGTCATTTTCAGGATATCCAATGGAACCATGAATTTTTTCAGGGTATTAATTTCGGCTGTCATGGTTAATTCTCCACGTCTGAAAATGTCTGCCTTTTCGAATTCATCCGATATAATAATCAGGTCGACATCACTATCCGGCTTATCATTCCCTTGAAGGCGGGAACCGAATACTGCAATACCCTGAAGTTTTAATCCCTGATTCTCAAGCTGAGTCTTAAGGTGCCTGACTATTTCTTCAATTGTGACTTTATCCATGTTTGTATCTTGGTGGTTTTATCCAATACATCAATCGTCTTTGTTTTGCCAAATTCCTTGATTGCATTTTCAAGACTTTGCGGATATCTGGTTGGCAAGGATGCGTTGTTAAGTTGGAAGAGGAATTGGTACCAATCATCCGTAAGCTTAATCCCGGTTTTCTCAATCAAATACAACAAATTATGTACCTTTGGTGCTACTTCCCCAGTGTTCTCCAAATAAATTCCTTTCAGCGCTTTTTCCAAAGATAAATGGCACATAAAAACACAGTAGATGTAGCGACCGGTGTCATACATAACCTTAGCTGTTTCAAGGTCGTAGTCAGATTGCCTCAGCCACTCATCCCGTTGTTTCCTAATGTAATCTGCGCTCATTAATCCGATTATTTTTAAATGTAAATCTAACAAAAATCAACCTATCGCGCAATGAAAGTCTCAACTTACTTCTTGGCGCTCTTATTCAGCGTCCTTGTATCCTGTAAGCATGAAACCAGATCCTTCAGATCTTTCATTTAAAATAGCACCTGCTAAACAAATGTTCAAATCTCTTTTTTCCTATTGATAAAGTTGACAACTTTACGGGATTAAACCTTAATAACATGAGTCAACCGAAAATTATAAACCGCAGGTCTTTCTTCGGGAAAATGGCCGGGGCCGCCGGGGCCGCAATTGCTTTGCCCTATTTCGTCCCCTCCTCTGCCCTGGGAAAAGACGGAGCTACGGCCCCGAGCGACCGGATCGTGATGGGAGTCATCGGATCGGGATCGATGGGAACTGGTGATATGCACGAGTTTATGGGTAAAAAGGAAGTCCAGATGGTAGCAGCCTGTGATGTGGATAAAGCACATCGCGATCAGGCAAAAGCAGCCATGGATGCAAAGTATGGAAATACTGATGCACGCACCCATGCCGATTTTCGCGAATTTCTCGCAAAAGAAAAAGTGGATGCCGTTATTCTGGCTCTGCCCGATCAGTGGCACGGAATCATCGCAGTAGCCTGCGCAAAGGCTAAACTCGATATTTACGGCGAGAAACCGCTTGCCCGCACCATCTGGGAAGGGAGAAAGATCATCGAAGCCGTTGAAAAAAATAATGTGATCTGGCAAACAGGCAGCTGGCAGCGTTCAGAGGCCCATTTTCACCGGGCTTGCGAACTCGTTATCAATGGCCGCATCGGTAAAGTCACCCATGTTGAAGTTGGGTTGCCCGATGGCGGACCTACCAACAAACCTTACCCGGTACAACCGGTTCCTGAAGGTTTGGATTGGGATATGTGGTTAGGGCCCGCTCCGAAAGAGCCCTATCGTGGAATTTGCCACTGGGACTGGAGATGGATCCTGGCTTATTCCGGCGGACAGCTCACCGACTGGGCAGGCCATCATATCGATATTGCCCATTGGGGCCTTGGACTGGAACGTACCGGGCCAATCGAAATTGATGCTAAAGGTGTTTATCCGCGCGAAGGTATTTTCGATGTACCTGTGGAATACAGGATACATGCCAAATACGCCACTGGCGTTGAAATGGTTTATGCCAATGCCCGTCAGGTTCCCCACGGAATGGGAGTTTGCTGGTATGGTGATAAAGGCTGGATCCATGTTGATCGAGGCAATCGTTTGTTCGCCAGTGATCCAAAAATCCTTGAAGAAAAGATTGGCGATAACGAAATCAGATTATATCAGAGCCTTGACCATGCACAGAACCTGCTCGACTGCATACGGACCCGCAAGGAAACAATTACCCCCTGCCAGGTAGCTCACCGTTCAATCTCTGCTGCCCTGCTCGGTGAAATTTCGATGCTTACCGGAAGGAAACTGAACTGGAATCCGGATACCCAGGAATTTGTGGGTGATCCGATCGCATCCCGTATGTTGAGGCGTCCGTTCAGGAGCCCATGGAAACTCGAAGGCAACTAACCTAAACCACTAAAGCAATGAAAAAGATCATCTTATCATTCGTCATATTAACCGGTATACTTGGTTTGATCCTGCTGGCACCCTCCTGTACGCAAACTCTGGTATCCGATGCCCCCAACCGGGCCCTGATTGTCAGTGGTCAGAATAACCACACCTGGCAGGGTTCCACCCCGGTTCTTAAGCAGATACTGGAAAACTCAGGACTATTTTCGGTAGATGTGGCACAAACTCCGGCTGCTGGCAAGGATATGTCAACCTTCAAACCTGATTTTTCGAAATACCAGGTAGTTGTTCTCGATTATTATGGCGATTTCTGGCCTGAAGAAACCAAAAAGGCTTTCGAAACTTATGTTTCCGGAGGTGGCGGGGTGGTAGTCTATCATGCTGCTGATAATGCATTTCCCGATTGGAAGGAATACAACAAAATGATCGGTTTGGGTGGCTGGGGCGACCGCAGTGAAAAGGACGGCCCTTATATCCGATGGAGAGATGGCGGTTTTGTTCGCGATACTTTCCCGGGCAAAGCCGGTTCCCATGGTCCACAGCATGCTTTCCAGGTAACCGTGCGGAATACCGAACATCCCATTACCAAAGGCCTGCCGGCTGTTTGGCTGCACTCCCAGGATGAATTGTACAGCGAACTTCGCGGACCGGCGGAAAACCTGACTGTTCTGGCTACCGCTTTCGCTGATACTGCCAGTAAAGGAACAGGCCAGCATGAGCCCATGCTGATGACTATTAATTATGGCAAAGGCCGTGTTTTCCATACCGCACTCGGTCATGCGATGGGAGATGCCCCTTACCCGGCCATGGAATGTGTCGGATTCATCGTAACCCTTCAGCGCGGTGCGGAATGGGCTGCCACAGGTGCCGTTACCCAGGCAGTACCGGAAGTTTTTCCAACATTCAATGTTGAAAGTAAATGGCCCCTTTTCAGGCCTATAACCCTCGTCGAAATTCTATCGAACCTGAAAGATTACAAACCGGGTGATACTCGGTCTAATCTGCAGGACCTCACCAACTATCTCCGGCAGGACTACGATGGCGGTGAAAAATATGCTAAGATTGAAAAAAACCTTCTGCAGTTTCTGCAGGGTACCGGCTCATCTGATGCTAAAAACTACATCTGCAAGGAACTAAGTGTTTATGGAACCGATCAGGCTCTTCCGATACTGAAAAAACTTCAGAAAAACGAAGAAACCGCCGAAATGGCCAGATACGCCATCGAGCGTATCACAGGAGAATATACCAATTAAAAACCCGGGCAGACGGTGTTCCTGATACCCGATAACTGATAACTGATAACTAATTTATAATGTCATCTAGAAGAGAATTCGTAAAAACAAGTGCGACCGCTGCTGCTGCAGTTGCCGCTGTGTCGATGATCCCGGGAACGGTAGGCTGTGCCCCAAAGGATGATGGCAAACTGACCATCGGAGCCATCGGTATCAATGGAATGGGCTTTTCCGACCTGACTGCCTTTCTTCGCCAACCGAATGTGGAGTGTGTGGCACTCTGCGACGTGGATCAGAATGTGCTGAATAAGCGTGCCGGCCAGGTTGAAGAAAAGCAGGGCAAAAAGCCGGAGTTGTTTACCGATTTCAGAAAATTGCTCGAGAGGAAAGATATAGAGGCTGTAATTATTGGCACACCAGATCATTGGCATGCTGCAATCATGATCGAGGCCTGCAAGGCCGGTAAGCATGTATATGTCGAAAAACCGATGGCCAGCTCGATCTATGAAGCTTTTCAGATGGAAAAAGCAGCCAGGAAATATGACCGGGTTGTACAGGTTGGACAGTGGCAGCGCAGCGATCCGCACTGGAATGACGCTTTTGCTTTTATACAATCAGGCAAACTGGGTAAAATCCGGACGGTAAAAGTCTGGTGTTATGAAAACTGGCTGGTGCCTCCCGGACCGGTACCGGATGAACCGACACCCGATGGAGTAGACTATAATATGTGGTTAGGGCCGGCACCGGATCGCAAGTTTAACCGTAACCGTTTTCATTTCAATTTCCGCTGGTTTTGGGATTATGCCGGTGGTTTGATGACCGACTGGGGTGTGCATCTGCTGGATATGGCTCTCGCCGGGATGAAGGCAGAGATACCCAAATCAGCCATGAGCTCCGGTGGCAAGTTGGCTTTCTTGGAAAGTCCGATCGAAACTCCTGATACTCAGCAAGTAATCTATGAATTTGACGGATTCAATGTGATCTGGGATCATGCCATGGGTATTGGCATGGGCGACTGGAACCGGGATCATGGCGTTGCCTTTATCGGTAACAACGGAACCCTTGTTGCCGATCGTGGCGGCTGGGAAGTTCATCCTGAAGTATCGACTAACGGCCCGTTGGTTGAAGAGGTTGCCCGCATTAAAGGAACCGGGCAGGGACTCGACCTGAACGTCATAAACTTTATCGAGTGTATCAAAAAGGACAATCGCGAAACCAATGCCAACCCGACAATCGGCAGGGCTGTTGCAACCATGGCTCACATGGGTAACATTGCCTTCAGAACAGGTCGGAAGATCTATTGGGATCCAAAAAATGAAGAGTTCATCAACGATCCGGAAGCCAACCGGTTGATCAAACCGGTTTACCGCGAACCGTGGAAATTATCTGATTTATAATATGGCTCAAAGCCGAAGGGAATTCCTCACCACCAGCCTGAGCCTGGCGGCAGGAGCCGGCCTCGCGGGCCTTCTGCCTGCCGGAATGGGACTGCAATCCTGTTCCGGACGGAAAGGGCCAAACGACCGGATCCGGGTTGCTCTAATCGGCTGCCGGAATCAGGGTTTTAACAATGCATGCGTATTTATAGAACAGCCTGATGTTGACCTGGTTGCAGTTTGCGATATCGATAAAAGTATTCGCGAAGACCGAATGACCGATATCCAGAAATATGCCTACGATAAAAAGATAATTGTTCCGAAACTGGATCAGTACGAAGATTTCAGGAAAGTTCTGGAACGGAAGGATATTGATGCGGTAATCATTGCAACACCCGATCATTGGCATGCTCTCATAACCATAATGGCTTGCCAGGCAGGTAAGGATGTTTATGTGGAAAAGCCGGCTGCAAATTCTGTTTTTGAAGCCGGTCAGATGGTGAATGCTGCCCGGCGTTATAAACGGGTAGTGCAGGTGGGACAATGGCAAAGGAGCGGTTTGCACTGGCAGGAAATGGTCGATTTTATCCGATCGGAAAAACTGGGCCAGATCAGTTACGTTGATGTTTGGCGCTATGGAGGCAACTCCGTTCCAAAAGTGCCCGATGCACCGGTCCCGGTTGGCGTAAACTATGACCTTTGGCTTGGACCAGCCCCATTAAGGCCTTTCAACCCTAACCGGTTCCATTACAACTTCAGATGGTTCTGGGAATATGCCGGCGGCAAAATGACCGATTGGGGGGTCCATTTGCTGGATATGGCTATGTGGGCACTTAAACTGACTCAGCCGGATACCATTACAGCTACAGGAGGCAATCTGCTTTTTCCTGATGACGCTATGGAGACCCCGGATACGTTGACCGTTGAATATCAATTTGATCAGGTTGTTGTGGTTTGGCAGAATAATTTCGGCCTTCAAACCAATGAGTATGGTTTCGATCATGGGTTGGCTTTTCATGGTACCAATGGTGTTTTACGGGCTAATCGTAATTTCTGGGAAGTGATTCCCGCCCAAATCAATGGAGTTCCTGTTACAGAGCCGGTTCCGCGGAATGTGAACGCCGGAAATGACCTTCGCCTCCACGTCCGGAATTTTCTCGATGCAATCAAAATACGTAATTTCGAAACTGCGGCAAATATTAACATTGGCCGTGATGTAGCCCGGGTGGCACATTTGGGCAATATTGCCTACCGTACCGGTCTCACCCTTAACTGGAACGCTGAAACCGGTTCATTTAATGAAAAGGCAGCTAATAATTATTTAAAACCAGTATTTAGAAAACCTTGGGAAATCAATGAGATATGATGAAAAAGCTAATCCTGCTCCTGGCTGCAGCATGCCTGTTCGGTTCATTTGCTCATTCACAGGATCCGAAACTCACCGAAGACTGGACCCGCAAACCGCCGGTAATCAATCCGGGATGTAAACAAACTCCTCCCTCAGATGCCATCGTCCTTTTTGGAAAAGCTAAAGATATCAGCAATTGGGTCAGCAGAACCGGTCCCGCAAAATGGAAAATCAGCTGCAGGAAAATGACAGTAAACGGAACAGGCGACATCATGACCAAAGAAAAATTTGGAGATTGCCAGTTGCATGTGGAGTTCCGTACCCCTTCAATAGTGATCAGCGAAAGCCAGGGCCGCGGTAACAGCGGGGTATATATTCAAACACTTTATGAAGTTCAGGTGCTGGATTCGTATGAAAACGAGACCTATTACAATGGCCAGGCCGGATCTGTTTATAAACAATCACCCCCGCTGGTAAATGCCTCACGCAAACCCGGCAAATGGCAGGCCTATGATATTGTATTCCATGCACCCCGGTTCGCATACGATGGTAGCATGACCAAACCTGCCTCTGTAACCGTTTTTCACAATGGCGTTCTGGTTCAGGATCATTTTGAATTAAAGGGCCCAACGGTTTATGCAGGTTATCCCAAATACGAGGCCCATGAAGATATGCCGTTGCTTCTGCAGGATCATGGGAACCCTGTACAGTATCGAAATGTATGGATCCGGAAACTATAAAAATTAAAAAGGTTAGAGGTTATGAAAAGACGAGATTTCTTCTTAAAATCCGGTTTGGCAGTCGCTGGGATGGCGGTTGCTCCGAAATTGCTGTCTTCATGCAGCACCGAACCCCGTTTTAAAATATCATTGGCCGAGTGGTCACTTCATCGGGCCCTTGGCGGTAAAATGCTGGATAACCTTGAGTTCCCGGTAAAAGCCAAACGTGATTTTGGAATAACTGCCGTGGAATATGTCAGTTCGTTCTTTGCCGATTACGTTACGGATCCGAAATATCTGGCTGAACTGAAACGGATCACCGATTACCATGCTGTTACCAACGTCCTGATCATGGTTGATGGAGAGGGAAACCTTGGCGAGCCTACTGAAGAGGGCCGGTTAAAAACGGTTGAGAACCATGTAAAATGGGTGGATGCAGCCCAATTCCTGGGTTGCCATTCGATCCGGGTTAACGCCGGAGGCTCCGGTACTCCGGAGGAACACGCTGCCAATGTGGTTCTTGGCCTTCGTAAGTTATGCGAATACGGTCAGACCAAGGGAATCAACATCATAGTGGAAAATCATGGCGGCCATTCATCCGATGGAAGCTGGTTGAGTAATGTTATCAAAACGGTTAAAATGCCTAACGTGGGTACCCTGCCCGATTTCGGTAACTTCAGGATCAGTGCTGACAAAGAATATGACCGCTATAAAGGAGTCGAGGAACTGATGCCATTCGCCAAAGGAGTCAGTGGAAAATCCTATGATTTCGATAAAGATGGCAACGAAACCACCATCGACTTTGCCCGGATGATACAGATTGTCAAGAAATCAGGCTACCGCGGATACATCGGTGTCGAATATGAAGGCAGCAACTATTCCGAAGAAGAAGGCATCATGCTGACCAAGAAGCTGCTGGAAAAATTGATATGATTCGTAGGGGAGGACCCGTGGGTCCTCCCCTACGTACTATCATTTATCAAATGCCGCGTCGAAAGCAATATCCGACGATGGGAAATCAACGCTGTTGACGTATTCGCAGGCTTCGGCGGCACCGTGTTCACGATCCATCCCGCTGTCTTCCCATTCTACTGATAGCGGTCCGGCATATTTGATCTTGTTTAAAGCGCGGATAATCTCTTCGAATTCAATATTTCCGCGGCCCAGACTTCTGAAATCCCAATAGCGACGGCGATCTCCGAAATCAAGATGGCCTCCGAACACCCCGGCTTCAGTTGGGAATGGCGACCAGCCGACATCTTTCATGTGAACATGGAAAATCCGGTCAGCAAACTTGTACAGAAAACCGATATAATCGACTCCCTGATAGCCGAAATGGCTCGGGTCATAATTGAACCCAAAGGCAGGATGGTAATCGATTGCTTTTAATGCTCTTTCGGCTGTGGCGATATCAAATGCAATTTCGGTTGGATGAACCTCCAGGGCAAACCGGATGCCCAATTTCTGAAACTCATCCAGGATCGGTTTCCAACGTTTGGCAAAATCCGCAAACCCCTCATTGATCATCGCCGGTGTTACCGGAGGGAAAGAGTAGTTGAGGTGCCATATTGAACTGCCGGTAAATCCGCAGACTACACCAACTCCGAGGCGTTTGGCGGCATGAGCGGTTTTTATTATTTCCTGAGCTGCGCGTTGCCGCACGCCTTCCGGTTCACCATCACCCCAGATATAATCGGGCAGAATGGATTTATGACGTTCATCGATACGGTCGCAAACAGCCTGACCAACAAGGTGATTAGATATTGCCCATGTTGTGAGGTCATATCTGGCTAACAGCTCGCGCCGTCCGTCACAATAGGCCTGATCGGCCTTATCTACTTCAAAATGATCACCCCAGCAGGCCAACTCGAGTCCGTCATAGCCGAAACCGAATGCTTTCTTACAGAGTGTTTCTAAGGGTAGATCGGCCCACTGGCCGGTGAATAAAGTAACTGGTCGTCCCATAGATTCTGATAGTTTAGTTGAATTAACCAAAAATATCTATTTTTAAGTTCAAAATCTAAACCATTTCAAAATGAATGCAAAAGAATACAATGCAAAACGGTTATTCTGGATGAGCTGTCTGGCTCTTGTTTTAACAGCAATGACGTTCGCCATCCGGGCAAAGCTGGAACTTGTGTGGAAGGGTGAATTTGGCCTTAGTGCGGAAACCTTGGCTCTTGCAATTGCTCCGGCTTTTTGGGGATTTACTTTAGCGCAATTCATCGGTGGGCCACTGGTTGATGTCATTGGGATGAAGCGGTTTGTTAGGATTGCCTTTTTCCTGCACCTGATCGGAATTGTGATCACGGTTTTCGCCCGCGATTTCTGGACACTGTTTATCGGAACTCTGTTTATCGGGGTAGGCAACGGAAGCATCGAAGCCGGCTGCAATCCTTTGGTGGCATCCATTTTCCCGAAGGATAAAACAAAAATGCTGAACCGCTTTCATGTCTGGTTCCCCGGAGGGATTGTTATCGGAAGTTTGATTTCTTATTTGATTATCGATGTAATGGAACTTACTTGGCCGATACTTGTTGGGACACTGGTAGTTCCCCTGGTTATTTACGGAGCGCTGATGTTCAGGCAGAAATTTCCCAAAACAGAACGCGTGGAAATGGGGATTTCCTACGGCTCCATGTGGAAAGCCATTTTGCGGCCGCTTTTCCTGGTCATGCTGTTCTGTATGCTCCTTAGTGCAGCCACTGAACTAACCACCGGCCAAAGGATCAGTTCACTCCTGCAAGGAACCGGTGTGGCACCGATATTGGTACTGGCATTTATCAACGGTATAATGGCAATCGGACGCGGTTTTGCCGGTCCGATAGTTCACCGGATCAACACTACCGGAATGCTCTTCTTTTCTGCAATTATCAGTATGATCGGCCTGCTGCTGATGAGTTACGTTGGCGGTGCGGTTCTGACATTCCTGGCTGCCGGCGTTTTTGCTATTGGTATCTGTTTCTTCTGGCCAACCATGCTGGGCTTTGTATCAGAAAATGTACCGGAAAGCGGTGCACTGGGCCTATCCATTTTCAGCGGGGCAGGGATGCTTTCAACTTCCATATTCCTTCCTATTTCCGGCAATTTAACCGACCATGGGGCAACCGGTCTGGAAATTCTCAGGTATACTGCTGTTTTGCCAGCCATTCTGATCGTGATTTTCGCCATCGTCTTTACAACGATGAGACGAAAAAAAGCTAAAACTGCCTAACTGACAAATTGATACATAATTATATGAAAAGATTTCGCTGGGGTATGATCGGCGGGGGCAAAGGCGCCTTCATCGGCGGTGCCCACCGCATTGCTGCAAAAATTGCTAACTCCTTCGAGCTGGTTGGCGGGGTGTTCGACGTGGATTTTGAACGCGCCAAAGAGTTTGCCCGTGAAGAAGATATCGATTTCAGAAGGGTTTATCCCGATATCGATTCATTCATACTTGGTGAAAGCGGAATGCCTGTGTCGGAGCGCATTCAGGTGGTTTCGATCGTAACTCCCAACTTCCTGCATTTCGAACATGCCAAAAAACTGCTCAGCAAAGGATATCATGTGATCTGCGAAAAACCGGTTACTCTCACCTCATCAGAAGCGATTGAACTTAAGGAAATTGCGGAAAAAAATAAACTGGTTTTCTGCCTGACTCATACTTATACCGGCTATCCGATGGTGCGCGAGATGAAACGCAGAATCGAATCCGGAGCTATTGGCACCATTCAACGCATTGATGCTCAATATCTTCAGGGTTGGATCAACCCGATCATCCATGGCGTAAATGCCAAACTGGCCGTATGGCGGCTCGATCCCAAGGTTGCCGGAATAAGCTCCTGCATGGGCGATATCGGAGTTCATGCCTTCAATATGATTGAATATGCTACTGGATTGAAAATCAAACAGGTATTGGCAGTATTGAGCACTTTGAAACCAGAAAATCTGTTGGATATTGACGGCAATGTGTTACTGAAATTCGATGAAAACCTCACCGGCGTGATCCGCTCTTCACAAATTGCCACAGGCGAAGAAAATAACCTTCAGATCAGTGTTTATGGAACCGAAGGGGCATTCCACTGGGAACAAGAGAACCCGAATGTCCTGAAAATGATGCATGAAGGAGCTCCGTTTGAAATCATCAAACCCGGATATGATTATTTGTCCGATTTTGCCAGGGAAAGCCATGTACTGCCTCCCGGCCATCCGGAAGGGATCTATGAAGCATTCGGCAATCTCTATAAAGGCGCCGCCAAAGCCATCAGGGGTGAAAAAACGGTTCCCGGTCAGTTTCCGGGGATCGAAGAAGGTATCAGAGGTATGCGGTTTATCGAGGCAGTAGTAAAATCCAACCAGGAAGGAAATTCCTGGGTAGGTCTTTAAATTCGGAACTTGATGTAGGGACGCATAATTGCGTCCATCTTCATATTCATTATTAATTATGATGGACGCAATTATGCGTCCCTACGATATCTTATGGAAATATCAGTCGTCATACCGCTTTACAATGAGGAATACCTGGTTGGTGACCTGGTCGAACGGACGGTTTCGGTTTTGACAGGCATTACCGGTGATTTTGAGATCATATTCGTGGATGACGGGAGCAAGGATGGCACTGTGACCAGGCTGGTTGAAGCCAGGAAAACCGATAGCCGGATTAAAATTCTGGAATTATCAAAAAATTTCGGCCATCAGGCTGCCTTTACAGCCGGACTTACTTTTGCAAAAGGCCGTTTTGTTGTTATGATGGACGGCGACCTGCAGGATCCTCCTGAAGTGATCCCGGTGATGCACCGGATGCTGCTTTCGGATGAATTTGATGTCATTTTTGGAAAACGTACCAATAAACCTAATCTGAAAGGGCGAAACCTGCTGGCCTTATCGTTCCACAAAAGCTTTAAACGATTTTCGGGCTTCCCTGATATCGACAATGTAGGTAATTTTTCAGCCATGAACCGGGATGCTTTAACTGCCCTGCTTCAATTTACTGAATCCATCAGGTATCTGCCCGGACTCAGGCATTTTATCGGATTCCGGCAGGGATTCGTTGAATACCGGCGGGAAGAACGATATCAGGGTAAATCTAAAATGAACTATTTCAATCTATTAGCCCTCAGCTCGGATGCTATCTTTTCATTCTCCAAATTTCCAATACGCCTTTGCCTCTATCTCGGAATAATCGGTATTGTGGTTTTCTTTCTTGCCGGACTTTACACCCTCATAGCCAGACTTGCGGGGTTTGCTGTAATCGGCTGGTCGTCAACCCTCCTCAGCATCTATTTTCTAGGTTCGATACAGCTAACATTCCTGGGGGTCATTGGTGAGTACATCTATCGCATCTATAAGGAAAGCCAGCACCGTCCGCTCTATTTCGTCAGGAAGTTCCACGATTAATTCAAGATCATGGAACAGGATGTTGCTACCGGTAATTCCAACAAGATAAGGCATTGGATTTTTACCATTTTATGCTTTCTGCCATTTGTCCTGCTGCCTTTGCTGAGCCTGGATACCGGAATTTCAGGGGATGAACCGGTTCATTACCTTCAGGCCGAAAATGTGTATAATTTCTTTGCTACCCGGGGAAAAGATACTTCATCAATTAATACACCGATAACCTATCTGAAGTATTACGGGCAATCCATTGATAACTTCAGCTATCTGATTAACAAGATATTCGGTTTTAATGAACCCTATCTTACGCGGCATGTTATCAATTCTCTGGCAGGTGCTTTGACTATTGCTTTTACCGGTTTACTGGCTGTGGAGATAGCCGGTTACGGCGCCGGAATCCTGGCAATACTATTCCTGCTGTTGTCGCCGGTTTTCCTGGGCCATACCTTTAACAACCTGAAAGATATTCCTTTTGCACTCGGATATGTTGTCGCCATCTTCTACCTGTTGAAATTCCTCCGGAGATTGCCGGTCATACATATCGGATACCTCGCCGGTATGGTTGCCGGAACAGGCTTCGCTATCTCGGTCAGGGTGGGCGGTCTCGTCATCATTCCAATAATCCTTGCTTTTACAGCCATACAGGCCTGGATCAGACAGCCCCTGGAAAACAAAGCAAAATGGAAATTCGCGATCAGGCTGGCCCTTTCACTATTGATAACCATTTTATTAGCCTGTATTGCCGGCGTGGTGAACTGGCCGTTTGGACTGCAGAATCCCATCCGGCACTCCATTGAGTCACTTAACCAGATGACGCATTATATTGTGAGTATCAGGCAGCTTTTTGAAGGAGAATTGTATTGGTCAGAAAACCTGCCCTGGTATTATGCTCCAAAATATTTCCTACTAATATCCCCTGCTATTATTCTTGCCGGTCTTCCCCTGTGCTGGCCTCTCTTAAAAAAGCAGGGCCCGCTACTCTTTTCTTTACTTGTTTTTTGTGCCCTATTCCCTTTGTTTTGGGTTATTATACGCCACTCAAACCTTTATGGAAATATCCGTCACCTCCTTTTTATTTATCCGTTTCTGGTAGTGCTTTCTGCCAGCGGGTGGTACCTGATTCATCAGCGATTGAAAAAACCGTTGTTCCGATGGGGCATAGTTGGCCTTCTGGCACTCGGACTTACCGGTCCGTTGGTGCATATCGTTAAAAATCATCCTGTTGAATATGTTTACTTTAACCGGTTATCGGGAGGGGTTTCCAGGGCTTACGGCAGGTATGAAACAGATTATTACTTTAACTCGCTGGGTTTGGGAGTGAAATGGCTGGAAAAAGAAATACTTTCTAAACCGGGTGCGGATACCCTGATCATTGCTTCCAATTTCCCCGTTGAACCTTTTTTTGAGAAAAGTTTCCCAAAGATCAAAACCGTTTATACAACCTGGTATGAGCGGGGCCGGTACAATTGGGATTATGGTCTTTTTGTGAATGCCTACCTCGGACCATCCGGATTACAGCGCAAATTATGGCAGCCTGCGCAAACTATTCACAGCATCAGCGTTGAAGGATACCCTATGTGTTTGGTTTTGCATCGCGAAGATAAAAGAGATGTTCAAGGATACCAGCTTTTTACAACTGGCCGGTACCCTGAATCCGCCAGTATTCTGAAGGCAGTCACCCGGGATGACCCGGGTAACGAAACGGCCTGGTTGTACCTCGGATGGAGCCTCCGAAAAATACATGATCCGGAAGGCTCAGATCAGGCGGCTAACAAGCTCCTCAGGATTCATCCCGAAAGTGAACCGGCACGCGAGTTACTGATCTGGAATTACCTCGATTCCAAGCGCTTTGATCAGGCTTTACAGTTGGCAGATGAGCTCTACCGGCTGAATCCAAAGTACCTGCCTGCAATTACATTAAGAGCTGCAGCCCGCGATTCTGTCGCAGCTTTGGCACGATAAAAGCAGCCGACAGTTCTTAAAAAATGCTAAACCCAATCCATGGTATGTAAATCCATCTATTTTTATAACAAAAAAATGAAAAAGTACTTACTGGTATTAGTTCTTGTTTTTGCCTGTTCCTTGTTATACGGGCAATATAAGGCCGATTTCAGGGCAGCCGAAAAGTATGGCAGTGAGAACCTTGGAAAAATGATAGGAAGCTCCTCCGTACAACCCAACTGGCTGAAAAAGTCGGATCTTTTCTGGTATTCCTACAAAACCGGCGACGCAAATCTTTGGTGGATGGTTGATCCGGCAAAAAAGACCAAATCGCCATTATTTGATGTGTATTATATGGCGGCAAAGATTAACCAGATGATCTTAAAGCCTGTCAATCACCTTGATCTTCCAATCAAAAACCTGAAATTCAAGGACGACAACAAATCTTTCAATTTCGAGGTCGATAGTTTCAAATTTGAGTATAAGCTTGCCAATAAAGAAGTTATACTGGTGGATACCATAGAAAAGGAAAAGAAAAAGATAACAACATATACAATCTGTGGTGGGGAGAAACGCATAACGGAGTGAAAGAGGTAACCAAGACGGTTAAAGCAAAAACCGATAAGGACGTTAAGGACGATAAGGGAGTTAAGGACGTGAAGAAAGAGGAGCCGTGGTATGCTGAGGATACGGTTAAAAAAGAGACCGCTATCAAGTTCGAATCCAAAATTAACAAGAACCAGGATCTGGCTAAAAACCTCAAAGGACACCTTATGCTGGTAACAGGGGATATCGACAACAACGTTCATCCGGGTAACACCCTCCGCGTCGCCGATGCATTAATCCAGGCTGGCAAGCGATTTGATTTCATGATCATGCCGGGTCAGCGCCACGGATACGGCACCTGTACCAAATACTTCGATCGTGTTATGTGGTATTACTTTGCCCAGCACCTACTGGGCGACACGCGAACAAATGTGGAGATTTATTTACCCGACGAAAAATAATAGGAAGGTTAGGGGTTAGGGGTTAGAAGGTTAATGGTTAGGGGTTAGAGGTTAGGGGTTAGAGGTTAGAAGGTTAGAGGTTAGGGGTTAGAAGGTTAGAAGGTTAATGGTTAGGGGTTAGAAGGTTAGGGGTTAGAAGGTTAGGGGTTAGAAGGTTAGGGGTTAGAAGGTTAGG
>JBBAAF010000013.1:0-54810 GCA_041658425.1 Bacteroidales bacterium | reverse complement strand
GGTAGGCAAGTTTCCTTTTACAGCCTCCGGAAAAGCCAGTGCCGCCGGAGAAAAGGATGGATTTGTGAAGCTCATCTTCGACTCAAAGCATGGTGAATTGTTAGGAGCACATCTGATCGGAAGCAATGTCACTGAAATGATTGCCGAAATAGTTGTGGCCCGAAAGCTGGAAATCACGGGACACGAGCTGATCAAAACGGTTCATCCCCACCCCACCATGTCAGAAGCAATAATGGAAGCTGCAGCTGCTGCTTTCGGAGAAGTCATTCATCTTTAACAAAATGACAGGCGATAAGTACATTGAAGTTACCGGGGCACGGGTGCATAATCTTCGTAATGTTGATGTAAAAATCCCCCGGCATAAACTTACGGTAATTACCGGGCTAAGCGGTAGCGGAAAATCTTCCCTCGCTTTTGACACGATCTATGCCGAAGGCCAGCGAAGATATATGGAAACTTTCTCGGCCTATGCCCGTCAGTTTCTCGGAAGCATGGAGCGACCGGATGTGGATCAGATCACCGGATTAAGTCCGGTGATTTCGATTGAGCAGAAAACTACCAGCAAGAATCCGAGAAGTACCGTCGGCACTACCACTGAAATATATGATTTTTTAAGACTTCTGTACGCCCGTGCTTCGGAAGCTTTTTCCTGGGAAACAGGAGAAAAGATGGTACGGTATACAGATGATCATATCCTGTCGAGAATTCTTGACAAATTTTCCGGTGAAAAGATCCTGATTCTCTCCCCTCTGGTAAAATCAAGGAAAGGTCATTATAAGGAATTATTTGAACAGATCCGTAAAAAGGGATACATCTATGCCCGTATTGATGGTGCAATCAGGGAATTATTGCCAGGGCTGAAACTCGACCGGTATAAAACCCACAATATTGAGATGGTTGTGGACAGGCTGGTGGCCAGTCCGGATCAGTCCGGGCGAATGAAAGATTCGATCCAGACCGCTATGAAGGAGGGAAAGGGAGTGATCCTGATCACCGGATTTGAAGGACAAATGCCCACTTTCTTCAGCCGCCACCTGATGTGCCCGACCACGGGAATTTCATACGATGAGCCGGCACCAAACAGCTTCTCATTTAATAGTCCTCAGGGAGCCTGCCCGGTTTGTAAAGGATTGGGCTATGTGCATGAGATCGACAACAGCAAGATTATCCCAGATGATAAAATAAGTATAAAGGATGGAGGGATAGTTCCTTTGGGCAAATACCGTCAGAGCATGATTTTCTGGCAGCTTGAGGCGATCGCCCGGAAATATGGATTTAAACTTGATGATCCTATATGCGATCTGCCTGATGAGGCCCTTCAGATTATCCTCCTTGGATCCGAAGAATCATTCAAACTCGAAAATACTCCGTTGGGTTTATCATCCAACTATTTTCTGAGTTTTGAAGGGATCGTAACCTACATCGGCCAGCAAAAAGACGAATCGACCTCGAAGAAGGCACAAAAATGGGCGGATCAATTTATCCGAACCACCCCCTGCCTGGAATGTGAAGGCACAAGGCTCAAGAAGGAATCGAGGTATTTTCGATTGGATAATAAGAATATTGCCGAGCTGGCAGAAATGGACATATCGCAGCTGCTGATTTGGTTCGAAGGGATCGAATCCAGGCTGTCATCCACCCAGCAGCAGATTGCCAGGGATGTACTGAAAGAGATCAGGGCCCGCCTTAAGTTTCTGCTGGATGTAGGGTTAAATTATTTATCTCTGAACCGGGCAACCCGGAGCTTATCTGGCGGCGAAGGGCAGCGGATCCGGCTGGCCACCCAGATCGGATCTCAACTGGTTAATGTCCTGTATATTCTGGATGAGCCCAGCATCGGGCTGCACCACCGGGACAATCTCCAGCTGATCGGTGCCCTGAAACAACTCCGCGACCTTGGAAATTCAGTGATTGTTGTTGAGCATGATGAGGATATGATCCTCTCGGCTGATTATATCATCGACATGGGCCCTCATGCCGGTCGACATGGCGGCATGGTGGTTGCTACCGGAAAACCCGCTGAGATTATACAGGCAAATACCCTGACCGGTGCTTACCTGAAAGGAGAGAAGAGGATCGAAGTTCCGGCCATCCGCAGGAAATCCGATGGCAAACAGTTGATACTTAAGGGAGCCAGGGGGCACAATTTAAAGAATGTAGACATCAGCATTCCCCTTGGAGAGTTTATTTGTATTACGGGCGTTTCAGGCAGTGGAAAATCATCCCTGATTAATGAGACTCTGCATCCCATCCTGAGCCAGGCCTTTTATAATTCAGTTCAGGATCCTCTACCCTACGAGTCGATCAAAGGCATTGAACTGATTGACAAGGTAATTGTGGTGGATCAATCACCGATTGGCCGTACACCCAGATCTAATCCGGCAACCTATACCGGGGTATTTGGGGAAATCAGAAATTTGCTTGCAAAACTGCCGGAATCCCAGGTAAGGGGCTATGAACCGGGACGATTCTCATTTAATGTCAAGGGTGGGCGATGTGAAACCTGTCAGGGAGCAGGGGTAAAAACCATTGAAATGAATTTTCTCCCCGATGTGTATGTGCATTGTGAAGCTTGCAACGGGAAAAGGTATAACCGTGAAACACTGGAAGTCAGATATAAAGGAAAATCTATTTCTGATATTCTGGACATGACCATCAGCCAGTCGATGGAGTTTTTCGAGAACTCCCCTAATATTGTTAGGGCCTTGCGTACCTTGAACGACGTTGGATTGGGTTATATCACACTCGGCCAGTCATCCACCACCCTCTCCGGAGGCGAATCACAGCGGGTCAAGCTCGCCAACGAACTGGCCAAAAAGGATACCGGGCGGACGCTTTATATTCTGGATGAACCGACTACCGGGTTACATTTTGAAGATATCCGGGTATTGCTCGGTGTGCT
The DNA here is from genome assembly GCA_041658425.1 of Bacteroidales bacterium. Taxonomy (GTDB): domain Bacteria; phylum Bacteroidota; class Bacteroidia; order Bacteroidales; family UBA12481; genus UBA12481. Next base: position 51,908 of record JBBAAF010000013.1, on the reverse strand, counting down.
GAACAGACTGGTTGAGAAAGGCAACACGGTTGTTGTGATTGAACATAACATGGAAGTCATTAAGGTGGCAGATTACATTATAGATATGGGCCCTGAAGGCGGACTTTCCGGTGGAAAGATTGTAGCTGCAGGAAAACCGGAGGAAATAATTCTTAACAAGGATTCGTATACCGGGAAATTTCTGAAAGAAGTATTAATTTCATACCAAAAATCAAATAAGGCAATATGAATCAAGATGATATGATCCGGGATGCTTTTAAGAACAAATCCTGGAACGAATTAAAAACCGAAAATTCCTGGCAGATTTTCAAAGTCATGGCCGAGTTTGTCTATGGTTTTGAAAAGCTTGGCAAGCTAGGGCCCAGTGTGGCCGTGTTTGGTTCAGCCCGAACAACGCCTGACAATAAATATTATATAGTTGCGGAAGAGATTGGTTACCGGTTAACCCAGCTCGGTTATGGGGTAATTACAGGCGGAGGTCCGGGTATCATGGAAGCTGCCAATAAAGGTGCGCAGCGGGGTAAAGGAAAATCTATCGGTATGAATATTGATCTTCCGCATGAACAGAACCACAATCCCTATATTGATATTGATAAAGTGATGCATTTCGATTACTTTTTCGTTCGTAAGACTATGTTTATGCGCTATTCACAGGGATTTATCGTGCTCCCCGGTGGATTTGGCACATTTGACGAACTATTCGAGGCCCTTACCCTTATACAGACCGGAAAGATCGGCAGGTTTCCCATCGTTATGGTCAGTAAAGAATACTGGGGCGGACTGATAAAATGGATCAAAGAGGTGATGCATTCACGTGAACACAATGTAAATATCACTGATTTTGATCTTTTCCATCTGGTTGATACTGCGGAAGATGCGGTAAAGGTTATTGATGATTTCTACGCACAGTACTTACTCAGTCCGAACTTCTAAGAAGACTTTAAGGTACCCACCCCAACCCCTCCCTAAATAAGGGAGGGGTTGGGGTGGGTACCTGATAACCGACTACCGGCAACCCTCTCAAAACGACTTCAATCTTCTCCTCTAGCGAGAGTTCCCCCGGTATCCAGGTGATTGGGATGCCGCGTCGTTCCATTCCGCGGAACCAGGTCATCTGGCGTTTGGCGAATTGATGGATGGCGGTATTCAGTAAGGAAAACATCTCGTCATAAGTAATCTTTCCCAGGCAATAGAGAGTCAGGTACTTGTATTCAAGGCCGTAATACATCAAATCTTCGGGTTTTATGGTGACAAGAAGTGTTCTTACCTCCTCGATCATACCATTCTCGAGCCGTTCAGATAATCGCTGTGTAATCCTTTGGCGCCGGGCTTCTGTATCGTAGCTGAGTCCAAAAACTTTAGCTTTTATTCCCTGATTCATGTGACCCAAAGGCCTGGGTTCCGGATTTGACCTGGCAATCTCTATAGCCCTGATCAGGCGATCACGGCTGGTTGTATCGGACCGATTATGAAGGGAGCCAAACGATTTAAGCATTTTGGTGAGCTCCTCATCGGACTTATCCTCTATACTCTTCCGAAACTCTTCGTTCACAGGAACTTCGGACAGTTCATATCCTCTAAGGATGGCTTCGGTATAGAGGCCGGTTCCTCCGCAGAGGATTGGTAATTTTCCACGGCTGCGAATATCATTATAGGCTTGCCCGAAATCCTCCTGAAAATCGAACAGAGAGTATTTTTCGCCTGCATTAATCAGGTCGATCAGGTGGTATTTTATATTGATATCGCCTATCCGGTAATCCGCCAGATCTTTGCCTGTTCCGATATCCATTCCCCGATACACCTGCCTTGAGTCGGCACTGATCACCTCACCACCCAACAGGAGCGCAAGGTGAGCCGCAAGGGTCGTTTTTCCTGCTGCAGTATGGCCTATCAGGGCCAGGACATCAAGCCCGGGGTAATCAGGGTTATTCATAAGCAATAAAAGTAGTACTTTTGCGCCAAGGTAAAGAGAATGGCCAACAAGATCAGCATAACAAACAAGCAGGTTTACAGGGAATATGAAATCCTTGAAAAATATACTGCGGGAATTGTCCTTTACGGAACCGAGATAAAATCGATCCGTCAGGGAAAGGCCAGCTTGTCGGATTCATGGTGCAACTTTATCGATGGAGAACTGTATGCCAGGGGTTTGCAGATTGCAGAATATAGCTTTGGCACCCACAATAATCATATCCCCAAGCGAGACCGAAAACTTCTTCTTTCCCGCCATGAATTAGCAAAGCTGGAAAGAAAGGTGAAGGAGAAGGGCTTTACAATTGTTACGATTGAACTTTTTCTCAACGATGCGGGGCTCGCCAAGCTGGAAATCGGCCTTGCACGCGGAAAGGCTATTCACGATAAGCGAGAGGATATGAAGAAGAAGGATACGGACAGGGAGATGGAGAGGCACTTGAAGAAATAGACGGAAAATTGTAGAGAGACGGATTTCATCCGTCTCAAACAACAGAGACGGATGAAATCCGTCTCTACAAATCACCGTACTTCGCAGGGAATTATCAACCGTACCATGGTACCCACACCGACATTACTGGTAACCTCGATGTCGATATCCATCATATCGCACAGTTTTTTAACGACTGACAGGCTCATACCCCTGGCTTTAATTTTTTGGCCCAAGGGTGTATCAGCCGGAGGAAAAATCTCAAATAAATTTCTCAATGTTTCTTTATCGATTCCGCAGCCCGTATCGCTAACTTCGATTGTGCAATTGGAAGGAGAGGTCTGTTTTATCATAAGGTCAATACTTCCCTCTTTTGTAAACCGTAAACTGTTCTCCATCAATATTCTAATAATCTGAAACAATCTTCTATTATCGGTAAAAACCTTAGCTAAAGCATCAGGTGGGGCGATATAAGAAATCGCCAAATGGTTTTTTTCGTATAAGGTACTCATCTCATTCATTTCAATCTTTAACTCTTCGACGAGGTCTTTGAAGTAAACATTTTTGTAAAAAAGTTCAAGATTTCCTGTTTCTATTTTGGCCAGATCGATCAGATTGGACATCAGATCGAGCAGTTTTCGGGAACTGCGTGCTATCATCAGGCAATAGCTACGCTGGTCGGCCCGTGAAACCCGGGGTTCGGTAAGCAAGTCGGAGAAACCTATGATTGCACTTAGCGGTGTTCGGATATCATGCGAAAGTCCGGACAGATAATTCGGGAAAAGGTGATTTGAGTCTTCCACTGTTGTTTTGACCTTTTCGAGCAGGTCAATTTGATTATTCATCTGATAATGATTGTAATTCCGACCTAAATTTACGGTAGATTATTCTAAATAAGTTGTTAAAGTAATATTATTTGACCAAAGAATAATTTGCCCGCCTGAAATGAGTAAACTGATGCCTTATAATAAGTGGTGCAAATGCAACTGGTGGTTTTATCACCGGGTCTTCCCCATATGCCGGATTTCCAGATCCCTTACCTTTAACTCCTGTTGCCCGGGATAATAAACCAAGCACTCCATGCGGCCATCCACTGGGGCATTTTGGACTCGCCCCCTAAGCCGAAGTAACTGCCAATGGTCACCAATATCCTGGAGTGAATGGGAATCTTCAAAATAAATTCCGTCAGAATCAGATTGTATCGACTTCAATATCAACCGACCGGGGTTCCTGGCATCCTGATTAAGAACACAGACGGTCACCTCAATGTAATCCCCATCCTCAACCCCAATAATAACACACTTTTCCGATACCGGCTTTGATGGATTCAATACCTCCAAACCAGAACCCCTAATTGACCCCCCAACTATAGGCAATGTACCTGTTGCCTTTTCCCCCCATCCATCTTTGTTCCTCACCCTGATGATCATGTCTTCATTTTCGGGGTTGACGAAAACTGTATCCTTTTCGATTCTTATGCTGGTTTGTGCCGCAAGTGTATCCAGCCAACTTAAAAGTACACCAGCATTCCTGCCGGGCGAGGAGTAGAGAAAAATATCTCTGCCGTATTTCAGGATGGACTCGGGATCGGCTTCAATAGTGCGGAACCACTTCGGGTTGCTGGCTTTACCCTCCCAAGTAAGAACGTTAGGATAGATTTTATGGAAAGCATCATACAGCCGGTGCCGGTGAGCCACCCAGCTGATCCCGTAAGCCAGGGCATTTTCAACCATCGGACCAGCCAGCCAGGTGGGTTCGATGAACCAAAGATCTCTGTTGGAGATATTCTTTGTGATATAATATTGTGTGATATCGCTTGCCTTATTTTGCTGAATTCTTTTTTGATAGAAAGGATACTGCTGGTAAAAGGAGATAAAAACAAGGACCAGCAAAATGATGATGAAGAGTTTTTCAAAATGCCGAAATTTGTAATGAGTTTTAACAATCTGCCAAATCAGAAATAACACAAACCCACTAAGAGCAATGACCGGTGCCAGATAATAATTTTTAAAATGTTTGGCTACTATGACCATACCGATCAGAGCAGAAGCAAGAAAAAGAGCTAGGAAAATGTAGTGAAGGCGAGTTTCTGAAGGTTCTTTTGCCTTAATGATCCAGATAGCCAGGAAAATTATAGCGGCGATGGCAATTATAGAAAAGGAAATGTTGTATTGAATAATAAGTCCAAGGTTATCAATAAAGCTATGAAGGTTTATAATTTTTGATGATCCTTGTCCATATAAACCATCATGAGTTACCAGGTTCACAAAAAACCTTCGCGTTTCCGAGAATTTATTCCAGATTGGACTTATTGCTAGGGTACCGGAAAGAAAGAAGCTGAGCATATAGATCCACCTGTTTCTTCCTTTTGGTAGAAGAAAGAATGGAATAATGATCAAGGGTAGAAAATTGAATTTACTGGCAACTCCAATCCCCATTAAGATGCCGGAAAGAATGGAGAACTTAATATGAGAGACTTTCCCCGAAAGAAAATAACTGATACACAGTATAATAAATAGTATCATAAACAGGATCAATATCCTGTCCGGATTATATCTTAAAGGGACATCAATAAATACCGGATTTAGCAGGATCGAAGACTGAAGAATCAGGGTGGCCGTGACACTATTTGTGTATTTCCAGGCGATATTTCCCAGCCAATAGAGCAGAAATCCGGTGATTATGGAAAGATAAACGGATGCCCACATAATATAGGTGTCAGGTCTTGAGATAACATCCTCAATTATCGGTCTCTGGCCGGATAAAAGGTGAGTTATACGAATAAACAATCCAGTTAGCAATTGTATTGGAGTACCCGGGTTGTCAATATGTCCGATCATATTGAATTTTAACAAAGCGCAATTCAACCCATTCATTAAATAGATGTATTCGGGATCAGACCGTGATGTTGAAAAGGGTCCCGCAAGATGGTTTAAAAAAATACTCCAGAATAGATAAAATATTGGAATACAGAGTATTAAATATTTTATCCGGTTTGATTTGTTTGTTATTCCCAGCATTCTCGAAAGTGTTTAATTATTGAAAATACTAAACTTCCAGATTCCCCATTTCTGCAGCCGATAAGCAAAAGCGGTTGCCAGAACACCGAATCCATAACGAACGCTTCTTGAAAAGTTTATTGATGATGCTTCTTCATGGTATATTGTCGGACAGGTTACTTCAGCAATGGGGAATCCTTGATACAGGATTTGTGCCAACATTTGGTTGTCGAAAACAAAATCATCCGAATTAACGCTGAAATTTATTTGTCTTAATACATCGCTTGAAAATGCCCTATACCCTGTATGATATTCGGATAGTTTTTGTTTCATAATGATATTTTGTGCCAAGGTCAACACCCTGTTTGAATAATACCTCCACCGTGGCATTCCTCCTTTGATAGCACTTCTGCCAAGAATTCTTGAAGCAAGGACTACAGGGTATATCTCATTGGCAATGATATAAACCATTGAATGAATGAGCTTTGGAGTATATTGGTAATCAGGATGTAACATGATAACTATATCGGCTCCAAGTTCCAGGGCTTTGGAATAACAACTTTTTTGATTACCACCGTATCCAAGGTTTATATTATGAGTTACAATGTGCTCAATACCGAGTTCCTTCGCAACCAAAACAGTGTTATCATTGCTGAAATCATCCACCAAAATAACCTCATCAACTATATCAAATGGAATTTCATTATACGTCTTTTCCAATGTCCTGGCTGCATTATAGGCTGGCAAAACCACTATTACCCGTTTATCATATACCATATATCATGACAATTGCTGATTCGACAAATGTAGCTATTCATTCAGTTAAATGTTAAGTTTGACTTTTCATTCATACGCCAAATTCAGTCACATCAAGATGATCAAATCGATTACTATTTCCCGGTTAAGTCTCATAGTCGGACTTGCCCTTTTTTCTCTGCAGCTGACAGCATCGGAGAAAGCACATAAAGTTTTATGGCAGATTGGGAAAACTGACCGTAATACAGCGGAATTTGCACTGGCTCCGTCGGCGCACAGGCAATTCAATCATGACGGCTTTTTCATCATCGGGGCATCGGATCCTGCAAAGGATTGGCCATACGTGCAGCCCGGACCGGGTGATGCCTGGGCCGGTAGCCGCCCGCATACCTACACGATTGCATTCGGGATGAAGGGGGCAGGTAAAACCGACTCCTGCAAACTTATTATTGATTTGGCGGATACACACAATTCGATTCCCCCTAAGCTTGAAATCAAAATTAATGACCAATCCTTTTCTTTGGAAATGCCGGCAGGCAGCGGAGATGCCTCGATCAACGGTGATCCGGCTGCTGGTAAACCCTATCAGATTCAGCTGAGTTTTCCGTCGTCAGGATTGAAAAAGGGAACCAACGAAATTTCAATCACAACCAGGTCGGGCAGCTGGATATTATATGATGCATTAAGGCTTGAAGGACCCGACTACCTGAAACCTGTGCCCATGAGTACCTACCTGGCCATCACCGACATACAGGCTTCGCAAGGCGTGTATTCACAGGGTGGGGCTCTTTACCGCAACGTCAGGCTCACGGTGCAATATGCAGGCAAGCCATTTTCAGGCAAGCTGACTTCCAATTCCATGTCTCTTTCTGAAGTTAATGTAAAACCTGGCAGTCAGGTATTTACCATCCAGGTTCCCGAAGTTTCCCGGTCAGCGGTTTATAATTTTGGCATCAACAAGAGCGAAAAACCGGTCGTGTCAAAAGATCTTTTGATAAGACCCGTGAAGAAAATGACTATTTACATTCTGCCGCATTCTCATACAGATATAGGCTATACCGAAATCCAGACCGCCATTGAAAAAAAGCAGGTTCAAAACCTGGTCGACGGAATCAAATATGCCAAACAAACGGCCGGGTATCCTGAAGGTGCCCGTTTTGTTTGGAACGTGGAAGTAACCTGGGCGGCCGACCTGTATTTGAGCCGGTTGGGTGAGGAAGCAAAAAAAGATTTCTTTGAGGCGGCCAAAAACGGACAAATTTTCTTCAACGGAATGTACCTGAATGAATTAACCGGCCTTTGCCGGCCAGAGGAATTATTGCGCCTGTTCAAATATTCTACTGAACTGGCAAAAACGACAGGCCAAACCATTGATGCGGCCATGATCAGCGATGTACCGGGTTATACCTGGGGAACAGTAACAGCTATGGCACAGGCCGGGATCAGGTATTTCTCGGTGGCTCCCAATTATTTCGACCGGATTGGAGATATCCTGGTCAAGTGGGAGAATAAACCATTCTGGTGGATTTCCCCATCCGGACAAGAAAAAGTTCTGGTATGGATCCCGCTCAAAGGTTATGCGCTTTCGCACATGATCTCAAAACTGACACCTGATTGGGTGACAGATTACCTGGGGCAACTTGCTAAAATGAATTATCCGTATGATATTGCCCACATCCGCTGGAGCGGTCATGGTGATAATGCGGTTCCCGACCCGGCCATTTGCGAATTTGTAAAAGACTGGAACACAAAGTATACCTGGCCAAAGTTTATCATATCCTCAACCAGTGAGGCTTTTGGCGCCTTTGAAAAGAAATACGGAAAACAGATCCCATCCGTGTCGGGCGACTGGACACCTTATTGGGAAGATGGGGCTGGTTCATCGGCTTTGGAAACCGGGATGAACCGGAATACAGCCGAACGTCTCAGTCAGGCTGAAGTACTCTGGGCGTTGCAAGATCCGGTAAAATACCCGGTGGAAAAATTCGAAGAGGCCTGGAAAAAGGTTCTACTCTACTCAGAACACACCTGGGGAGCCTGGTGCAGCATTACCGACCCTGAAAATCAAATGACTAAGGAACAGTGGGAGATTAAGAAAGGATATGCGGATGAAGCAGCCGGAATGACGGATGAATTGTTTAAACCCCGGATGTCAGATATCGTCACGGGCAAGATCGACATAGTTAATACCAACAGCTGGACCCGGAAGGAGATGGTTTTCTTATCGAAAGAGCAGAGCTCCGCGGGAGATAAGGTGGTTGATGAATCGGGAAAGGTTATGAAATCCCAAAGGCTTGCCAATGGGGAGCTGGCAGTTCTCGGAGCAGTAGCTGCACCATTCTCATCCGCCAGGTTTACCGTTGTGCCGGGTAAGGTGGCGTCTGAAGGTTCCGTGATCATTTCCGGGAATAAAATCAGCAACAATCTGATTGAATGCGAAATCGATCCGAATAAAGGAGATATTACCTCACTAATTGACAAGCGGACCGGGAAAAACCTGGTAGATAAAACCAGTGGAAAAGCCGCAAATCAGTTCATTTTCCTGGAAGGCAATGATCTGGCAAACCTGAAAAGTAGCGGCCAGGTGAAAATCACCATCAAAGAAAACGGCCCGCTCGTTGGATCTGTTGAGATCACCTCAGAGGCACCCGGATGCAACAAACTGACCAGACATATCTGGCTGGCCCATGATGCAGATTATCTGGTTATCATGAATGTCGTTGATAAGAAGCGTGCCCCGATGCCGGTAAAAATAGGCGAATGGTATGAAGCGCAGAATAAAAACAAAGAGAGTGTGAATTTTGGTTTTCCGTTTGCTGTTCAGGGAGGGGTAATGAGGCTGGATCTGCCTTTAGGCCAGATGATTCCTGAGCAGGATCAAATGCCAAGTGCCTGTAAGAACTGGTTTACGGTTGGCCGGTGGGCTGATGTGTCCAACGAGCGCGAAGGAGTGACCTGGGTTACGTTGGATGCTCCTCTTGTTGAAGTTGGGGAGATTTCGGCTACCCTGATCGGTTCACAAAATAATCCGGATATCTGGAGAAAGAAGGTTGAACCCACTCAAACATTGTATTCATGGGCAATGAACAACCATTGGGGAACGAATTACCGCCAATATCAGGAAGGTCCGGTTGTATTTCGTTATATTTTGAGGCCGCATGGAGCATTTGACGCAACGGAAACTTCGCGGTTTGCCACAGGATTCAGTCAGCCGCTGGTTATCAGGCCAGCCACTAAAGAGCCCTTCACTGCGCCATTTACACTCGACAGCAAATCGGTTACGGTTATTGCTTTCAAGCCCGCAGATGATGGTGACGGTTTTATGCTCACCCTATATAACCCGGGAAAATCGACGGATAATTTTACACTCAAACCCCTTTCAGGCAGCAAGATATGGATGTGCGATACGGGTGAGAATAAATTAGGTGAGTTACCCGGAACGGTTGAATTAGCCGGCCAGGGGGTAATGATGGTAAGGTTCTGGTAAAAATTAGTTAACTGTTTAAGTCAATCTCCAGGTTACTGAAACCTTGTAAGAAGTTAGCCAGGTGAGAAGCAATTATGCTGATACCGCCCGGCTGATTCGATTCCACATTCAGTGGCATTACCGGATCGTGGAGAGATAGCCGGAGCAGGAACCATCCATTGCCGCTTTCAGGATTGCATGATACTCGTATGCCTTCGTGATTATCGGGGACAATGCTCCAGCCATCAACCTGATGCACAAATGCGTACAGGTCATTGATCACTTTATTGCCGAAGGCTTTAAAATCCGGGGTTTTTATCTTGATTCTGAACTCCTTGCTCTCCACCGGCATTATCAGATTATCCGTCAGTTTATGAAAGCTCTCTCCCTTCATCCGTAGTTTGGCAGCCTTAATCAGGATTTTGGTTATCAGATAAGCCCCATCGTCAAGAAAATAATTCTCTTTCAGGGCAGCATGGCCACTCGTCTCAATCGCCAGCCAGGATTCCGTGCCTTCCCTGTTGAGCCTGATGGCCTCATTAATAACGTTTTTATATCCCCGTTTAAATCGATGATGAATCCCCTTAAGATCATGGGTAATAAATGTTGCTAGACCATCAGAGGTAATAGAATCCGTAACGATGGCAGTGCCAGGATGTTCTTCGAGTATAATACAGGATATCAATGCGATGAGCCGGTTTCGATTGATAATCATACCAGTATGATCCACAGCAGCTGCACGGTCGACATCGGTATCGAAAATAATCCCGATATCTGCCTGGTTCTCAATGACCGCCTTTTGGATAAATTGCATTGCCGTATCATCCTCCGGATTGGGTACATGGTTCGGAAACCTGCCATCAGGATCGAGGAACTGGCTTCCTTTTGTTATTGCACCAAGAGGCTGCAGCACCTGATCAGCAAAAAAACCACCGGAACCATTACCGGCATCTACGACGATATGAAAACCGAGAAGGGGAGTATTAAAATGGACGGTGTGATTAACCTCTTTTCTGATCGAATTAACCAGGAAATCTGAATATTCCCTGATCAGATCGAAGGATGATTCTGCCCCCTGAGTAGCTGCCGGCTGTGCAACTCCGGAGGCTGCTCTTTCCAGGATGCTTGAAATATCCTGTTTATCCAATCCACCATCCTTAGTGAAAAATTTCAGACCGTTCCGGTTAAACGGCAGATGGCTGGCGGTCAGCATCACCGCACCGTCATAATTGGTTTTGTCGAAAACTGTGGACATAAACATGGCCGGAGTTGAAGCCAGACCGCAGTTGACCGCATTTGCACCGGTGCAGAGAACTCCATTAATAAAAGCCTTCATCAGATCGGGACCCGAGATTCTGGAATCGCGGCCAACCGCAATGCTCAAATCTTTACGGTTACAAGCCTTACGTTGAGAAAGCCACGAAACAAATGCCATGGCGATACTTTCAACAACTTCAGTCGAAAGGTTAACCGGTTCACCGGTTACTCCATCCGACGCGACACCACGAATATCTGATCCGTTTTGCAGGGATTGCCAGTTAAATGCCATGAATCCCCCCCTCCCCGGGTTGAAACCCGGGGTTATTCATAAAAGCCGCCTTTGTGCGATATGAATAACCCCAGACTTCAATCTGGGGCTTTGCGCTGCGTAGCATCCGCGTCATGAGCTTACCATCCTTGTATGATTGTCGAGCAGGTATTTTTCAGCCTCGTTATTCCACAATCCATTGTGCTTCAATACTAATCGATTCAGTTCGCTGAACACCTCATTATCCCTGCCCTTCTGAGCAAAATCAGTGATAGCGGTCAATTCCATACTGATATTGGTATAAATGAGCTTCTTGCCACCGGGAATCTCCGGAAGGTGAAGGGTTGTGGGGATAACGGCATCCAACCCGCCGATATGCGTAATCATGACGGCCGGGTTGATCACCCCGCGCGACATGAGACTCAGGGATTCGATCATATCCTCCGTATTGCCGCCGCTGGTGCCAACCACATGGGTGGATGCATAATGCACATTGAAAAAGTTGAACTCTGCCTTGAAATCAGGGTTCGTAGGGCCTGCAAAGAAATTCAGACATCCGTCGCGTCCGAGAATCCGATCCGCCTGTTCAGTAACTTGCCTGACCGGAGCAAAAACAAAAACATCGTCATAGCCTTTCTGGTCTGTTAAGGAGAGGAGGTACTCATCCGGATCTTTGATGTCTTTTGTGTTCACAAAGAAAAGCTTGACACCGCAGCTGGCTGCTTCGCTCACTGGGTAAATGGATTCCGCCCTTTTAAGCCGTTCGCCGTCAGTATCGGTTATAACCAATAGCCCGGGGCGACGATCACAATGTATTGCATAATCAATGGTACCCAGGCCCATAGCCCCTCCTCCGGCCAGAATTGCCATATTTCCACCTTTAACCACACCCATGTGATGGACATACGATCCGGAAACCGTATGATAATTGGCATTAAATGCCCCCACAATGCAAGACATGGGTTCAGAAAGGGAAGCCATGAAGTAACCATCGCCGGTATATTCCAGCAAACAATTCATTTCCATCACCTCATTCGGAATAATGACATAGGTTGCATCGCCCCCGATGAAACGGTAGGAATAACCGGGTGCATCCAGGCTTCCTTTATAATTCATGGCCGGCTGAATGGAAAATTTGCTTCCTGCCCGGAATTTACTTTTCCACCTGGCGCCCACTTCAATGATTTCGCCGCAAAACTCATGACCGATCATTGTGGGATTGATATAAATATCATCAGGAATCCTTTTGTGATCTGATCCCTGCTTAGCTGCTTTGTATGATGACATGCAAATACTGTCGGAAATCACATGTGCCAGAATTTCATCTTCCTCTAATTCAGGTAATTCAAACTCCTCCAGGCGTAAATCGTTTTTACCGTAAATTCTTACCGCTCGGGTTTTCATGGATTATTTTTTAAAAGGCGCCGAATAGCGCATGAGTCTCAGTGTTGCAATATAACGACGAATACACGAAAAAGTTGGTCCGGCTGGTTTCCAGTTTCCGTTCAAGGTAAAGGATCGGCTTCCCCTTCTTAACCTTGAGGAGGTCGATGATCTTTCCTTCGGCCGAAAGGGCTTTTAATCGCTGAACTCCTCCCTTGATCTCAATGGAATAGTTTTTTCGGAGAATTTCGAACAAAGATTTGTTTTCAAATGAGCGCGAGCAAAAACGCGGAAGGTTCACGTTTGCTATATAACTTATATCATAGAAAAGAGGAATTTCATTGACCAACCGGATCCTTTCCAAAAAAATACAACCCGACTCGATCTCGACCGGTGAAAGATCGAAGATGAACTTCTCGGGCCATTTGATAATCATTGGTCCGGAAAGGATATGGGTTTTAAGGATTTTCTTTCCGATGGCTGAAGTAGTTCCTGAAACAGATAATATTCCGATATCATGAGGGATGTGGTGAACAATACTGCCCTTTCCCTGATGTTTATGTATCAGTCCGTCGTTGGTGAGTTTTGAGAGTGCATGCCGCACGGTTGGACGGGTTATCTGGTGCAACTGGCATAATTCGTTTTCTGACGGCAGGATGTCGCCTTCCTGATAAACACCTTCCAGAATATGCTTCCGAAGCAACTCGTAAATCTTACGGTACCGGGGAATCCTCTTATCAGAAACATGTATATACAAGTTGAGTAATATTTTCTCAAAACTAATGCATTTATCAATAATAATAAGTATTTTTGAAAAATAATTTTTCTTGTTGCTTTAACATGTAATAATAAGTTAGAAAAATAGTTCAACAACAAACTACATGGCTAATCCTGTTATAATGCCCCGCCAGGGACAATCTGTAGAAAGCTGCATCATCAGCAACTGGTTTAAAAACGAGGGGGATGAAATTAAAAAAGGCGACATGCTTTTCAGTTATGAAACCGACAAAGCCGCCTTTGAATGTGAATCCGAATTTGCAGGAGTCCTGCTGAAACGCTTATACCAGGAAGGCGACGAGGTTCCAGTCCTGAAGATCGTTGCAATAATCGGCAAACCAGGTGAATCGATTGATCAGTTCAGCGACGAATCAGTTGACTCAACACACGAGGGAATGGTCAGTGTTGAAAGCAAGGAAGAGGAGGATTTTACGCCGACCAACGGATTGACGGTCGCCAGGCTGGAAGGAGAAAAGATCAAGATATCACCTCGTGCAAGGAAGAAGGCCAAAGGACTAGGGATCAATTATGAAGGTATCGGAGGATCAGGTCCGGAGGGCAGAATTATCGAACAGGATGTTATTCTGGCAGCAAAAACCCGTTCATTCACTACCCCACTGGCCAAAGCCATTGCTAACGAATCCGGTAAAACCATACCATCACAGGGTACAGGTATCGGAAACCGGGTAACCTCATTTGATCTTTTATCACCGGCGCCATCTGTTGGCGAGGAATTTGAGATCAGGAAGCTTTCCAACATGAGGAAGATCATTGCAGCCAAAATGAAGGAATCTCTTCAAAACTCGGCCCAGCTAACTCACCACACCAGCGCCGATGCGCGGCGGTTGTTGGAACTGCGCAAAAAAGCCAAAGAATCTTTTGAAAAAGGAGCTTCGGAAAACATTACCATCAATGACATGGTGTGCTTTGCTGTCATCAGGGCACTCAAAAAGCATCCCATGGTCAATTGTCATCTGCTTGGCGATACCATCAGCATATTCCATAAAGTACATCTGGGATTGGCCGTAGATACGGACAGGGGGCTAATGGTTCCCACGGTGAAAAACGCAGATGATCTGTCCATTCAGGGGTTAGCTGCCCAATTAAAAGCAGTCGCCAACAGTTGTAAGAAGGGGAATATCAACCCCGAATTGCTTGCCAGCGAGGCTGCCACCTTCTCTGTTTCAAACCTGGGTTCCTATGGAGTCGAATTATTCACACCCGTTATCAATTTACCGCAGGTTGCGATTCTGGGGGTCAATACCATCATTAACCGCCCCACCGACCTCGGCAACGGAGTATTTGGTTTTGTGCCCTTTATCGGATTGTCACTGACTTATGATCACCGCGCCCTCGACGGAGCTCCGGCATCAGCCTTCTTACGGGAAATCCGGTTGGAGATTGAGAATCTTGATTTTACTGTTTAGCAAACCGAAAAAACTGATAGAATATGTATGATGTTGGGATCATCGGAGGGGGACCTGCAGGATATGTTGCTGCTGAGCGTGCCGGACAAAAAGGATTATCTGTGGTTTTGTTTGATAAAAAGAAACTCGGCGGTGTTTGTCTGAATGAAGGCTGCATACCTACTAAAACCCTTTTATATTCTGCCAAATTGTATGATAATGCCAGAGAAGGCAGTAAATACGGTATCAACTGCAGCGAAGTAACCTTTGATTTCGCCAAAATCATGCAGCGAAAGAACAAGGTTGTTACAAAACTGGTTGCAGGAATAGGCGCCGCCCTGAAGAAGGGAAACGTTGAGGTAGTTTATGCTAACGCAGAAATAGCAGAACGGGCTTCAGATCATATCAAGATAAAAGCTCAGGACAATATATATGAGTGCCGGAACATCCTATTGGCAACCGGCTCTGAAGCCCTGATCCCACCAATCAAAGGACTGGTGCGGGAAGAGATCCTTACAAACCGCGAAATCCTGGAAATCAATTCTGTACCCCAATCACTTACCATTATCGGTGGCGGTGTAATCGGAATGGAATTCGCCAGCTTTTTCAATAGCATGGGATGCAAAGTATCTGTTATTGAAATGCTTGACGAGATCCTTGGCCCCACTGACCGCGAAATGAGTGCTCTTCTCCGACAGGACTTTGCAAAAAAAGGAATTGAGTTTTACCTGGGTTCCAAAGTGGTAGAAATCAAAGGAAAAGAAGTTCTCTTCGAAAGAAACGGAAAAACGGAGAGCATCATCAGCGAACAGATTCTCATCAGTGTTGGCAGAAAACCTGTGATTCAGGGCCTTAACATGGAGATTCTTGGAGTTGAAGTATTACGCGATGGTGTAAAGATTGACGACCGGTGCCGAACTAATATCCCAAATGTTTTTGCTGCCGGCGATATCACCGGGTTTTCACTGCTCGCCCATACAGCCAGTCGCGAAGGGGAAGTTGCCATCAACACTATTTGCGGAATTCCCGACAGGATGCGTTACAATGCCATTCCTTCCATAGTTTATACAAATCCTGAAATTTCCTGCGTTGGCCTTACCGAGGAAGAAGCCAAAGCAAAAAAAATCGGATATAAAGTCCGGACACTGCCAATGGCCTTTGCCGGTCGGTTTGTGGTGGAAAATGAAGGTAAAAACGGACTCGTAAAGATTCTCGTCGGCGAGAAATTCAATGAAATACTGGGTGTTCACATGATTGGAAATCCCAGTTCAGAAATAATCTTCGGTGCAGCCATTATGATCGAGATGCAGATGCGTATCAGCGATGTGGAACAGATTGTTTTCCCCCATCCTACCGTTTCTGAAATCCTGAAAGAAACAATGTTCTCCTTTCATGAATAAAGTTTTAAAGTACCCACCCCCACCCCTCCCTGAATACATGGAGGGGCTTTGCTCCGAGGGAAAGCAAGTGCTCATTCCCCCTCCCGGTTTCAGGGAGGGGGTTAGGGGGCGGGTACCTTTCGGAGCTCTGGGGCCATATTGCAACGTACTCCGTGATCTCTGTGTCTCTGTGGTGAGTATTAAAAGCAAAGTTAATTATCAGAATATCAAATTATAATAATAACCCCAATGCCAAGAATTCAAAATATCGATCCTGCAAAGGTTAGAAAACCCAGCCAGATTACTTTTGGCAATATACCTGTAAATCAATACAATAAAACGATTATCCAAGAAAAGAAAAATTATTCCACTGACGATTTTGTGAGGATTTACCGCGACATGGTCATCATTCGCGAGTTTGAGGTCATGCTGAATAAGATCAAAATAACCAACGAATATTTCGGGATCAAGTATAATCATCCCGGCCCGGCTCACCTTTCGATCGGACAAGAGGCTTCAGCAGTCGGGATGGCTTATAATTTGTCGATTGAGGACTATATTTTCGGATCGCACCGGAGCCATGGAGAGATTCTGGCAAAAGGGCTTTCGGCCGTTCATCATCTGGATGATACAGCGTTGATGAACATCATGAAGAATTTTTTTGGTGGGAGTACTTTAAAGGTTGTTGAGAATGGTCATCAGGGAAGCGTTAAAGAACTGGGCATCAAGTTTCTTCTATATGGCACCCTGGCTGAGATATTTGCCCGCGAAAATGGATTCAACAAAGGTCTTGGTGGTTCGATGCATGCATTCTTCACCCCGTTTGGTGTATATCCGAATAATGCCATTGTCGGAGGATCAGGTGACATTTCCGTTGGAGCTGCTTTGTATAAGAAGGTCAATCGCAAGCCGGGTATTGTTGTTTGCAATATTGGCGATGCTTCGATGGGTTGCGGCCCTGTTTGGGAAGGCATCAGTTTTGCAACCATGGACCAGTTCCGGACGCTCTGGGCAGGCGAATACAAAGGCGGTCTGCCAATTCTGTTCAATTTCATGAACAACCAATACGGAATGGGTGGACAAACCTGCGGGGAAACCATGGGTTACGATATTCTCGCCCGGATAGGGGCAGGAGTGAATCCGGAAATGATGCATGCCGAGCGGATTGATGGATATAATCCACTGGCTGTAATTGATGCTTTCAAAAGGAAGAAAAAAATTCTGGAAGATCGCAAAGGGCCGGTTCTGCTTGACACCTTAACCTACCGTATCAGTGGCCATTCGCCATCTGATGCTTCATCGTACCGCTCCAAAAAAGAAGTTGAAGCCTGGGAAAGGGCAGATTCAATACAAGCATTCCGCAATCAGCTGATTGAAGCAAAAGTCGCTACACCTGAACAGTTGGATGGTATCACTGCAAATACCATTGCTGAGATCAAACAAACGCTAACCCTTACCATTGATGAAAAGGTTTCGCCACTGCTGAACCTGGTAAAGAGTCCGGAAACCATCAGTGCCATGATGTTCTCCAACCAGTCGGTTGACAGGATGGAAGAAGGTAAATGTGAAGTATTGATGCCTATGGATGAAAATCCCCGGGTTAAACAGATAAAAACAAAGGAACGCTTTCATATCGGAAAAGATGGGAAGGCCGTTTCCAAACTAAAACAATACCAATTGCGCGATGGTATTTTCGAAGCTATAATGGATCGGTTTTACAAAGACCCGACCCTGGTTGCTTACGGAGAAGAGAATCGCGACTGGGGCGGAGCCTTTGCCGTATACAAAGGCCTTACGGAGGCTCTTCCCTATAACCGCCTGTTCAATTCCCCGATTTCGGAAGGTGCCATAGTTGGTACCGCCGTTGGATATGGGATGTGCGGTGGCCGGGCATTGGTGGAAATCATGTACTGCGATTTTCTCGGCCGATGCGGTGATGAGGTATTTAACCAATTACCCAAATGGCAGGCCATGAGCGGTAATGTAATAAAAATGCCGGTAGTTGTAAGGGTTTCTGTAGGTTCAAAATATGGCGCACAGCACTCTCAGGATTGGTCGGCACTGGTGGGCCATATTCCCGGATTAAAAGTAGTTTTCCCGGCAACCCCATATGACGCAAAAGGATTGATGAACTCAGCACTCCAGGGCACTGACCCGGTGATTTTCTTCGAAAGTCAGCGAATTTATGATATCGGCGAGATGTTTCACGAAGGCGGTGTTCCTGAAGGTTATTACGAGATCCCGATTGGGGAACCGGATATTAAACGGGAGGGTAATGACCTGACCATCTTAAGCATCGGATCAACCCTATACACGGCACTGAAAGCGGCGAATATCCTCAAAGAAAAATATAATCTTACAGCAGAGATCATCGACGCAAGGAGTTTGTCACCATTCAACTACGAACCCGTAATCGCATCCATAAAGAAAACCGGTAAGATTGTTCTGACGAGTGATGCCTCCACCCGCGGTTCCTTTCTGAAGGAGATGGCTCAAACAATAACTGAACTTGCTTTCGATTACCTCGATGCTCCGCCTGTGGTGGTAGGATCAAGAAACTGGATCGTTCCGGCTTACGAACTGGAAAACTATTTCTTCCCCCAGCCCGATTGGTTACTTGATGCAATCCATGAAAGGATAATTCCCCTGAAAGGTTATACGGTCACCAGCAACGCAACACCGAACGAACAGATCAGAAGAAATAAATATGGAGTTTGATGATATGGCAAATTTCCTGAAACAATTCCCCAACATAGGGGAGCTTTTAAGTTCCCCGGTCCCGGCCGGTTTAACCTATGAGATTAATGGCCATATCCATACTCCCTATTCTTTCAGCGCTTTTTCCGATGTTGAAACGATTTTTCGGATGGCGGTTAAGGAGAATGTCAAAATCGTGGGCATCAACGATTTCTATACCACCAGCGGATATGCTGAGTTTCACAAGAATGCAGTGAAAAGCAAAACTTTCCCGATGTTCAACATCGAATTCATCGCCCTGGATCGCGAATTGCAAAAAAAAGGAATCAGGGTTAATGATCTAAATAATCCGGGACGCACCTATTTCAGCGGGAAGGGGCTGGATTTCCCTGAGAGACTGGATAGTGTTCATGCCAAAATTGTGGACACAGTAAAAACCGAAAGTCTTCGTCAGGTTGAGACTATGGTCGACAAAACCAATTCAGTTCTTGCTGATATTCATTCTGATCTGCGGCTTGACTACCAGGATATCCGGAAAAACTTTGCACGGGATTTGGTAAGGGAGCGCCATATCGCTAAAGCACTTAGAATCTCCATATTTCAAAAGTTCCCAACGATCGCAGAGCGGATAGCATTCTTGTCGACTCTGTATGACGGCAAAGAGCCCGAAGCGAATATGGAAAGCGACTCTGCTGTTGAAATTGAGATCCGCAATAATCTGCTGAAAGCCGGTGGAAAAGCCTTTGTTGAAGAGGATGAGAAGGCATTTCTCAGCGTTGATGCTGTTATCGATATTATTTCAAATGCCGGAGGAATTCCATGTTATCCGGTACTTTTGGATGACCCGAAGGGGACCATCACTGATTACGAGGTTGACAAAGAGGCACTTCTGGCCGAATTATCGCGGAAAAAAATCTTCTGTATTGAGTTAATCCCCGGAAGAAATGATGCAGGTATACTGAAAGATTTTGTTCAGTTTTTTCACTCAAAGGGATTTATTATCCTTTTCGGGACGGAGCATAACACTCCTGATATGATTCCATTAACCGTATCGTGCCGCCAAGGGGTACGATTAACTGATGAATTAAAGAAAATAAGTTTTGACGGTGCCAGTGTTATTGCAGCCCATCAGTATCTTAGAGCAATAGGATCTGAAAGCCAGGTCAGGCAATGGAATGAGCTGAGTTCAGATGAGAAAAACAGCGTTCTTACGCTGGGTAAAGCCGTCGTTTATCATTTTATAAACAACTAACTCTTATGGAAAAGTCACTTGCTGATCTGCTTGAAATATCACATTTCTACGGTAATGACAAGGAGTTTGTCATTGGTGGCGGAGGCAATACCTCATGGAAAGATGAGAATTATCTCTATGTAAAGGCCAGTGGTACGCGGTTAGGAAGCCTGACTGAGCAAGAGCTGATTAAATTGGATCGGCACAGGCTGGACGAAATGCTGTCCAACTCATTTCCGGAGAATGCCTTCCAGCGCGACCAGATGATCCTGGAAGGCATGATGAAAAGCTGCATCGATAATGACCGGAATCTTAGGCCTTCGGTGGAAACTCCTCTTCATCACCTGATCACATATCGGTATGTCATCCATACTCACCCAACAAGGATCAATGCTTTGCTTTGCAGCAGGGATTGCAGGGAATTAGTAAAAAAAATCTTCCCTGATGATGTTTTGTTTGTTGAATACACCGATCCCGGGTATGTACTGTTTAAGAACCTCGAATCAGAAATATCAGCCTATAGAAATCGATTCTCAAAGGATCCGGGAATTATCCTGGTTCAGAATCATGGCGTTTTTATCAGTGCCGATTCCTGTGAAGAAATACGGCAGCTGTATGATTATTGTCTGAATATTGTCAATGGTGCAAATTCCGTCTCCCTTGATATCAAAGCGATACCGGTGGACGTGAAAGCCACGGAAGTGATTCCGGCCATCCGGATGTTGCTGTCGGGACAGGGAATTAAAATAGTTAAAGTCAGGCAAAACAACTTAATCCGGCATTTTACGGGTGACCAGGCCAGTGCAGGATTGGTTTCCCTTCCATTTACCCCGGATAATATAGTTTACTGCAAAGCATGGCCTCTTTATGTTGAATCCAAAGGAACGCCAACCGAAATCATTGAAGAGTTCAAAAAAAAGCTGGATAAATATCAATCGACTAACGGAAGTTTACCAAAGATCATTTTAATCAACCAGATCGGTCTGATAGCCGCTGATGAGAGCATTAAAATGACCGATATCCTCCTCGATGTTTTTGAAGACCTGATGAAGATCAGTTACCTGAGTCAGGCATTTGGAGGCCCGCATTTCCTGTCGCCTGAGCAGATTTCGTTTATCGAAAACTGGGAATCAGAAAATTACCGCCATAAAATGTCGCGCGGATCAGCAACTGGCAAGGTTATGAACAAGATCATTATAGTTACCGGTGCAGCTCAGGGATTTGGCGGTGGAATTGCCGGTGACCTGTTCTTTGAAGGGGCGAATGTTATTATTGCTGACCTGAATGAAACGAAAGGGAAAGCATTAGCCGAAGAATTAAATAATGGGGCCAAAAACAACAAAGCGATCTTTGTTTATACAGATGTATCCGATCCTCTGTCGGTTAAACGTCTTGTTTCCGAAACGGTTGCAGAATTTGGTGGATTGGACGTACTTATAAGCAACGCGGGCATCCTCCATGCCGGGGGATTGGATGAAATGAGCCCCGAAACGTTTGAATTGATGACAAAAGTGAATTATTCAGGTTACTTTTTATGTGCAAAATTTGCATCAGCGGTACTCAAAATCCAGTCGAAGTATAAGAAAGGTTATTTCACCGATATCATACAGATCAATTCAAAATCCGGGTTACGAGGCAGCAAGAAAAATTTCACCTATGCAGGCGGGAAATTTGGCGGTGTAGGGCTTACGCAGTCCTTTGCACTGGAACTAATTGAATATCAAATAAAAGTTAATTCGATCTGTCCGGGTAATTTCTTCGACGGTCCGCTCTGGTCGGATCCTGACAAAGGGTTATTTGTGCAATATCTCAGATCAGGCAAAGTTCCAAATGCTCAAACGATTGATGACGTAAAACGTTATTATGAAAATCAGGTTCCTGCAGGCAGGGGCTGTACCGTTAAAGATGTAATGAAGGCCATCTATTACGTGATCGATCAGGAATATGAGACCGGCCAGGCCATTCCGGTTACCGGTGGACAGGTGATGTTAAATTAACTTTCCATCCGGAACGACAAAACCTCCTTAATCCGTTTATCCAGAAGGTCTTTATCGGCAGCCTTCTGCTCATCGGACCATTCGGAATATCCGTATAAATCATTTACGATGATATCCTTGTATAGGACAACTCTGCCAATATCAAAGGAAAGCCTTCCGGTTCTGCGATCGAAGAAGTCGACTGAGGCACAGACCATTTCATGATCAACACAATATTTTAATTCCGATCGTATTAAAGCTACTTCGGGCTGAGAAGCTTTAAACTGATCCATTAAATTGATTATCTGATCACTTTGTTTTCCATAGTTTGCAACCAGGTAACCCGCGTAATAATCTGATAATCCAAGGCCTTTCAGTTTCTGACTGATAGTGCTCTTATAATAATCAACCTCCTCCTCGTTCCAAAGCGGATCCTCTGTTAAAGGGATATGGCGTGTCGTGCAGGGGCCAAATTTGATTCCATCAAATTTCTCAAACCGTTTAACCACCAGATCCACTGTTTTCTGGGCCATTTTCCTGTAACCGGTCAATTTTCCACCAGCTATAGAAATCAGGCCATCCGGAGCTTCAAATATCTCATCCTTCCGGGAGATTTCGGAGGTCGATTTACCTTCCTGGTGAATCAGTGGTCGTATTCCAGCCCAGCTTGATTCGATATCACCGAGGGTCAGCCGGATTCCCGGAAAGGTACTATTAACGGCATCGATCAGATATTGAGCATCTTCCCTGGTTGTCAGAATGTTATCCAGATCGCCCTGATAATCGGTATCGGTAGTCCCAATATAAGTGGTTCTGCCTCTTGGGATCGTAAAAATCATACGACCATCGGGCACGTCAAAATAGATTGAATGCTTTACAGGCAGTTTTTCATGAGGCAGGACTATATGAACTCCTTTCGTCAGATGCAACCGCTTCTTAGTAATTGAATTGTTCATCTTACGGATATGGTCAACCCAGGGACCGCTGGCGTTAACTACATATCTGGCTTTTACATACAACTCGTGGCCTCCGATATGATCCGTGCAGACAACCCCGCTAATTTTTGAATCTCCATTAGAGAGCGAATGCACCTCGCAATAATTAAAGCATACGGCCCCTTTTCTTTGTGCAGCCTTGATCAGCTCGATTGTAAGCCTTGCATCATCTGTGCGGTACTCAGAGTAGTAACCTGACCCCAGCAAGGTTGCTTCATTCAGCAGTGGTTCTATTGCAAGGGTTTCTTCCTTCGACAGCATGTGCCGTCGATCCTGTTTTCTAACGTTTGCCAGGATGTCGTACACTTCCAATCCAAATGACGACGAGAGCTGGCCGTAGGTTCCGCCCTTGACCAGTGGCATCAGCATTTTCTCGGGAATAACCAGGTGAGGCGCATTTTTGTGAACGATTGCGCGTTCGCGGCCCACCTCGCTAACAAGAGCAAACTCAAGCTGTTTAAGATATCGGAGTCCTCCATGAACCAGTTTTGTAGATTTGCTGCTTGTCCCCGACGCAAAATCGTTTTTCTCAACGAGGGCAGTTTTTATTCCCCTTGAGGCTGCATCCAGGGCGATTCCTGCACCGGTTATTCCCCCGCCGATGATCAGGAGGTCCCAATGCACTGTACGAAGCTGATTTAATTTTACAGATCTGTTATTCATATTGTTACTTAAATCAAATCACAAAATCCAAATCGGAGCGTTGTCATCCCCGCGAAAGCGGGGACCTCTTGACGCTGTACTGAGATCCGCTGCGATCCACCTCACCCCCGGCCCCTCTCCCGCGCTCGCTCCGCTCACGGGAGAGGGGAGTGAGCTTCTGCGGGACCAATAACTGATAACTGACAACCGACAACAGATATCTATTTTTCTGCCCAGCCCCGGGTTCTCCGAACTGCGTCCTGCCATTTATGATACAGGGTTTGGCGTTTATCGGAATCCATGATCGGGATGAATTCCCTGTCAATCCTCCGGTCAGCCAGGATAATCCGGTAATCCCACCAATCCAGGTGAATTCCTGCCAGATAGGCGGCTCCCATGGCGGTAGTTTCGACCACCTCGGGACGTTCAACCGGAACGTTCAGAATATCGGCCTGAAACTGCATGAGGTAATTATTCACCACGGCACCACCATCTACCTTAAGTGATTTCACTTTAATTCCGGAATCTTCGGCCATGGCTTCGAGCACATCGCGGGTTTGATAGGCCATTGATTCCAGCGTAGCCTTAACCAGGTGAGCGCCTGTCGTATCGCGGGTTATTCCAAAGATGGCTCCCCGGGCGTACATATCCCAATAGGGTGCCCCGAGGCCCGCAAAGGCAGGAACAACAAATAAATCCTCACATCCGGCAGCTTCGGCAGCCATTTTCTCGGAATCTGCGGCATTCTTAAGAATTTTCAAACCATCGCGCAGCCATTGGATGGCTGATCCGGCAACAAAAACACTCCCTTCGAGAGCATACTGGATATTTTCTCCGGTACTGCACGCCAGCGTGGTAATAAGGCCATTCTTTGAAATCACTTTATTATCACCGGTGTTCATTAGCATAAAACAGCCTGTTCCATAAGTATTCTTTACCATGCCCTCCTCGAGGCAAGCCTGGCCAAACAAGGCTGCTTGCTGGTCGCCGGCAACACCGCAGATCGGGATCCGATACCCTTCATCCTTAAAATATCCGAAAAGCCCGGATGATGGTTTTACCGCCGGAAGCATTGAAGGGGGAATATTCAGCTGTTCCAGAAGATAGGAGTCCCATTGGAGCGTTGAGATATTAAACAGCATTGTCCTGGAGGCGTTGGTGTAATCGGTCAGATGGGCCTTTCCCCCTGTCAGTTTCCAGATGAGCCAGGTATCAACGGTTCCAAAAAGGAGCTCGCCCTCTTCGGCCCTTTTCTGCGCTCCATCCACCTCATCGAGCATCCATCGAATTTTGGTTGCTGAAAAATAGGAGTCGATGACCAGGCCGGTATTTTCGCGGACATAATCCTCCAGTCCTTTCGATTTAAGTTGTTCGCAGATAGGAGCGGTCCTCTTGTCCTGCCAGACAATTGCATTGCCGATGGCTTTACCGCTCATCTTATCCCAGATGATTGTGGTTTCGCGCTGATTGGTGATTCCGATACCGGCGATCTGGCTAAAATCGATTCGGGCAGCTTCCATAACTTTCCAGATGGTAGACCACTGGGATGCCCATATTTCTTCGGGATCATGCTCAACCCATCCGGCTTTCGGGTAGATCTGTTTAAACTCCATTTGTGAAGTTCCCCGGATAGTTCCTTTAGAATCCACCAGCAGCGTCCTGGAGCTGGTTGTGCCCTGATCGAGGGCAAGTATGAATTTCTCGTCCATAATAACTCCTTAGGTATTATTTGGCTTTATCTTCTTTCAATTGTCTGGCTATTGCCGCTGAAGCAGCACCGAGGATTAATACTGAAACCGCCCAAAAGAGCCAGGTGACCGATTGTTTCATGATCAGGTCGTATACCAGGGCGCCATAAATCCCACCGAGAACGGGTCCGACAACAGGAATCCAGCTATATGCCCAGTCGGATTTTCCTTTTCCTGCGATGGGAAGCAGAAAATGGGAGATACGAGGTCCTAGGTCACGCGCCGGATTGATAGCGTAACCGGTGGTTCCTCCCATTGAAACCCCAATAGCGATAACCAGGAAGCCAACGATTAGCGGATTAAGGCCCTCGGTGAACTTATTTGCACCGATAAACAGGATGCCTGTTACCAGGACGAAAGTCCCGATTATCTCGCAAAGTAGATTGGCCCATTTTGAGCGTATGGCAGGCCCTGTGCAGAAGACAGACAGTTTAACCGCCTGATTTTCTGTACCTTTCCAGTGAGGCAGATAATGAAGCCACACTACAATTCCTCCAATAATTCCCCCAAGCATTTGTGCCAGAATGTAATAAGGAACTTTTGCCCAGGGGAATGCACCCTGTGCAGCAAATGCCAATGTGACTGCCGGATTAAGATGGGCACCGCTGATTCTTCCCACTCCATAGATAGCGAGGGCCACACCCAGCCCCCAGCCTACGGTTATTACGATCCATCCGGAGTTTTCCGATTTTGTACCCTTAAGCACCACACCTGCTACTACACCGTTGCCAAACAGCACAAGGATGGCTGTTCCGATTAATTCCGCTAAAAATTGTGACATAAGTTTAGATTATGATCCTCTTAAAAATAAAGAGAAGCATGGAAAATAAAAGTAATAATTAAGTTTGTACCTATTGAAAAATAAAAAACAATCCAAATTGGACCAGACCACCAAAATGGCAGACAAAAAGAATGGGGAGGCTCAAAAAAGCAGGGTTCCAAAAACACTAGTTTATGTTCTGTTTGGCAGCTTGTTTGTGGTTGCATTGATGACCTTACTTAAGGCCTGGCACCTTTGGGATATTCCGGCGACAGTGCTTCTGGTTGGAAGGTGGATTGTCATGTCACTGATCATCTTATATGCGATCTTTAAAAGATCATTAACGACCTGGATTCTGATCAGCATGATTGTCGGGGCCGAATTCGGTCACGATATGCCGGAGATTGCCGTTGGAATGAATTTGGTGAGCAAAATATTTCTCAAGCTGATAAAAACAATTATCGCGCCATTACTTTTTGCAACGCTTGTGTACGGAATCGCCGGTCACTCAAACCTGAAGCAGGTTGGACGTATGAGTTGGAAAGCCCTGGTCTACTTTGAGGTTGTTTCGATTATAGCACTTTTTATTGGTCTTTTTGCCATCAATATTTCCAAGGCGGGTGTTGGAGTAATCGTTCCTGAGGTGATCAGCCAGGCCGATGCCCCGGAAGCAGTGCATCAAACCACTGCAGAGGTCATCCTTCATGTTTTCCCGGAGAATATAGCAAAATCAATCTATGAGGGACAGGTTCTTCAGATTGTTATTTTCAGCATCCTTTTCGGAATTGCGGTAGCCATGCTGAAGGAGAAATATAAAACCCCGATGATCAGGTTTACTGAATCCCTGGCGGAAGTCATGTTCAAGTTTACCCAACTGGTTATGTATTTCGCTCCTTTTGCAGTTTTCGCAGCCATTGCATACAGTGTAGGCCATATGGGGCTTGATATCCTGGTTAACCTCTTTAAGTTGCTTGCGACTCTTTATGTTGCTCTGATTGCGTTCATGCTGTTTGTGCTCATACCCATCATGCTGTTTCTCAGAATACCGATAAAAAAATTCTTCAAGGCGGTCTCAGAACCAGCCACGCTTGCATTTGCCACAACCAGTTCTGAATCTGCGTTGCCGATCGCGATGGAAAAGATGGAAGAATTCGGGGTACCGAGAAAGATAGTTGCTTTCGTCATGCCAACAGGATATAGCTTTAATCTTGATGGTACTACCCTTTATCTTTCATTGGCGACCATTTTTATCGCTCAGATGACCGGGGTCCATCTTTCACTTGACCAACAGCTTGTCATCATGTTTACACTTATGCTGACCAGCAAGGGAGTGGCAGGAGTCCCGCGGGCTTCCCTGGTGATTTTGCTTGGCACGGCTGCCAGCTTTGGGCTCCCAATCTGGCCTATCTATATCATTCTCGGTATTGACGAACTCATGGATATGGGCCGGACAGCCGTGAATGTGATCGGGAACTGCTTGGCTACGGTTGTTATTGCCATCTGGGAAAAGGAATATATCAGAAAACCATGAACATCAGGAAATCAGTCGTAAGGCTTATTAATACTTTCTATCTTATTTTAAGGAAATACAAATCCGGGGACGATCTATTCTCACAAAGAGTCGATTCGTTCTTTGTTGATACCCATAACATTCACAAATTTATCGTTCGCTTTTTCAAGGAGTTATTTCAAAAACCTACTGAATTTCGCGAAATTATCCGGCAATGTTATGAAGTCGGGTTTAAGTCCATTCCACTAATTACGCTTACCGGTTTTGTTATTGGAATCGTATTTACCAAACAGTCCCGGCCTTCTCTGGTAGCATTCGGTGCCGCATCCTGGTTACCATCCTTGATCGGAATCGCATTCGTGAGGGCCCTCGGTCCTCTGGTTACGGCGTTGATTGCCGCAGGAAAGGTAGGATCGAACATCGGGGCAGAATTAGGGTCGATGAAGGTGACCGAGCAGATCGATGCCATGGATGTATCGGCGGTTAACCCGTTTAAATTCCTGGTGGTCACCCGGGTGGTTGCCACCACCGTAATGATCCCGGTTTTAATGGTGTATTGCACATTCGTTGGCCTGTTGGGTTCATATCTCAATGTTCATCACAATGAACTGACCAGCTTTGTTACCTTCATCGAAAGTGCGTTCTCCTCGGTAAGCTTTCTGGATGTGTCGTCAGCAGTAGTCAAGTCCATTATTTACGGATTCACAATTGGTATCGTCGGCTGCTATCGGGGCTTCAATGCGACCAATGGAACCCAAGGTGTTGGAAAAGCTGCCAACAGGGCTGTTGTATTCTCGATGTTCCTGATTTTTGCAGAAGAGATCATTGTTGTTCAGATCACTAACTGGATTGCTTCTTTTTAAAATCAGAACCATGAAGAACGAAAATCAGCCGGGGATTAAAGAAGAGGTTGTCATCTCAACCCGGGGCCTTCATAAATCGTTTGGAGAGTCGCAGGTTCTGAAGGGGATTGATCTGGATGTTTTCAAAGGGGAGAATTTTGTAGTGCTGGGACGATCCGGCAGTGGCAAATCTGTATTAATAAAGATAATTGCAGGGTTGTTAAAACCGGACCAGGGGGTAGTGAATGTTCTTGGTATGCAGGTAGATAAGCTGACCCGAATAGAACTGCAGGCACTCCGATTGAAAATGGGGTTTATTTTTCAAAGCAGCGCTCTGTATGATAGTATGACAATCCGGGAGAATCTGGAATTTTCGATGGTCAGGAATTTCAAACATTTAAGCAGCAAAGAGATTAATGTTGCCGTGGAAGAGGTTCTTGATGCAGTTGGGTTAAAAGAAAAAATCAACCAAATGCCATCGGATCTTTCAGGCGGGCAGATAAAACGGATCGGCATCGCGCGAACACTGATTCTTCGCCCGGAAATCATGTTATACGATGAGCCAACGGCCGGTTTGGACCCGATAACCTGTACTGAAATCAATGAATTGATTAATGAGGTACAATCCAGGTATAATACCAGTTCTATTATAATAACGCATGATCTTACCTGCGCAAAGGAGACCGGTCATCGTATTGCTATGCTGCAGGATGGAAACTTCTTCAGGCTGGGAACTTTTGAGGAGGTATTTGATACGGATGATATCCGGATGAAAAGTTTTTTCGATTACAATTTTATCAGATAAGAAATGAAATCAACGATAAGAAGGCGGGCAACCATTGTAGGTCTTTTCCTGTTTTTTGGTTTGGTAATCCTGGTCGCCGGGATCCTGACCATCGGGAATCTGCATAACAGTTTTGTGAAAAAATTCATGGTCACAACCATTTTCGAAAATGTAAACGGGCTGCAGCCGGGCAACAATATCTGGTTCTCGGGAGTAAAGATCGGTACAGTCAGTACCCTGAATTTTTTTGGCAAATCACAAGTCAAAGTGAGTATGAAAATCGATCATGCTGCACAACCCTACATTCGAAAAAATGCCAAGGCAAAAATCAGCACAGACGGGTTAATCGGGAATAAAATAATTGTAATCTATGGAGGGACCGATAGCACGGCAGCCATTGAAGAAGGCGACACATTAGGGATTGAAAAAACGCTTTCCACTGACGACATGATGAATACGCTCCAGGAGAACAATAAAAATCTCTTGTCTATTACCAATGATTTTAAGGTGATCAGTAAAAAGATCATGGATGGAGAGGGGACCCTTGGAAAATTATTGACTGATGAATCGCTTTATGATAATATCGGGCAAACGGTTGACGCACTCAAAAGGGCCTCTGAGAATGCAGAAAAGTTGACTGCTTCCATTTCAGATTACGGATCAAAAATGAATCAGCAGGGAAGTTTAACCAATGACCTTGTCAGTGACACAATTGTTTTTAACACCATAAAAGCTACCGTTTTGGAGTTGAAACAAATTGCTTCAATGGCCGCTGAGCTAACCGCCAATTTAAGGAATGCGAGCAGCGATCTCAATAACAGCAACAGTCCGGCCGGAGTAATACTGCACGATCAACCTGCCGCATCCGACCTTAAATCCACCATCAGAAATTTGGAGAGCAGTACTCAAAAATTGAATGAAGACCTTGAAGCGCTGCGGCACAATTTCCTTTTCAGGGGATTCTTTAAGAAAAAGGCGAAATAAAACATTACGTAGGGACGCATATTTGCGTCCATCATATTTGCGTCTATCCAGGCAGTAGGCAGTAGGCAGTCGGCAGTCGGCAGTAAGCAATAAACCGGGGATAAGTTCAATATCTGCGACCTGATCCGGATACTCATGATCGAGACCGTGCGGTACACCCCCCGACTCTGGATTTGTTCAAATTAGTGTCCGAACCTGATATTCTCCATTCACCTGAGCCCTATCAAGCGGGATGATGGCAAGATTGAACTCGATAAATCCAGTGAAAAGAAAATCGCTCTGTAGAATCAAACCGGGCTTTCAACCCAGATACCCTCTGCGCTTATGTATTTGATTTACGGGAAGTACCACAACCTGTTGCCGAGTGAGATACGGAGGGTGATTGATGTGCCGGATAATGGAATTAATTAAGCGAAGCTTATAGTCCAGTATTAATTCTCAATAAGATTTCGCAATTCTCCTTCTAAGAGATGTGACAATTCGGGTATTTGGTGTTTTACAATTTTTGAAGCTTTTATGGCCATCATACCAATTTCTGGAGTTTCAAATCCTTCAAACTTTTTAGCTATTGTATAACTAATATAGCTTTCATGATATGCATCTCTGATTGAATCCATTAAAGCGCATAAATCAGGAGAAAATAGGAACCTATATGGCTGGTAAGCCCGCACAAAAGCATTATACGAATCTGCTGCTTTTTTAATTCGAGCGATATCGTCAGCTGCCATTTCTTCCAATGGACCTTCTCTCCATAAATTTGTCATCCATGACATATCGGAGTCTAATTCTAGAATACGCTCACTAAGATTGGTAGCAATTTCAAACCTTCTTTCATGCAACTTGATTGATTTCTCAAATTGAATCCTCAATTCGGATTTAAAATGTTCAAGCGATTGAGATAAGTCATGCTTATACAATTCTTTCCTATTCTCAATATCGACCTCGTATAGCTTCTGCTTTTTCTCAAAATAGGTGTCAATGAATTTCCGGCAAATCAGGGCTAGTGCTCCTGAAAAGAGTCCAACAATACCTAGCTGTTCTAAAATTGTCAACCAATTCATAATGCTTGAATTATTTAATCAAAGGTAGCTAGATTCCAATGATACTACCCACTTTTTACATTCAACGGAACAGTTAATCATTAATATTCAATGACTTAAATTACATTTGACCGATCTGATATAGTTTTTACGCCAATCGAGGGCACGCCGCGCTAATTCCCGTCTATGCATTGCACCCCCTCCAAAGGTCGGGAAATAGGACGGCAGGCGAGTGCGGACGCGGGTTCAGCATTTGCCCGTGTGCAGCAATGCACCGAAGGAATCTCCTGCACTTATTTATTCGTTGACTACGGCAACATCAACTCACAGGAAGATGAGCTCAAGCGCCGGACCGATGAGATCCTGATCGCCCTCACGATGGCCACCCCACTTCATACCGATACCTTCGACATGGTTGAGCAAGTCCTGCTCGCTGATCAGGCGCTCGACTGCCTCCTGCAGATTATGGCCATCATGCGCCAGGACTCCCGATGCAGTCCGTTCGTTAAGCAGTTGACCTTTCCGGTGCAGATTACCACGTTCCTTGCGAGGGAGTTGTCGGATTCGACAGGGTGGACGATGGTGGTGAAAAAAAGCGGAATCGAATTGACTTAAAACAAGGCTATTGTGTTGGGTTTTTGTTGGGTGTTAGTTACCTTAGCAGAAATTCAACCACCAAAATGCTTTCACTTGATAGTTTTAACCAGCCTGTTAATGTAGAATGCATTGGAAAATGCAATAAAAAGGAACGCGAAGAGATTACCGAAGACAGCATCTGTCGAAAGGCCAAATCCGGATTTGATTCCCTTCCTGTTCGCTGTGTCGGAGAATGGGCAACAACAAAGATTCACTTTCTTACCAGGTACTTGGATATTTTCGCAAAAGGAATGGCTGACAAATGGCAGGGGAATATAAATTACATTGAAATTTGCAGCGGTCCCGGAATTTGCATTGACCGAAGTAATCGAAGGGAATTGCTCGGGACTGCACTTTCAATTGCTCAGTTACCAAGCTTTAATAAGTTATTTAAGGCAGTCTTTATCGATTATGACGAAAATGTGGTTGACACTCTTAATTCCAGATTTGATCTATATGGCAAACAAGATAAGGCTGTCGCAATCACTGGAGATTATAATCACCCAGATGAACTTTTAGAATTGATAAGAAATCAGATCTCGCCAAAAGGTCTTAGCCTAATATTTTTTGATCCTACCGATTGCAGTGTTCCATTTGAGACCATAGCAACACTTAAAAAAGGATTGCATGACTGCGACCTCATTATCAATGTTTTTTACGGTTTGGATCCCAGACGATGGTTGAGTTTGGCTTATGATAAGCCCGATGGTTCGGTTTATCGGAAATATTGCCGGTTTTTAGGTTCAGACACTTTTCTAAATGATCCTGATATTCAGAGGCTTCACCAAGCCTCTATGCATGGTGAAGTGCACAAACAGTTCATCGACTTTTATAAACAACAATTACGGACGATTGGCTTCATCCATTTTGCTCATGAGCCGATCCGCAAATATTATGATATGCTTTTCGCTTCTGCCCATGAAAAGGGCATCGAGTTTTGGACCAAGGTCACCAAAATAGAAGACACCGGCCAAAAGAGACTTTTTTAGTACCTTTGACTTATGAGCCAGAATGTTTTCGGAACAAAAGAATGGGCACCTCAAACTGCCAATGTTACAGAAGGTTGCAGCAATAATTGCAAGTACTGTTATGCAAGAGAAATGGCTGTTCGATTCGGACGCCGGGAGCCAGACCAATGGAAAAATGAAGTCCCCCGACCCGATTGGGCTGCAAAAAAGTTCAATCCGGCAAACGGAAGGATCATGTTCCCCTCGACTCACGATATTACACCCTCAAACCTGCAATTGAGCATACAGTTTTTATCCAGGATACTGAATGCAGGAAATGAAGTACTCATTGTCACAAAACCTCAACCCGACTGCATTAAAGCCATTTGCGACACCTTCATACATTACCGGCATAAAATCATGTTTCGGTTCACAATTGGCTCAACCAACGATCAAGTTCTTACCTTCTGGGAGCCAGGAGCATCAAGGTTCACTGAAAGGCTGCTATCGCTTCAGTATGCGTTCTTTAATGGGTATAAAACTAGTGTTAGTTGCGAACCAATGCTTGACGGCCACCCAGACCATTTGGCAACCATCCTTCTTCCCTACGTCACTGATGCTATTTGGTTTGGAAAACCAAATTTTTTAGTCCGGCGGATTAATCGAAATGGATATAATGATGAAGAAACATACTCGGCCGCACTAACTCTTCAGCAAACCTTTTCTGACGATTTTATCAAATCACTTTATTTAAGGTTTGAGACCAACCCAAATATCAAATGGAAAGAAAGTATTAAGAAGGTCTTGAACATAGCAATTCCTGAGATTGTTGGCCTAGACGTTTAGCAATTTTTCCCAACTTTGTGGCAGTTGGTCCAGGGAAAAGTCCAGAAAGTCATTTTTAACCAATGCTAAACATTAAATGTAGAACCTGGAAACTCGTTATGTAGCCTAATAAGAAAAACTATGACCCTTTACAAAAAATTACAAGAGGCTAGAAGCGAGGAAGATGTAAAAGACATTTACATAAAAGCGCTCGGTTTAAAGGGCTACAGCAAAAACCTGATAGATATTCAAACCAAGGAGATTTGGTTTGAAGCCAAGGACAATAGCCGCGTAAGCACTTATGCCATGTTTACCCAACTGATGCACTATGTTCAACAGGCACTAGACAAAGGCGAATACGTGCCACCATTCCTTGCGGTTATTGATACGCAGAAAGCAGCTATCATGAAAAGTGCGGACGTAATTCCGTTTTTAGAAAAGAAAACCATTAAGTGGGGCAAGCGCGCCACCGATGTAACGCCAGAGGCCCTCGATATCGTATCGGCACACATAGGGACGCACTTTGTGAGTTTTAAAATAGAAACGCACGAAGAAGAATTTATCAGCACAATTAAAAACGCCATAAAAGAGGGCGACATTATCCGCACGCAGATAACGCCAGACAACCTGAAGCAGGTGTTTGACAAATGGGTGCTGATGATTGGACGCGAAATAAAAGGTGTGTCGGAAGAAGATTATGCCCTTCTGTTTTTTGCCGACATTATGAGCGATGGCACCATTAGCACACACAACAACCTTCCGGCAGAGCTGCTTCACAAAAATAACCAGCCCGTGTTTATGCAGGGCGGAAAATTGTATGAGTTGGGCAACAAAGAGGGCTACCGCCAGTTTTGGCACATATACCACCGCCCGCCCAAGCAGGAATACCGGAACTACTTATTGGAAAGGCGTGATAGCTTAATACCTCTAAACGAGCGCGGTTTTAAAGGCGCTTACTACACCCCGCTGAATGTAGTGGATAAGGCATATGATAAGCTAGGCGAAACCTTAGGAAAAAACTGGCAGCGCGAATACATTGTGTGGGATATGTGCTGTGGCGTAGGCAACCTTGAAGTTAAACACAGCAACCCGCGCAACATATTTATGAGCACTTTAGATTTCGCCGATATTGATGTGATGAAAGCCACAAAAACGTGTGTTGAGGCACAAAGGTTTCAATACGACTATCTTAACAACGATTTAACTGACGATGGCAATATTGATTACCATCTGACCAACAAAGTTCCACAAGGATTACAGAAAGCCATTGCTGAAGGAAAAAAGATTTTGGTATTAATAAACCCTCCCTACGCTGAGTCCGGAGACACTTTAGGAAGTGCTGCTAAATCAGATGTGGCTAAAACATTGGTTGCAAAGAGTATGAAAGAATATAGCTATGCTACAAGAGAATTGTTCACCCAATTCTTGGCAAGAATTGCTCAAGAAATACCAACCGCAACTATTGCGATGTTCAGTACGTTGAAATATGTAATTGCGCCAAATTTTGAGAATTTTAGACAAAAATGGAATGCAAATTATTTAGGCGGCTTTGTAGTACACAGCCAAGCATTCGACGGGTTAAGTGGCAATTTCCCAATTGGATTTTTAGTATGGAAAACTGACCAGCATGTTAAAAAAGGAAGTTTTATTTCTGAAATTACTGCCGAAGTCTTAAATAAAGATGGACAGCCTATAGGCGAAAAACGATTTTATAATGTACCCAAGGAACTGTCACTAAATCTATGGATATGCCGTCCAAAACCAAACAAGGTATCTGTAGTTCCACTGAAAAATGCTGTACATCCGGCAATTAAGTCCATTGACGTCCGGGGCACCTTCTGGTCGGATGGAGCAATTGGCCAATTGCTTTGTGACAGCAATGATTTACAACATGCAGGACAAAGAACTGCCTTATTATCTTCTGGATACGGAAGTCCAGGAGCCCTTTTTGTTGATTCTAACAACTTGTGGCAATGTGCCATTATTTTCACAGTTCGCCGAATAATAAAACAAACTTGGCTCAACGACCGCGACCAGTTTTTGCAGCCCACCGAACCACTTAGCGAAGAATTTAAAACGGACTGTTTAGTGTGGATGCTGTTTAACGGTAGCAACCTTTCAGCCGGTGCCGACGACTTGGAATGGAACGGCAAAAAATGGAGCCTAGTAAACCACTTTATACCCTACACCGAAACAGAGGTAGGCGCACCCGATCGGTTTGAAAGCGACTTTATGGTAAGACACATGGCAGACAAAACATTCAGTGATGAATCAAATGCCTTATTAGCCGAGGGCAAAAAACTGTGGCAGTCCTACTTTGCCCACACCGACGTGCATAGTGTGCGCGATGAATTGAAACTTAACCGCCCCGATGTGGGCTGGTATCAGGTACGCAAAGCGCTGCAGGCGCGCAATGCCAGCGGTGATTTTCCGCCCATCTCCCTTAAAGGCTTTGAAAAAGCCTACAAAGCCTTGACTGATAAGTTGCTGCCAATGGTGTATGAGTTGGGCTTTCTGAAAATTTAATGTAAAGAATCTTAATAAAATAAGCTTCACATGCCTCTCTCCTATAACCGCCATTAAAACGTGAATTGCGGGTAATTGGACGCTCTTCCTAATCTCTTGGTTATGTTGTTTTGCATTCTGTCCTACCTTTATAATCAACAACATTGACACGAACGGTTCTTTGACATAGACTGATTAGAAAGCAAAAAACCGGTCAAATGCATAATATGGCAATCCGCTCCCGGATTAAACACTCCAAAATACCTATGTTTACTAAGTTTTAAAAAATTTCCTGTTGAAGCCGGCCTGTAGGATTACGATCACTGAAACCTTGATTGCTATACATAATGAGTTCCAAACAGCTAGTTGAAGCCGGCCTGTAGGATTACGATCACTGAAACAAAAAGGGCAATGGAAGTAAAATCCAGACAAAAGTTGAAGCCGGCCTGTAGGATTACGATCACTGAAACTTTGATCCGCCCATGTCAGCAGAAGCAATTACAGTGGATGTAGGATTTCGATCTTGATGCCGCGATTCGCTTTTTTGATCCTGGCAAAATGAAACCGGTGCTTTTTAACACCGGTTTTTTTGTTTCTCTCCCTCACTCTCACTGTAAATTTTTTGTTGTTGCATTGTTGCTTCTTCTTTCTACCTTTATAACCAACAAGGATAAACCTATACAACCATGATCATCTTAGCATGGATCGTCTTAACCATAATCATCGCTTGGTATGGGGGTTATAGAAAAATCGGCTTTTGGGGAGCCTTCTTCCTGAGCCTTCTTTTGTCACCGATCTTCGGATTTATTGCAGTTGCACTTTCAGACCGGAAGAATCCCCCAGAAGTTCGGATAATCCAACAATCACCAACAGCCGAAACAAGAATGCATTGTGAGAGGCCGGAATCAGAAAAACCCACCAGTGTCACGGATGAAATCGCCAAGCTTAAAAGCTCCTCGATGAAGGCGCAATTGATGATTTGGAATTCCAACAACAAAAGAAAAAGCTACTTTCTTTATCATTATCAACCTATTATGAGTGTGAAACAATACTAATTGCGCAAATCCAATAGTTGAATAATTACTACAAAATGAAGAAAGAAATACCCTTGATTATTTTAGAAATCCTCGAAAAATATGTTGACCTCAAGAGCGAATTTTTTGAGATAATTGAACCAGGCATTTTTCTCCTTAAAGCTATTGACAAAGACAAATCTTCAGATTTCTATTTTAATGTCCAAGAATACAATACTGAAAGGGGCATTAAATTACTTATTGAACGGAAACCTGAGAGTGACTTATCCATAAAGGAATGTAAACAGTGGATATTCGGAAACGGTTTAGATGCATCTTTCAATTTGTGGGTTGCCCTATTAGAAAAATATAAGACTGTAAATTCATTTTTTGACGACCCGATTATTAAAGCATTTGAAGAAGAATACTATGCTGAATTTCAATTAATCGAAGAAGATGCCGAAACAAAACCATTTACAACAAAACAAATATTAGCGATCGATGAACATCTTGAATATATTGTAAATCATATAGGTAAATTTGAGACGGAACATAATAAGGATCAGATTCAAGAGATTAAAAAAGATATTGAGGAGTTAAGAGATGAATTGACCTTGAAATCCAAAGCTTGGATAGCTCGAAACTTGAGTCAAGTTTGGGCCAAAATTGCGAAACAAGGGCCCAAACTAATTAAAGGGTTACTCAGTGAAACCAAGAAACAGATAATTGCCGCATGTGTAAAATATGTAATAGAGCAAGGTTTTAATGGGATTACATGACAGCTAAACCCGAAGAAATGCCGAAACCAAACCCATTGCAAGGATTTTCGTTCAATAAATAGTACCATGATCACAACTCAGGTTAAGTATATGGAACTTTCACCGCGTTTGGTGCAAATTATGAAGGTGGCTGGTCAGGTTGAATTACAAATTGGTTCAATCCAGGCTTTAGACAAAGCCCCAACTCATGATTTATTTGATTTTATGTTTGAGCAGGCTAATGGGATGTTTCAGGAGTATATTCGAATACAAAAAAAAGCTTCTGAAGACCCAGGAACTGCTGGTGATCAGGGAGAGGAAAACTGGGCATCTCTTTTTAAAAGATGGCTTCCTCCATCCTTTACTGTCGTAACAAAAGGAAGGATTCTAAGTCATGAAGGGATCGCCTCACCTCAAATTGATATCCTTATATTACATCCTTCTTATCCGGATTATCTTAAGGATAAAAAGCTGTATTTGGCAGGAGGTGTGGTTGCTGCATTTGAATGTAAAACCACATTAAGGGCAGAGCATATTAAAAAAGCTATTTTAAATAGCACCCTAATTAAGAAACATGCGCTCAATCAACAAGGAACTCCCTATAGGGATTTACATAGTTCAATCATCTATGGACTATTAGCTCATTCACATGTGTGGAAAAATCCCACCAAAAAGGTTCATTTGAAGATTTATGAAATTCTCTACGAAGAAAATCTTAAACAGGTTAAGCATCCTCGAGAGGAATTAGACTTAATATGTATCTCGAATTTAGGTTTCTGGAATTCTGTAAAAGGGATTATAACTAGGCAATCAATGGGCAAAGATTTTGATCAATCTAAAATTTCTGAATTATTTGACCAAGAAGGCATTTGTTACTCCGGATTTCTTAGTTATAATCAGGACGATTACAATCAAATCTCAGGTTTCCAACCAATTGGCGCAATGCTCGCTCAACTTTTCGTAAAGATAGCCTGGCAAAATCCCGAAGCCAGGAGAATTGCCAACTATATAATTAGCACTCATTTGTCAGGATCAGGCAAAGGTGTGATGCGATTATGGCCTTTAAAACCTCTTTCTACCAAAGTTAGAGAAGGAGTATTAATGGGATTTGGCGCAAGACAAGTATCTCCTTTGGACTGGAATGAATGGTCAAACCAGTTTGACTATTAGAGCAAATTGAACTTTAACTTCGGCTCAATTTATACATTACTAAAAACCCAATAAAGATCTTATCCCCTCTTGTTTTTCTCCCTCCCCCTCCCTATCGTTGCTCCTGTCAAATACAACATAACAAGCATGCAAAGCAACAATCTTTCGGAAAAGCATGGCAGGACTCGGCAAGCCCTAACACCCGAGTCCCCCTCACCTGGTTGTGTTGTAACCTGGCAGATCCTGCTTCTTCCGGAAGGAAGATCAGTAGTTATGCTACCGCACTAATTTTTCATGCATTATGCCAAATACTACACAATCGGCTGCTTCCGCAGTGGCCAACATTCACATCAACGGGGAGGTCCTTTCACCCGACGGTCTCCGGGAGCTCCGCGATCTCCAGGATGGCGACAATGAAGGACTCGATGCCCACACGGAGGCACTCATCGAAGTGACCTCTTTCCTGCTCAAAATTTCGGATGAAATTCAAACCAATTTTGCTCCGGATTTTCTCAAAACTTGTAAAGCCATCAACTATGTCCGGGATTCGATCCTGGATCTTCCCGCACCGGTGGAATCGGAGGTGGCCCATGGATGATCATTCCGATTTCTTAATATTAATATAAAAAACCGCGCTATCTATCACTGCCGTGGCAAAAAATTGACCTTCTCCCGTATTTCTCCCGGTTAAACGGGAAAGCCGCTGCAAATTTTTCATTTACAGCGGCTTTCTTCTTCGTCGGGGTAGTAGGATTCGAACCTACGACCCCCTGGTCCCAAACCAGGTGCGCTAACCGGACTGCGCTATACCCCGAAGCGGGTGTGGGTTTGTGTGTGAGGTGTGAGTGTGGGGCGTGAGAGTGTGTGTGAGTGTGGGTGTGGGTGAGGTGGGTGTGTGTTTGTGTGTGGGTGTGGGTGTGGGGCGTGTGAGTGTGGGGCGTGTGGGTGTGGGGCGTGAGAGTGTGGGGCGTGAGAGTGCGTGTGTGTGTGGGTGTGAGTGAGTTGGGTGTGTGTTTGCGTGTGAAGTGTGTGTGTGGCACGAGTCAATTTTGGCTGCGGTACATTCCGAGGAGCATTTTGGAGGCTTTTTCGTAACCTTCATAAAATTCCACGAACTCAGCCTGCGACAATCCTCCCAGGTTCATGATCAGATCAAGGATGGCTACACATTCAAAAATGCTTCCGCGTGATATCGTATAATAATGTTTTTTATCTGCTGGCGTCATCCTTCCGGTTCCTTCTGCAAGGTTCAGGACACTGCTCAGGCTGGCACGCTTCCACTGGTCAATGATAAAGGGATCGATCTCCTTGATCGACCTGATCTTTTTATAGACCATATAGTTCAGCTTTTTAAGCTCCTGATACAAATCCAGTTTCTCGAAATCAAACATATTTTCAATCTTTTAACAACGCTCCTCCACACTCACTCTCACTCTCTCGCACCACACCCACACTCACACCCAAACCCACACCCACCTCACCCACCTCGCGGAGAGAGGGGGATTCGAACCCCCGGTACACTTTAGGCATACGGCAGTTTAGCAAACTGCTGGTTTCAGCCACTCACCCATCTCTCCAAAGAAGTGCGGCAAAAGTAAAACTTTTACCGCATTATACAAATTTTAGATAAAGTCTTAATGAATAATCAATCGATGGTAGCCAGGAGTCCCCGATTCTGAAGACTCAGCTGCATCGGTTTAATGGTGATAACTTCACCTCTTTTGATATCGCATTTCCCCTGATGATGGGTAATGAATGCACATTGCTCGGCCTGTATCGGATCATGGCCGCAAATCTCTACCAAAGAATCAATTACGTAAACAAAGGTATTCACATCATCATTGTGTAAAACAAGGAAATGCTCCTCTCCCGAACTGAAATTGGTCAGATCGCGGGAATCGGGGTTGCGTTTTGTAACATTTCGGCCCATTAGCTTGTTTTTAAAGGAATGCCAAAATAGACAATTTTATTCACACCAGAACATGCCACTGTTAATAAACTTCCAAAAGACGGAGAAATTCAACCCGATTAAGTTGATATATTTGTACATTATTCTCCATTTTTGCATGTTTTCTGCATCTATATTACCAGCTAATCAAAATTTGAAATGGAAAAAGACAATTCAATCCAGAAAGAAAAACAAAAAGCGCTGCAACTCACTATCGAAAAGTTAGAAAAGAGTTACGGCAAGGGCACCATCATGCGGATGGGAGACGATGCGATCGAGGATATTCCGACGATCCCTTCAGGATCCATCGCTCTTGATATTGCCACAGGAGTCGGGGGCTATCCGAAAGGTCGGGTAATCGAAATTTTCGGACCAGAATCTTCCGGTAAAACAACCCTGGCGCTTCATGCCATAGCTGAATCGCAGAAAGAAGGCGGCACAGCTGCCTTTATCGATGCAGAACATGCTTTTGACCGTTATTATGCCGAAAAGTTGGGGGTAGATGTGGTCAACCTGTTGGTTTCGCAACCCGATAATGGTGAACAGGCTCTCGAAATTACCGATCACCTGATCCGTTCGGGTGCTGTCGACATTGTGGTAATCGACTCGGTAGCAGCACTCACGCCCAGAGCTGAAATCGAAGGAGAAATGGGTGATTCCAAGATGGGCCTGCAGGCCCGGCTCATGTCGCAGGCCTTAAGAAAGCTGACCAGTAACATCAGCAAAACTAAAACCTGCGTGATTTTCATCAATCAGCTCCGCGAAAAAATCGGAGTCATGTTTGGCAATCCCGAAACCACGACCGGTGGTAATGCCCTGAAATTTTATGCATCCATGAGGGTTGATGTCAGAAAGATCGGTCAGATTAAGGACGGTGAAGAGATGACCGGAAACCGCACCCGCGTGAAGATTGTAAAAAACAAGGTGGCTCCGCCATTCAAAAAAGCCGAGTTCGACCTGGTGTATGGTTTAGGAATCTCACGAATCGGGGAGGTAATTGACCTGGGTGTGGATTTGAATATCATTAAGAAATCGGGTTCGTGGTTTTCATATGGAGAGACCAAACTCGGCCAGGGACGTGATTCTGTTAAATTGCTGCTCGATGACAACCCGGAATTGGCTGAAGAAATCACAGTAAAAATCAAAGAAGCACTGAAAAATGCTAAAATTTAACAAAGGAGCCGTCATTCGGACGGCTCTTTTCTTTTTAATCCTGGTTCCGTTGGTCCTGACCTCTTGCAGGAATAAAGGCAACAACGATAAAAAGGCGGGAGATGTGGCGACAGCAGTTGCCGCGCCCGACTCGTCGAACCTGCTGGTCCTCGACAAGCTCATAAGGGAAAATCCCAAAAGCCCTGACCTGTTTGCAAAAAGGGCTAATTTCTACGCTGACAAGAAGAATTACACTCAGGCTTTGAATGATATCACAATCGCCCTGAAGATGGATTCATTGAATCCCGGGTATTACATCAGTCAGGCCGAATATTATATTTTCAACGGTGAACCCAACAGCGCAAAAAAAGCCCTGAATGTATGCCTTAAGAAATTTCCGGGCAACACTGACGTAATGCTTAAACTGGCAGAGATTCATCTTTATATGAAGGAGTATGGCCAGGCAAAGCTTATGCTCCAACAAGTAAAACCTATCAATGATGATCTTGCCCAGATTTACTTTCTTCAGGGCATGATTGCCCTCGAGACCAGCGATACAACGGGTGCTATTCGAAATTTCCAGGTTACCATCGACAAGGAGCCTGATTATTATGCTGCCTATATACAAGCAGGTAAAATATATTCAAACCAGGGAAACCAATTGGCAATCCAGTACCTGAAATCAGCCATCGACCTGCAGCCCAATATGTATGAATCGCATTACCTGCTGGGATTTTTTTACCAGGAACATGGCTTCCTTGATGAAGCGCAGCAGGAATATGGGTATATCAGCTCCAAAATCGACAGCACCCAGGCTGATCCCTATTTTAATCGCGGGTACATCGAAATGGTATATAAAGGCAATTTTGAAGAGGCAGCAAAATGGTTTGGAAAAGCCATCTACTGGAATCCTGATTATGCGGATGCCTGGTATAACAGGGGATTCAGCTATGAACTTGACGGCAAGCTTGCTAAGGCGAAAACTGATTATCAAAAAGCCATGGAAATACAACCAAATTTTCCTTTGGCCATTAAAGGTTTGAACCGCATTGAAGATGGAAAACCCCTTAAAAGAAAATAACCCATGATAAGGTTAACCGGATTGATCACCGTTCTTTTTGTAATTGCGACTGTTGGATGCAAAAAAGCGGCACAGGAAGGATACCGGCCTGAAATTCTCCGACTGTCATCTGACCGGATGACGCCTGAAGTTTTGTGGTCGTTTGGCCGTATAAGCAATGTTCAGTTGTCCCCCGATCGCACTCAGATCCTTTTTGGCATCACTTACTATAACATCGAACAAAATAAGGGTTTTCGTGACCTTTACCTGTTGCCTGTTACCGGTGCCCCGACAAAAGCGATCACGAATACTGCTGTAAATGAAGCCGGTGAAGTCTGGCGGCCTGACGGGCAGAAAATCGGTTACCTGAGCCGCGAATCAGGAAGCACTCAGCTATGGGAAATGAACCCGGATGGTTCCGAAAGACGGCAAATTTCTGATATTGAAGATGGTATATCCGGATTCAATTATTCTCCGGATCAGAAACGCATAGCATTCATTAAAGAGGTGAAGGTTAAAGCCAACCTGAAAGATAAATACCCTGATCTGGCCAAAGCCAATGCGCGGGCTTATGATGATATCATGTTTCGCCATTGGGATGAATGGGTTGAAACATTTACACATGTTTTTGTCGCCCAGGTTAAAAAGGGTCGGCTCGACGCAATTGTTGACATCATGGAAGGCCAGCCATGGGAATCACCATTGAAACCAAATGGCGGGATGGAACAGATAGTATGGTCGCCCGATGGAACCAAAATTATCTATACCTGCAGGAAAAAACAGGGAAAGGACTATGCCCTGTCTACTAATTCAGACCTCTACCAGTGTGATCTGGGTACCGGTACCACCACCAACCTCACCGAAGGAATGATGGGGTATGATATTAACCCCGTTTTTTCGCCCAATGGCCGCTATTTAGCCTGGGAAAGCATGGAACGGGATGGTTATGAGGCCGATAAAAACAGGTTGTATATTCTTGATTTCCAAACAGGCGCACGTACGGATGCTACCGCCCAGTTTGATCAGAATGCCCAATCGCTGGCTTGGACCGACGACAACAAATCGATCTATTTTATCTCAGACTATCAGGCTACTGATGAAATTTATCGT
The DNA here is from genome assembly GCA_041658425.1 of Bacteroidales bacterium. Classification (GTDB taxonomy): domain Bacteria; phylum Bacteroidota; class Bacteroidia; order Bacteroidales; family UBA12481; genus UBA12481. Next base: position 7,501 of record JBBAAF010000013.1, on the reverse strand, counting down.
TATAATGTCGAATCCGACGACATATCCAAGATTACTTCAGGTATTCATGACTATTCACTTGTTCTGCCAACAGGCAGCCGCCTGATAGCTGTCCGGAAATCAATGTCGAAACCCGATGAAATCTTCCGGGTGGATCCTACCACCGGTGAAGCAGAGGAGTTATCCTTTGTAAACAAACCCTTGCTCGATCAGCTGGCTTTGGGACGCGTTGAATCACGATGGGTTAACACAACTGATCAGAAGCAAATGAAGGTATGGGTAATATATCCTCCGGGATTTGATCCTTCAAGAAAATATCCCGCCATCCTGTTTTGCGGAGGCGGTCCCCAGAGTACAGTAAGCCAGTTCTGGTCATACCGATGGAATTTTCAGATGATGGCAGCTAAGGGATATATCGTTGTTGCCCCTAACCGGCGCGGGCTACCCGGGTTCGGCAAGGAGTGGCTGGAGCAGATCTCCGGAGATTATGGCGGTCAGAATATGCTCGACTATTTCTCCGCGATTGATACCGTTGCTGCAGAACCGTATGTTGACAAAAACAGGCTTGGTGCAGTAGGGGCTTCCTATGGAGGCTTTAGTATTTATTGGTTGGCCGGCCACCATAACGGAAGATTTAAAGCCTTTATCGCCCACGATGGCATGTTTAACCTTGAGGCAAATTACCTTGAAACGGAAGAGATGTGGTTTGTTAACTGGGATCTTGGCGGACCCTATTGGGACAGCACAAATATTGTGGCTCAGAGAAGTTATGCCAGTTCACCGCATCGCTTTGTCGAGAAGTGGGATACGCCAATTCTGGTTATTCACGGAGAAAAAGACTACCGGATATCTTACACCCAGGGGATGCAAGCCTTTAATGCTGCCCGGCTGAAAAACATACCGGCCCGGTTGCTGTTATTTCCGGAGGAGAACCATTGGGTACTTTCCGCCCAGAACGGAATTCTCTGGCAGCGGGAGTTTTTCGGTTGGCTCGATAAGTACCTGAAGGAGTAAACCTACTCCTCTTCAAGACTGCTCAGGAAATCGACTAACGGTTTTGGAAAAGGATATTGCTCAATTTTCCCAATAGGGACCGATAATAGATTATTATCGGTTTGGTTATAGGCGGTTTCTGTTTGAGCCGAATAAAACCTGATATCAAGCTCAGTATGAGTAAGCAGATGTTTCACCCGGCGAATTTCCGTCAGGCTATCTACTTTTAATCCATATAATTCCAGACATTCTGCAGCCAGATCTACCGGTTCCAGCTCACCCGGGATCATCGGAAGTTCATATAGTCCTTTCCATATCCCTTTTCCACTACGCTTATTGATAACAATATGATTTTCAGCGTTAATCAGCAAATAATTGATAATCGATCCGGATTTCTCCCGGGCAGGCGCCTTAACCGGAAATTCCATCTGGATTTTCTTTTTATTGGCCTGACACAAGCTGTTGACCGGACAAATCGTGCAGGAAGGGGATCGTGGTTTACAAACCGTGGCACCAAGGTCCATGAGCGCCTCGTTGAAATCACCCGGCCGCTCCCGGCTGATCAGTTGCTGCGCCAACTTTTTGAAATGGAGTTTTCCAGCCTGGGTATCAATTGGCATACTATCGGCAAATAACCGGCTCAGCACCCTGTAAACATTGCCATCCACGGCTGCATGAGTTTGGCCGAAACAGATCGATGCAATACAGGAAGCGGTATAATCGCCAATGCCCTTAAGTTTCTTAATGGAGTCGAAATCCTCAGGGAATTTACCGCCAAAATTTTCCTGAATATAGCGAGCCGTGAAATGCAGGTTGCGGGCACGTGAATAGTACCCAAGCCCCTGCCACAACCGAAGCACCTCATCCTCTTCAGCGGCGGCCAATGAATCCAGGGTAGGAAAACGATCTGCAAACCGGAGGAAATAGCCGGTACCCTGTTCGATTCGTGTTTGCTGAAAGATTATCTCGGAAACCCAGATGATATAAGGATCCCGGCTACCTCTCCAGGGTAAGGTACGACGATTCTGGTCATACCAGCTCAATAAAAGAGATGCGGGGTCCAATTAATTTATTGGCTTATTAAGTATAATACAATGTGTCACGAGCACTTCTGTCATGTTCAGCCCCCGGCAGACACCCTTCAAGGTCACCCTGTCACCGGTTTTGAGACCCGGTTTCCGGTCGTAAATGGATTTCCGGAACATACACCTGACCAAACACATATCCTTACCCACCATGATATAACCATCTCCTGTTGCGGCAACATCACCTTCAAGAATGATCACTTTGTTGGCTAACCGGATATATGCACCGGTCGGGTCGCTGGTAAACTCCTGAAACAAGTCGCTGGCCGTGAAATTACCCTCCGGAAGTTCCTTCGAAAGATTACCAAAGGGAGGGAAAATAAGCCGGCCGGCTACCCCAATGAGGATAAGGAATAGTGCAACTCCCAATATTCGGGACTGATGATAGGATTTTTTCATTTCCCCCCAGGCCTTTTATACGGCTCGTATTTCAAATTAACATCAATCGGAATCTCTTTAGCAACACGGTCTTCCACAATATTCGGAACTTTGATATTATAAGTATCTAAATGAATAGTAAACTTTGAAACAGCCCTGATTTCATTGCCCGACCTGCGGAGTATGCCCTGTTCCCTAACTGTGGATGTTACCCCATGCATAGTCAGATCGCCCTCTACAACTACTTTATAATCAATTTCCGGCAGCAGTTTTGATGGATCAAAATCCAGAATTTTTCCTTTAAACGTGGCCTTCGGAAATTTTTCCGATTCCACATAATTTTCATTAAAATGTTCCTCTGCCAGCGGCAGGGTGAACTGAAAAGACTTCATCAGGAGAATAAAAGCTATTTCTCCACTTCGGGTATTCAGAAATGAACCTGTTTGATAATGATTTGCATCTATATCGATAATATCGGTATGGGAAATAAAATAAATATGCCCGGTCCGGGTAAACCAAAGGGTATCCTGTGACTTAACTGAAGTGAAAATGGTTAATAAAAGCAGAATGAATCCGGATTTTTTCATGATTTTTTTCTGATAACAGAGAAAACCCGGGAAATATTGAAACCGATGTGAAGTTCCTTTTTGCGCCATGAGCGTGTGGTTTCGCCTATAAATCCATTTTCAAGAATATAGAAGGAATTGGTGACGAAAATCTGAAACACATGGCTGCCGGTTTCGATATCGAGCCCAATGCTCAGCGGATTATATCTTGGGGGACCGGTGAGGAGGCTTCGGTCTTTCAACCAGAAATATTCGACCGACAGGGCGGTCCGACGGGTAAATTTCACCCGTCCGCCCATGCCTACCGCAAAAATCCGATTCGGATCCTGTGGTGTAGCAACCATGTTCCGATGGACAAACGTGGGGCTAACCTGCAGGCTCAGCCAAGGGGCAAATTTCCGGGCCACGAGGAGTTGGGCAACAAATGATCTGCGGTGTATGGCATCCACAGTCCAGTTTGGATCAGGATAATCCCTGGTGGTAGTCATGGCCGCCAGATACAAGGAGGTACTCACAGGCATCGCCCACTTTCCTTTCGATTGCCGGATTGGACTGAGCTTGATAAACCCATTAAAATATTCATCCACGGTTGCCCTGCCCAAACCTGCTTCCAGCCAATTAGTTATTCCAAACTCCAGACTGACATAGGAACTCGATTCATCTAATCCATAGAACTTCTTAAACCCGCTATTGATTAATCCAAAACGATGTGAAACATGAAATTCAAGGTCACCGGCCTGCATGCGTTCGATGGAATGGCAATTGATTACACGGGTTGATTTAAAAGTAGCATCAACGGGAACCCGGAGCGATTTGATTTCCTGATCGAGCATTTCCAACAGATCGTTCTGTGCCTGCAGCGGCAGAACAATCATAACAATCACAACAACCAACAATAACCTTAGAGCTCTCATTCTATCTTAACTTTCTTATCGTTCTTACCGTCTCAGACGCAATTATGCGTCTCTACAATCTCACCGTCTCAGACGCAATTATGCGTCTCTACAATCTCACCGTCTCAGACGCAATTATGCGTCTACTTCTTGCCTTCCCAGAAGAGGCTGTAAATCTCCTCTTCAGTAAGGAACTTGTTGAAAATACGGATTTCATCTAAATAACCCCTGTATAGGAGGGTATCCATAATATCAGAGTTGTAAGGCCTGCCCAGATAGAGGAGGTCGGTCAGCGGATGCATCCGCCAGGGCCGGGACACCGTATCAGGCAGATATCCATCGATATATAGCCTGGGCGGGTTGATTGTGTCCCCGATCTCCAGATACATATGGTGCCAGAAGAAAAAATCGAGCTGATTCGTCCAGTACCATCTTGAGGTATCCTGTTGAAGAAACATTCTGAACCTGGGCATGGTAGCTGAGGTTATGGCATCAAGCCCTGCCGTGAACTGACCAACACCGTAATCAAACAGGTAGGATTTGTAATAATTAGGCATGGGCAGGAACCAAAGGGAGATGGCCAATGAATCATATCTTCCGATGAATCCTGAAAGGTAATCATGAATACCATCCATCACCAGTGCAGCGCTGTCGTTACGGTTATGATCCCTGCCGCGCTCGATATCCCCCCAAAACCTCAGCGGGTCGACATTCCGGAGCTGGTCTTCCAGTGTGGAGTCGAAACTGAACCAGGCCACCTGGCCCTGTATGGCAGAATCCGGAATTACGATATGAGGGAACATATCCTTCTCATTATCATTTACGCAGGCTGAGCTGATCATGATCAGCCAAAAAAATATCGGCATAACTGTCTTCACGAAATGAAAAGGTATTTTCTCAGGGTAATCAACAACTGTCTGGCATCAAAAGGTTTTATTATAGGCATTCCGTTCGGCAGGTGTTTCCATTTTTACTTCAATCTATTCACCTCCTTACAAAAGTCATCCCGTCCCCAACCTGTACGTTGTAGAGTGCACAAAATCCAGCATTGACTTCTACTACATATTTTGCAGGGAAATCAGAAAGGATTGACCTTTCATTCAGGGTAGCTACATTTTCATAGATCCGGACGATCTTTTTCTGCGCGTTGAGGTAAAGAATATCCAGCGGCAAATAGGTATTTTTCATCCAGAATGACCGGAGTTCCTCATCTTCGAAAATGAACAGCATCCCACGATTTAGCTCCATTTGCCGGCGGTACATCAATCCGCGTTCACGCCTGGCATCATCATCGGCGATCTCAATATCGATTTTAGCAATGACTGTGCTATCGGCCTTTAAAAAAGTCAACTCTCCCTGTTTGACAAACTCCGGTTCAGAAGAGGCGGATGTTGAGGCATTTTTTTGATTTTGAATCATTCTTCTTGCTTCTCTGTTCGGGTTATAAACCACAGCCATAATGAGTATAACCAGCAATAAAACAGCTATATAAAAGACCGGCTTCCCCTTTGACTTCCGGTAATTGCTGTAGATCCCTGCTTTAGGCCGATCTTTTTCGCGAATATTAACCATAAGAAAAGTTTGTGTGAAGATACCAATTTTACCTTTGTTGAGAAAAACATGGATATGCTCCTGGGAAAAGCCTTTATTGATGAAATGAACCATCTTGGTAAAATCAGGGAGCCATTCCTTTTTATCATTGATTTCGAAGGGCTTTCTCCTCTTGTTTATCCTTTAGCCAAAATTCCGGATACCATCCGGTTCACGATGCCGGGATGCCATCAGGACATGAACCCAAAAGCATCTAATATCAAATTTCACCTGGAAAAAAGGCCCGTTCCCTATTCTGCTTATCTGACTGCTTTTGAACGGGTAATGCATCATCTCAGGCAAGGTAATTCCTATCTGGTTAACCTGACGTTCCCCACCCCGATTGATACCGGCCTGACCATTGAGGAAATTTATGAACTCAGCGAAGCACCTTACAAGCTTCTTTTTAAACATCGGTTTGTCGTTTTTTCACCGGAACCATTTGTCAGGATAAACGATGGGATAATCAGTTCTTATCCAATGAAGGGCACTATTGATGCTTCATTGCCGGATGCTGAATACCAGGTTTTGGAAGATCCGAAGGAATCAGCTGAACATACGACCATTGTCGACCTGATTCGTAACGATTTAAGTAAAGTCGCTGATAATGTAGAAGTTAATCGATATCGATATATTGATCGGATTCAGACTCATGAGAAAGAGATTCTGCAGGTGAGTTCCGAGATCCGGGGCAGTTTGCCCGATGGTTTTTCGCTGCATATCGGTGATATTCTGGATGCTCTTCTTCCGGCAGGCAGTATCTGCGGGGCACCCAAGAAACGCACCCTGGAAATTATCCGTGAGGCCGAAGCGGAACCGCGCGGTTATTATACCGGGATTTTCGGGATCTTTGACGGACAAAACATGGAAAGTGCCGTGATGATCCGTTTTATCGAGCAAACCAAAACCGGCTTGCGTTACCGCAGCGGCGGAGGGATCACCCATATGAGCGACCCGAAGGCGGAGTATGCTGAGATGCTGGATAAGGTTTACCTTCCCATTACCATTAACAAGGAAGAAGGAAGTAAAAATTTAGAGATTCGAATTGAGAATTCTGAATTCTGAAGTTCAAGATTCAAGTATCCTGAAACCTGCAATATGCAACCCGTCAAACGCGATAACCGATAACCGACAACCGATAACCGATAACAACTAACAAATGACCAGAAATATACATATCACGTTAACAGCTCGGGATATCCATGAGGAGGAGCTCCGGGGTAAGGTTGTAGTGGTAATCGATGTACTGCGGGCAACCTCGGTAATTGTTACAGCACTGTCGAATGGAGCCCGCTGGGTAAAAACAGTGGCATCCATTGAAGAGGCTTTTCAATTAAAATCCCCTGATATTTTGCTTGGAGGAGAGCGCCATGCCTTGCCGATAGCTGGTTTCGACTTCAGCAATTCACCGCTGGAGTATACGGTTGAAAGAGTAAGGAATAATGGGATCGTCCTGACTACCACCAATGGCACCCTCGCCCTTGCCAAATGCGGTTCAGCTGAAGAGGTGCTGATCGGCGCCTTTATAAACCTTCAGGCCTTGACAAATTACCTGAGTGCACAGAATTTGCCTGTTGAGCTAATCTGTGCCGGAACCAACGGGGAATTCTCACTTGATGATTTTCTTTGCGCAGGGTTGATCTGCTCAACGCTGCAAAAATCCGGAGAGATTGAGTTTGATGATCTTGGCCGGCTGGCAATCCAAAGCTGGAAACAGAGCAGCTCAGATATTCATGCAGCCCTTTCCGAAGCCAGGCACTATAATTTATTGAAATCGAAGGGGTTTGATATAGATTTAAAATACTGTCTGCAACGGGATTCTCATAATATCCTGGTTCGCAGAAATACAAAACACCAGTTCACCACAGCAGTATTCTGATCTACACCCTTTTGCCCCTAAACCCAACACCCCTGATCAGGAACCGGTCATAAAGCATCATCAGGACCACGGTAGCAAATCCAATTCCGAAAACGATGTACCAGATCTTATTGGGATGATAAGTAACCCAAAGATAAT
>JBBAAF010000012.1:0-55372 GCA_041658425.1 Bacteroidales bacterium | reverse complement strand
AAGATAATTAAGAAACTAAAAAATAGGGGGGGGGTAAAATTAGGTTTTTAGAAAACCGGGTGGTATATTTATACTGAAAACGGCATCGAAAAAAATAGTTTTTAGAGGTGCCCTTAATCATTCAAAAAAATGAAAAAAATAGTTTTAATGGCACTATTTGGATATTGTATGTTTCTTAGTGGTAACGCACAAATCAGTGTAAATTCTAGTGGTCTTGTTGCAGTGGGCACAACTAGTAGTCTAGCAAGGTTAAACATTCAACCACAATTATCAGAACCAGGTGCTACCAATCTTCTAATTGGAGCCTGGAATACAACTGGACAGGGTTGCATTAGCGTAGGTGTACATAACCAATACTCATGGATACAAACCTGGAATGCTTTGCCATTGTATATTAATCGGCAGGGTAATAATGTCATTTTTTGTAATCAATTTACTTGGGGTGATGTTGGAATTGGTTATAATATAACAACTCCATCAGCAAAACTCCAAGTCAATGGTTCAATAATCGCTTCCGGTACTGTTACGTGGTCTGACATTAGATTGAAGAAAAATCTAAACAAGATATCCTTAGATACTGTTCTCAGGAGCAAAATAAGTAAGATTGAACCCCTAACTTATGAATGGGACATTGACAAGTTAATGGGAACAAATAAGTCAATGGATAGGTTAAGCAAAATAGACAAAGATTTCTACAATAGTTTGCAATATGGCTTTTCCGCTCAAGATATTCAAAAGATATTTCCAGAATTGGTGTTTGAAGATAATACGGGAACTTTATGTATAAATTATCAAGGTTTTATTCCGATATTGTTCAAAATCGTTCAAGATCATGAAGCTAAAATAGAGCTACTTACCAGCGAAATAGAAACATTGAAAAATGATAGTTGCTGTTGTTCTAAACTGAAAAGCCTCTCAATTATTAATGGAGGAAATGAAAATCTAACAGCAGGCAATGTTTTGTATCAGAATTCTCCAAATCCATTTACAGCGAGTACTAATATTAAATATTCTCTTTCAGAAAAAGTTAATATCGCGATGATAAATATTTACAATATGAATGGCACACAACTTAAAAGCATTGAATTGCATCAAAAAGGAGATGGGAGTATTACCATAAATGGTGGTGAATTTACTGCTGGTATGTATCTGTATGCCTTAATTACTGATGGACAGGTAATCGATACGAAAAGAATGTTTTTAACTGATTAAAAGTAGTTATTCCTATTATAACCTACCAAATAGCGATACATTAGAAATACTTATAAACATGAATTATGAAATATACTATTATTACAATTTGCCTACTACTTTTAACAAGTAAGGTTATAGCTCAAAATTGTCAAGCAGGGCAAAATGTGATCTATTCGACCCCATTTAATCAATGTAACAATAATCCATGGGTGCTTGTATTTGAAGACAATTTTAACGGAAGTAATCTAGACCTATCAAAATGGAATTATTCTGATACTAGAATCCGCTATTGTAATAGCGAACAACAATATTATACTCACAGCAATAATAATACACAGGTTAGTAATGGAACATTGAAAATTATAGCAAAAAAGGAGACGCTATATGCAAAAGTCGATGATAATGAGCAGAATTTAAATGCACCATTATATTGTAACGGAAATTATAGGGGTAAAAATGGAAGATATTTTTATTATACCTCTGATAATATTGAGACAAATAGGAAGTTCTCCAATGGAAAATTTGAAGCAAGTGTAAAGATACCAAAAGGAAAAGGTTTATGGCCTGCCTTCTGGACATATGGACAAAACCCCATTTATAATGAAATTGATATCTTTGAGTTTATGAATGAGTATAATGTTTTTCATGTCTATGATGCTACTCAGTTATCAAAAGTTCACAGAATGACATTACATCACGACTACGATGCTGATGGCAGTGTAAGTCATTGTGGGACAGCATACACTGGCACTGATTTTTCTCAAGAGTTCCATACATTTACAATGATCTTGGATAATGATAAAATAGAGTGGTATGTTGATGGTGCTTTGAAACGCCGGGATTGCAGGTATTATACTATGGGGGGTCAGGAAACAGGATGCACAATTGAAGCAGATACTCTATATGTTAAGAAACTGATTTACCCTCAGGACCCTATGAATATTATTTTTGATTTGGCAATTCAGGGTTTTTTAGACGATAATGGGAATGAAGTACCAGATGGTTATGGAAATTTATCTTCACCTGATGCTTCAACAACCTTCCCATGCCAGATGGAAGTCGAGTGGATTCGGTATTATCGAAAAATTCCCAATCCTTGTCAGGATGTGACAATAACAAATGCGTCGCAATTTTCCATAGATAGTCAATTGCTTAATGCAATGGTGGGTAGAAATGTGGCAATTAACTGCCTTTTTACTGTTCCATCTGGGCAACAACTTGATATCGTAGCTGGAAATAGTGTAACTCTTGGGCCAGGGTTTACTGCTGCATTTGGCTCGACCTTTAATGTAAGAATAGAATCTACTGTTTGTAATTAGTAATATTCTGGGAAAATGAAAAGATATTCTCTGGTTATTCTCATGGTTGCATATTCACTAGTTTGTTTAAGCCAAGAAGAAAATAAACATACTATAGGGTTAGATGCAAATTATTTATATAATGCTAGACCAAAAGGTATAGGTATAAAAGACAATTTCAATTATGGGTTTTCCCTGCTTATTACAGAAAGAATTGATAAATTGAGAGTGGGCTTCGGAATAAACTTTTCTACCTTTAATTATACACGTGACCAAAATTCTGCATATAAGGTGGTACACAAAGTAAAATACCTCAATTTTCCACTACTATTTTTCTTCAACAACAATTCGATTAGATTAGTAAAGATTAGCCCTTATGGTGGAATAATAGTCAATAAAGTGATCCGTTATGACCAGGTTATATATAATCCGGATACAGCAACCTCCTATAAAAATGTAGAACAAATACCGATAAATCTGGGATTTACATGTAGAGCAGGAGTAAATGTTTCGAAACCAATCGGCAAACATTTTATGTTAAATGCAGCACCATTTGCAGACCTTAAATTTGTTGCAAATGGTTATCATTCTTCCGGATACGATGAATTGCCAGATAGTTTCTTGACATTCGGCTTCAGGTTAGGTTTTGATTATTTGTTTTAATAGTAATATCAATTGTCTATACCAAATCACTCGCTGTTAAAAAGCACTAATTGAATTTCCGACATTTCTAAAGCCCTCAATTCTTGAGGGCTTTTATACTTTAATCCCTAACTCCGACAAAATTACGTATTATATTCCTCCATCGGGATGCCAAGCTTTCCGATCATCTTACCGGTTTGGCTGGTGATCTCGTTGAAATGCCAGGTGTTGTTGATTTTGAGCTTTTTTAGGTCAGTAGTATCCATCCGACCAACTACACCTCGGTTTTTGGTCGTCTCAGCGCGTGATTAGGATCAGGGTTTGAGATTTTGCGGCAGAAGGTCACCGATCTTATTGGCCGGATAGTCGGGGATAACTTCCAGGACCTTTTTGAGCCACTGATAAGGGTTAACGTTATTCTTTTTGCAGGTGCCGAAAAAGGAATAAAACATAGCAGCCCTTTTAGCACCTTCGTGAGATCCGGCAAAGAGAAAATTTTTCCGGCCCAGGGCATTTGGACGTATAGCGTTCTCCACCCAATTATTATCGATTTCAAGTGAACCGTCATAGAGGTAGTTGAGCAGATTGTCCCAGCGGTTGATGCTGTAATCCAGTGCCAGGCCCATCGGACTCTTTGGTATGGCCGTTTTTCGCATCTCCGCAATCTGCTTGCCCAACTCATTCATTATCGGCAGGGACTTTTCCAGCCGCAGCTCCTTTCTTTGATCGGGTAGCAGTCCGGCTTCTTTCGCCTGACGCTCGATCGCATATAGCTTTTGTATCTGTTTCATCACCAACCCTGCCTTCGCCGCATCATAAGATAATGCCAATTCAAATTTGCGTCGGGCGTGCGCGAGGCAGGCAACATGAGTAATGATGAAGGATATTCAGTCAAGTGATTATAAGTATATTTCGCTTTTGGCAAGCATAAGGACCGCTCCCAACGAGGTTTATTCCATTCAAGGATTTGAGAAATTCCACGATCTCAAATCGGGAATGATAGCAGTCATGGGCTAAAATTTGCGCAAATATTGTTGGTATCACAAATTGTATATACATTTGTGATATTAATCTATAAAATATGAAAACACTTTCATTAAAACTCGAAGATCAGATATTTAACGAAGCAGAGGGAGTGATCTCTAAAGTCAAGAAGTCGAGGAATCGTTATATAAATGAGGCCGTTGATTACTACAATCGATATAATAAAAGGAAAATTCTTGCAACAAAGCTTGCCAAAGAATCTAAATTAGTTCAGGATGAATCGATGTCTGTATTAGCTGAATTTGAAAGAATAAGCCATGAAGATTAAACAATTCGATATTTGGACTGCAGACCTTAATCCTCAAATTGGTACTGAGCCTGGCAAAATCAGACCTGTTCTAATTGTTCAAACTGATTTACTTAATCCTTCGCATCCTTCTACAATTATTTGCCCTATAACGACAAATGTTGTTAAGGAAAGTGACATTTTAAGGGTCCACATAAAGAAAGGCATATCGAATATGCAGAAAGCATCTGATCTGATGATTGATCAAATCAGGGCTATAGACAATAAACGATTTGTCCAGAAAATTGGTGAACTACCAGCTGGTTTAAGGAAAATTGTAAACGAAAATCTCAAAATAGTACTGGACTTAGAATAATCCCACGCCTGCTAACAGCACCTACCCTCAATCTGGGTTTACATGCCTACCGGCAAAGAACATTTAATAACTTTCGAAAGTTCCAACCAGTCGTTTACGTGATCCATCCGGACTGCCCTTTTTTCATTCCGAAGATTCTTATACCTTTGCCCCGTCCTTTTCTAACCGAAAGCTTGGTATTTATATGATAATTAAGGATTTACTTAATGAAAATCTGGCATCGCAACTTGATAGCGAAACTGCCGGTTTAGGGATACAGGATACCCTGAGAACCCTTTCCTCCCGTTTCCGGGGTGAGATCGCCTTTTCCACCAGTTTCGGCCAGGAGGATCAGATCATCACCGACATGATCTTTACGCCTGATCTTCCGATCCTTGTTTTCACTCTGGATACCGGACGCCACTTTGAGGAAACCTACAAGGTTATGAATCAGACCCTGGCGAAATACAATAAAAAGATTAAAGTTTGTTTCCCGGATAAGGATCAGGTTGAAAAGCTGATGACACAAAAAGGACCATTCAGTTTTTATGAATCGGTTGAAAACCGCAGGGAGTGCTGCCATATACGTAAAGTTGAGCCGTTGCAGAAAATCCTGAGCCAGGCCTCCTGCTGGATCACCGGATTGCGCGCCAGCCAGTCGGATGCCCGACATACGCTTAAACGGTTCAGCTATGATGCAGCCAACCAGGTAATTAAATACAATCCTCTGATAGAATGGTCAATAGATCAGGTAAAAGATTACCTCAAACTGAACCATGTTCCCTATAATGTGTTACATGACCGGGGCTTCCTGAGTATTGGCTGCGCCCCCTGCACCCGGGCTGTTGCCGAGGGCGAAGACATCCGCGCAGGCCGCTGGTGGTGGGAAAACAATAAATCCAAAGAATGCGGATTGCATCAGAATGATCAAAAAGAATAAGAAAAATGACAGGGTACCGGATCAACCATCTGAGCGAACTTGAGAACGAATCAATTTATGTGATGCGGGAAGTGGCTGCCCAATTCGAAAACCCAGCTCTCCTTTTTTCTGGCGGCAAGGATTCCATCGTGATGGTTCACCTCGCCCGTAAAGCATTCTGGCCGCAAAAAATACCCTTTACCCTGGCTCATATCGATACCGGCCATAATTTTGAAGAAACCCTCGAATATCGCGATCAATTGGTTGAAAAACTGGGTGCCCGGCTTGTGGTCGGTTCTGTACAAACCAGTATCGATCAGGGTCGTGCCACCGAAGAATCAGGTTTCAACGCCAGTCGCAATGTGCTGCAAACAATCACCCTTCTCGATACCCTCGAAAAATACAAATTCGACGTAGCAATCGGAGGCGGACGCCGCGACGAGGAAAAAGCCCGGGCTAAAGAAAGGTTCTTTTCACATCGTGATGAATTTGGCCAGTGGGATCCCAGGAATCAACGTCCTGAACTCTGGAATATCTTCAACGGGAAAAAGCACTTGGGTGAACATTTTCGTGTTTTCCCCCTCTCAAACTGGACCGAAATGGATGTCTGGCAGTATATATACCAGGAAAATATTGAAATGCCCAGCCTTTACTTTACCCATCGGCGGAAAGCCTTTTATCGCGATGGCGTTTGGCTCGCCTGGGCACCCTTTATGAAACTCAAACCGAACGAAACAGTGGTTGAAGATGATTTTCGCTGCCGAACCATCGGAGATATTACCTGCACCGGACTATCTCTGTCAAAAGCTGATTCCCTGATAGATATTATTCGGGAAATCGCTGCTACCCGCGTTACTGAACGCGGTGGACGATTTGATGACCGCCGCTCCGAAGCCGCTATGGAAGACCGGAAGAGGGAGGGTTACTTCTAAATGCAGAGATTAGAGATATTTTTAATCAGAATTCAGAATTCCGAATTCTGAAGTATAAGATTCAAGTAGACCTGATAACAATCATAACAATCACAACCATCACAACAACAACTTGCAACGTGCAACCTGCAACCGACCGATAACCGACAACTGACAACCGATTTATGTTCGAAACCGATTTTAGCTCCGAAGCCTATCTGAATATGCAGCTCCTGCGGTTCACCACCGCCGGCAGTGTTGATGATGGAAAATCCACTCTTATTGGGAGGCTTTTATATGATAGCAAGTCGATCTTTGAAGATCAGCTCGAAGCTATCGAACGCGACAGTATCCGTCGAGGTAATGAACAGATCAATCTTGCCCTGCTTACCGATGGACTCCGCGCTGAAAGGGAACAAGGAATCACTATAGATGTGGCTTACCGGTATTTCGCTACCCCGCTCCGCAAATTCATTATTGCCGACACTCCCGGGCATATCCAATACACCCGCAACATGGTGACCGGCGCATCTACCGCAAACCTCGCAATTGTACTGATCGATGCCCGGAACGGTGTTTATGAACAAACCATTCGCCATTCTTATATTGCTCATTTACTGCAAATTCCGCATCTGATCATCTGTGTAAACAAAATGGATCTTGTAGACTATTCGGAATCGAGATTCAATCAGATTCGCGAGGATTTCCTGAATATGTCGACTAAATTATCCATTCCCGATATTCGTTTTATGCCGATCAGCGCGCTTAATGGCGATAATGTTGTGCATCCTTCTGACAATATGATCTGGTATATAGGCCCTACCCTTCTTCATCTTCTCGAAACCATCGACATCACTTCCGACCTGAACAGTGTGGATGCACGATTCCCTGTTCAATATGTGATCCGTCCGATATCTGACGAGTTCCATGATTATCGTGGCTATGCCGGCAGAGTAGCCGGCGGATCCTTTTCAGTGGGCGACCCGGTGGTCGTTCTGCCGGCTCTTAAGGAAACAACCATTGAATCCATCGACCTGTTTGAATCCAACATCCCATTGGCTAATGTATCTGAGTCCGTAACATTAAGGCTTACAGATGATATCGACATCGGCCGGGGTGACATGATTGTAAAAAAAGGCAATCTCCCTTCCATATCCCAGGAAATCGACATCATGATTTGCTGGTTTCATGAAAAACCCCTTAACCCGGCCGGAAAATATATCATTCGCCATACTTCTCGTGAGGCCCGGTGCCTGATCCGCGAGGTTGATTTTAAAATGGATATTAATTCCCTTGAGCAAAACCAGTCAGACCTTAGGATCGGAATGAACGACATCGGAAAAATCAGGATCAGGACTACCCTCCCTCTGTTTTTTGATTCCTATGTCAAAAACCGTATAACCGGAAGCCTGGTGCTGATTGATGAGGGCAGTAATCAAACCGTAGCCGCAGGAATGATTATATAATCCGTCTGACTATGGAAAACAACAAGTATTACTTCATTTGCCGGAACTGTGGTAATAAAATCGAAGGATTTGGACAATGGTTTTATGATGGTCAGAAATGTCCGGCTTGCGGCGGGGAATGGGTTGATGCTAAGTACACCAACGATTATCTGAAACTCCCCGACCTGATCAATAACCGGGCAGGCCACCCTGATTCGCTTTTCCACTATTTTGATTACCTGCCTCTGCACGACCGCAACAATATTGTTACCGAAGGTGAAGGAGTCATACCGGTTGACAGATGGAAATTTCTGGAAGAATTTGCCCTGAGGTATTATGGGCTCGACCTGACAGTTCTCGCTTACCGCAACGACAAAAACCCCGGAACCGGAACATTCAAGGACGTCGCTGCGGCAGTAGCGGCCTCAGTATTAAAGGAAAATGGAATCAAAGAGTATTGCGTCGCCAGTACCGGAAACATTGCCTGCGCATTTGCCCATTATCTCGCCCTGGCCGGAATCTCATTATCTGTCTTTATTCCCGACGATGCACTTAAAGCCAATGAGGCCGGTGTCGGATGTTACGGTCAACGGGTATTCAGGGTACGTGGCGACTATTCTTTAGCCAAGAAATTATGTGCTGAGTTCTCAAAAAAGCACAACATCAATATGTCGGGCGGGAACATTGATCCAGCCAGGGTCGAAGCAAAAAAGACCCAGGTTTTTGAATGGTTACGCCAATTGGGATATATCCCTGATGTTTATATCCAGGCATTGGCGGGAGGTACAGGACCAATTGCTATCCACAAGGGGCTTGAAGATATCCGGCACCTGAAACTGTTTGAAAAAGAGCCCCGTTATATGCTGATTCAGACCAGCGGCTGCAACCCCATGACAATGGCCTGGGAGCAAGCCAAACTGGAAGGTTTTACCGAAGGCTGGAAAAACCGCTTTCCGATCCTCGATAACCCGGAAACATGTATTCCAACTCTGGCAAACGGCAATCCTCAAACCTACCCTATTTTAGCACAGCTGGTTCAATCAACCGGAGGAGAATTCCTGACGTTTGATGAAAACTTACATGTTTCCGTAGCACGACTGATCTCTTTTGAATCATCTGTCCGTATCGGTCCGGCCTCCGCAATCGCAGTAGGAGGCTTCTTTGAAGCATTGAAAGCCGGCGCTGTCCGCAACGGAGAAAGGGTTATGATCAACATCGGCGAGGGCATTCAACGGGCACCTGAATTGTTCGAAAAAATGATCTCCACCACCAAACAAGTCAGCTCGGTCGACGAATGCCTTCCATTCAACCGCAACACCTACCGTGACCAATTGTACCACCCATTCCTGCCGTAGGACTTGTCATCCCCGCGAAGGGCCTGCCCCCGCGAAGGCGGGGGCGGGGACCCCTTCACGCTACACTGAGGCACTTAAACTAGTTCTTAATAATTTTCTGCACCCCAATGTACTTCCTTTCACGGAAATACCGGATAAAGTAAATTCCCTTCATCCATGAGCCTGTTTCAATAACAACCACATTTCTCCCGGGCTCTCGCAAATCATTCACCGTTTGACCTAAAGCATTGACAATCTGAATCCGATCGGCCGGCTGGGTCATTTCAAGGGTTAACCGGTCTTCAACAGGATTCGGATAGGCCTTGATACTGTTAAACCATTCCTGATCACCAATAGCTGAAGCAAAACTAACAGTGACCTTGTATTCCATAGTATATCCATCTTCAGCTTCAATGGTATAAACAACCGGATTAGTGAAGTTATTGGGTGTTACACCGTTGTTTTGCTCAACCAACCCAACATAGGCCTTTGCCAAAGGGGATAAGATATAATAGGCAACCAAAGCGGCTAATGGTGTTCCAACCTGAACCCGGATAAATATATCGGTACCCACAATCTGTCCGAAAGCCGGAGGGGTTAGTCCGTTAAAGCTAATACCAAGAATTGAATTCAGATGACTTGCCTGCGTGATTACAACAGTTGCTGCACTCTCGGCAGAAAGATTTCCATTATTATCCACAGCAAATGCCCTGTAATTACCCGGTAATAATTGATGGGTACTAACAGGTACATCAATATTAGCAAAAGTCACAGCGGATTTCTGCCCCTTCAGCGCGCCAACAGCTGCATCCAATTGCTGCTTTGTGCTCCTGGGTATTCCCTCCAGTATTAAATATACAAAGCCGCTATTATCAGAACTTCTGATATTTACAAATTTTGCCAGGGCATTGGAAATAGTTTGACTTTGCATAAATACGCTCGGAGCCAATCCATCATTGATTGTAATTGAATTAATTCCTTTTACCGATTTATTACCCGCTCCATCAATGGCATACGTGTAATAAATCCCCTGCTCCATGGCATAAGTTGAAATCCTGATTTCAGTATTGGATTGAGTAACAATACCAGATCGCCCAAGCCCGGCTGAAACAGATTGATCGAGATCTGTCAAAGAAGTTTGTGGTGCATCACTTCTGATGATATATACTTTTCCGGGAGCTTCGTTACTTTGAAGAACAACAAATTGTTCCGCAGAATTAGTAACCATTTGCGATGGATTTGTAACAATCGGCGGAAATGTATCAGGAATGGCATTTACAATAATGGTATAATCAACTGTGGTTCTATCCTCTGCTACAACACGGTAAATGACCGGGACAGTGAAATCGTTGTAATTAATTCCGCTGATCTGGATTCCTCTACCCTCAATTAATACCGTTGACTTTGGCGAATTAATAAAGGTAGCCCGCAGGGAGCTCACCAATGTACCATACGTTACTTCCAGGGTTATTGACTTTTCTGGTTGATCGATGATGCCAACACTAACCGGATTAAGGTCTTCAAAGGCAAAATAAGTTATTTCCTTCTCAGCGCTTGCCGGGGTGATATTAACTGTAACAACATATTCATTTATTAATCCGCTTTCAGAGGTACACCTGTAAATAATGGGTCGACTAAAATCATTTGGTGTTAAGCCGCTAACCTGAGCAATACTAGCCACACTCACTGAAGCAAATAATGAATTCGAAAAGGTTGCAACCAGATTTGTGACTGAGATTCCAAAGGGAAGCTCCGCTGTGATGGTCCTGGCTGCCTGATCAATAATACCTTCAACCGGGGGAGTCAAACTATTAAAACTGAAAGATAAAATCTGATTCTCAGTCAAAGCCGGACTCTTCAAAACCATAACCTGATAATCCTGGGTAGAATTATCTTCTGCTTTCACGGTATAGGTCCTGACAGAATTGAAATCATTGGCAGTTAATCCCGACACCTGCTGGATAGCCCCAACCCAAACCGTTGATCTGGCAGAAGAGCTGAAGGTTGCCACTAAGTTCACCCGGCTAGTACTGAATGGAACATAAACCACAATTGTTTTAGCCGATTCATCGATAGCACCTTCAACAGGTGTAGGTAAACCGTGAAATCCAAAAGTCAGCATCTTTTTCTCCATATAAGGGCCGACAATAATTCTTACGGTATATACTTTCTCAGAATTATCCTCCGCTATTATGGTGTATTGGACCGGTTGTGTAAAATTATTGGGCGTTACTCCGCTAATTTGAGTGGAACCGCCAACTTTTGCAATGGCCAGCGGTGACAAGGTGAATATAGCTACCAGGTTAGTCACGATAGTTTCACCCGGAACATTAACAATTATTGTTTTCCCTGTTGGGTCAATCACTCCGATAGCCTCCGTTAACAAACCATTAAACCGGAATGTCAAAATATCCTTGAGGCTGCTGGCCGGAGCATGCAATACGATAACCTTGTATAATTCAGTGGAGCCATCTTCTGCCTCGCACAAATAGGATACTGGGTTGGTGAAGTCATTGGCGGTAATTCCGCTAACCTGATAGGTTGATCCAATTAACACTCTTGAAAAGGGGCTGCTGACAAAAGTGGGTATCAGTGTCGTTACGTCCTGCGCAAAGGGCACAATCAATTTAATTGTTTTTGCTACCTGGTCGATAGTTCCCATAATATCAGGCTCGAATTGCACTTTAAAATTAAAACTCAGAATAGAATTTTCGGCAGATGCTGGCGCCTTAACCACTGTGACAACATAGTTTTTAGTTGTTCCGTTTTCTGCAGTAACCGTATAAGTAAGCGCAGTCGTGAAATTATGAGGGGTTACCCCGCTCACCTGTAAAACCGACCCGATTTTGACCGTTGAAAAAGCCGAGTTAGTAAAACTTGCTACCAAATTTGTATAACTGGCCGCAAAAGGGATCGCCACCGTTATAGTCCCTGCACTTTGATCAATCACGCCGATTGCCGGAGCAGTTAATCCGTTAAATCTAAAATCAGTAATTTGTGCTGAACTGCTTGGAGGATTATTTGACACGTTTACCGTATAAATCTGGGTGGAATTGTCCTGTGCCTTTATGACATAGGACTTGGGATCCGTAAAATTATTAACCGTCACTCCCGATACCTGTTCTGTTGACCCAATCCAGACAGTAGCATTCGTCGACTGCGTAAAAGAGGCAATAAGATTGGATCGGCTGGTGCTATATGGGACATTAACCTGAACGGTTTTTGCTTCTTCATTAATAACACCTGTCACAGGTGGAATAAGGCTGTTAAACTCAAAAGTAAACAACCTCTTTTCCCTGTTTGGATCGACAAAAACCGTTATGGTATATAACGCATCAGAATTATCTTCCGCGATAATATGATATACAACCGGCTTGGAAAAATCCTGAGGAGTTTCTCCGCTAACCTGTTTAAGATTCTCAACTTCCGCTTTTGCTAAAGGGGAAATAGTAAAAAATCCTACCAGATAAGAGATATCCGTTCCGAAAGGAACATGAATGTTCACTGTCTTATTTGCCTGATCAATTACCCCAACCGCACTGTAATCCAATAAATTAAATCGAAAATCCAACAATTGTCTACTAGTACTTACCGCGAGGTGAGAAACGGTTACTGTATATAATTCCGTTGAACCATCTTCAGCACGACAATAATAAATTAGGGGATTAGTAAAATCATTGGGAGTTAAACCACTAATCTGAACCGTTGAACCAACCAGAACCGTTGATGAACGGCTGCAGGCAAATGAAGGCACAAGTCCGGTTACGTTCTGAGTAAAAGGAACCATCAGATTAATGGTTTTTGTTACTTGATCGATCGTACCAAGAATATCGGGATCGAATTGACTCTCAAAATTGAAAGTTAAGATGGTGTTACCGATAGCCACCGCGGCCCTGTTTACATTAATGGTATAGTTTTTAGTGGTTCCATTCTCTGCTGTCACGGTGTAGGTAACCGGTGAGGAGAAGTTGTGATGGGTAAATCCGCTGACCTGGAGCTCGGTTCCGACTTTTATCGTAGATCCCGGGGAATTTGAAAAACTTGCCACCAGGTTGCTTAAGTCAGCCGCCCAGGGAATCGTCACAACAATTGTTCCGGTATCTTCAGTTATTGTTCCAATCGCATCTGTTGATAATCCAATAAAACGGAAATCCGTGATTTGTTTTGCAGAACTTATTGGATCTTTAGAAACCGTCACCAAATAAGTTTGTACACTTGCATCCTCTGCATATACAGAATACAATAAACTACCCGAAAAATTATTAGAAGTTACTCCTGACAGCTGTACAGTACTGCCAATTTTAACCGTAGCCAGGTAAGATTTTGTATAGGTAGCAATCAAACTTGTCACATTAGTGCTAAACGGTACATTAACGGTGATCGTGTGGGTTACCTGGTCGATCACTCCTTGAACCGGTGGTGTTAAGCCCTGAAAAGAAAAGGATTCCAACACTTTCCCTGTCCTTGCCTGATCCCGGACAATACTTACAAAATAGTTCCGGGTTGAACCATCCTCAGCAATAACCATATAGGCGACAGAATTTATGAAGTCATTCGCTGTCAAACCACTTGATTGCAACACCCCGCCTACGTAAGCCTTAGCCAGGGGCGATAAAGTAAAGCTTGCAACCAGACCATTTACTGACTGGCTAAACGGCACATGAATGGTTACCGTACTGGCAACCTGGTCAATGAAGCCTATAGCATCAGGGTCGAGGTCATTGAACCGGAATTCTACGATTTGCTTTGCAGAACTTAGAGTTGGTGTATAATCAGTTTGGTCAATAACTCCAAAAGCCCCTGTAACTGATGAAATGGCAGACCCTTCTACATTGGAAGCATAAGTATTGACCTCTGCACTATAATATAAAAAAATGACCGATAGGATCACTGCCAATTCTTTTGCGGGGAAAAAAGCGGATCTCTTCATGGTACAAAAAGCTCCAGGTAATTGTGAGGCTTTTTTATTAATTCTTCAGAATGCCTAATCTTTGATTAGTTTATGTATTCCGATGTACTGTTCATCAAGGTAATACCGGATAAAATAAATACCCTTCATCCAGGTGCTTGTTTGAATTTCAACCGTGGTTTGTCCTGGATTGTGAATATCTTCCATGGTCTGGCCCAACCCATTAATAATCTGAATCCTGTCGGCCGGCCGGGTCATCTCGATGGTCAATTTATCTGACACCGGGTTCGGATAAGATTTAATGCTATTAAACCATGCACTTTCATCAACACCTGTATTGAACGAAACGGTAACTGTGTAATCTAAAGCACTGCCGTCCTCGGCTATTACCCTATAAACTACAGGGTTGGTAAAATCGTTTACCGTTTCATTCGAGACTTGCGGCGTCGAACCTACGAAGGCATTGCTTAATGGCGACAACGTGAAGGCAGCTCTCAGCGCAGTTACGGGGGTTCCTACCCTTAACTTCACTGATATATCTGTTCCAATAATCTGGCCGATAGCCGGCGGTTCCAACTCATTAAAACTGAAAGCCAATATTGATTTCGATCTGCTTGCCTCCGTAATTACTACCACATTTGTGCTGCGGACAGACAGGTTACCAGCTGGCACATCAACGGCGTATGCATGGTAATTGCCAGGCAATAAACCATAGACACTTAAGGGCACATCCACATTAGCGGCTTGCACGAGTCCCCGGACCCCTTGCTTGGCAGTAACTGCTGCATCAAGCTGTATCTTTGACAGCTGTGGGACGCCTTCCATAATGAGATAAACCAGGGAATTCGTTTCTGAACTCTTTACGTTCACAACATTGTTAAGAGAATTCGATTTAGTTTGCGCTGCTACCGAGACAGTGGGAGCAATACGATCTAAAACAGTAATGAGGTTGCTGCCTCGGAGGGATTTATTACCGGCTGCATCAATTGCATATGCATAATAGGAACCCTCCGGAAGATTGGCAGTTGAAAGGGGAATATCAGTGTTTGCTGCTGACACATAGGCCGACCGCCCGTAACCTGCTGTAACTGCAGCTTCCAATTGGACAATTGTGGTCTGGTTAACACTGGTGCTGATAATAAATACTTTTCCTGTTGCCTCATTGCTGCGTACCAATACAAATTGACCTGTCAGATTTGAGACAGTCTGGACAGCATTAGTAACAATCGGGCTTGTTATATCAGGACCTTCAGCAATGGTAACCGTATAAGTTTTCAATGACCCATCTTGAGCCGCAACCTGATATACAACCGGGATTCTAAAATCATTAATTGTTAAACCACTCTGCTGAATCCCACCACCAGACCCGAGAACCCTGACCGTGGACAAAGGAGAAGCGGTATAAAAGGCCCTCAAAGCAGCGCGATTCGTTCCATTTGGTACGGTTGCCGTAATGGTAGCGGGTGCTGTTTGGGTAATTATTCCAACCACATCGGGATTAAGATCCTCAAAAGCGAAATAAGTAATATCCTTTGCGGAACTACCTATGGCTACAATAACGGTGACAGTATAGGCCTGAGACAAACCATCCTCGGCGGTAACAGTATAAACAACACTTGCAGTGAAATTATTTGGCGTCACTCCGCTAGCCTGTGCAACAGCACCAATCTTTGCTGATGCCAGTTCAGATAATGTAAAGGTTGACACGAGATTAGTCACACTGGTCCCGTAGGGTACATTTACTGTTATTGTTTTTAAAGTTTCGCTAATGACTCCAACACAGGCTGGGGTCAAACCATTGAAAGCAAAAGTCAGCATCTGCTTGCCCGTTTTTACGGGGTCGCTGATAACCGACACCGTGTATGTCGAGGTGCTGCCAGCTGGCACTTGTAAAGTATAAATTTTCGAAGTTGTAAAATCATTAATGGAAACTCCGGAAGTTTGTGGTGTAGCACCAATAGAAACGGTAGCGCTGCCACTTACAGTAAAATAGGCTTTCAGTGTACTCTTATTAACGGAAAATGGAACATGAACCGTTACGGTGTGGGCCGTATGATTAATGGTTCCTACTGGTTGTGTGGCTGCATCGTTAAAAGCAAAAGTTACAAACGCAGGAAAAACCCTTACTACAACCGTATAAATCTCACTGGATCCATCCTCAGCAATAATCCTATAAGCTACCGGACTCGTAAAGTTGTTATGGGTAACCCCGCTGGTTTGGGCAACTCCTCCGATAACCGGTCCGATTTTAACGGTCGCAAACTGCGAAACCGTAAAAACGGCCACCAAATCGGCGATATTTGTTCCATAAGGAACCTCAACAAGAACGGACTTGGCAGTCTCATTTACGATACCAATTACTGTTCCGCCCAGGGCTGCTACGCTGAAAGTCAATAGCTTGTTCTCTATACTGGCTGGTGTCTGGGTAACATGAACAGTATAATCCTTAGTGGTAGCATCCTCGGCAGTAACCCGGTAAACAACATCTGTTGTGAAATTATTAAGTGTTGTTCCGCTTACCTGAAGGTTTGTGCCAATTTTTACCGTGGATAAATTTGAATTAGTAAATGTGGCTACCAGGCTTGCTTTATTGGCCGAATACGGAATGGTTACCGCGATGGTACCCGCTCCTTCATTAATAACTCCCACTGCCGGGACCGCCAGGCCATTGAACTGGAAAGTAAGCATCTCTTTTGCAGTGGAGGGTGGAATCCTGGTTACGTAAACAATGTAGTCCTGGGTAGATGTTACATTTTCGGCTTTTACTGTATAAGTTATACCGCTTGTTAGGGCCGGGGTAAAGTCATTGGCTGTAACACCGCTGGTTTGCTGGTCAGCACCGATCCAGACCGTTGAAACAAATGAACTGGTAAAAGTAGCAATCCGGCTTGTAAGAGTATAAATAAACGGAACGGTCATCTCAACGGTGTGAGCCACTTCATCGATCGCACTTTCAATCCCTGGCAACGAAAAAGTCAGTAATTGCTTCTCGGTTCTGGCAATATCCCTCACAAAGCTTACATAATAGTTCCGGGTTCCTCCGTTTTCAGCCTGGATCGTATAGATAAAACCGGGGGCTGTTAGGGCCGCTGTGAAATTATTTGCCGTAACACCGCTGGTTTGCAAAACCGCACCAACATATGCCTGAGCCATTGGTGACAGGGTAAATGTTGCTACCAGGTTCGTAACGTTGGCAGCAGTATAGGAATTCGGTATGAGAACTGTCACGGTAAAAGCGGTTTGGTCAATTACACCGATTGCACGCGGTATAGCATCAAATGAAAAGGTTAACAATTGTTTCCCGACAACCACCGGATTTTTAGTAACCGTAACCGCATAGGTCTTTGAAAACAGTCCGTTATTGCTGGTTACAACATAGTTAACCACACCCGTAAAATTATTGGGTGTAACGCCGCTGGTTTGCACCACTCCGCCTACTCTGACGACGGCACCAGGAGAAACAGTGAATATTGCTACCAGTGTGGCAACATTCGCTGAATTGGCAACCGGTACGGCTATAGTTCCGCCTGTTTGATTGATCACCTCCGCATAATTAGGTAATAAGGTAAAGTTGAAAGCGGTGATTAATGCTTCCGAGGCTGGAGTAATTGTAAAGGTTTCTGGTGCTAATGTTATATTATAACTGGTTCCTGCAGAGAGAGTACCAATGGTTATTGCATAAGGGCTGCCTGCAACGGTTTCGCCGGCTATACGCGAAAGGGCGCCTGCGAAGGCATCGCTGCCAATCAACGAAGGAGAATAGGTGTAGGTAAGAACCGGGTTAGCAGTGCCGAAAAGCTTTCGCTGTCCGGCATTTGGGGTAACGGTAATTGGTTTAGGACTAACTGTTCCTGCATAATCAACATAAGTAATACTGTAGTTGTTTAGTGAAAATCCTCCTGTACCGGTTGCCAAAGAGGGTGTGACTGTGTAGGCCGATCCTACTGCAGTTGCTGCAAGAAGCCCTGCTGCATTAGGACGTAGGGTCACACTCGTTACTGCCTCGGTACCGGCGATACCTGTTGTTGTAAAATTGGTTATACTTGAGCCAGCCGTTAAAGCAGTGCCATAATACTTAATAGGACCTGTGGCAGTTATAATTAAAGGCCTGGGTGTAATATTGGCAGTCAGGCCAACCGGCTGGGTTAACGAATAATTACCGGCGGCTGCTCCGCCAAGGGTGCAAGCCGAGGTAACTGCAATTCCTGCACCCACATTAACGCTTGCAAATGTTCCGGTTCCGGTTAAGGTAACATCATCCGGAGCGATAATCCCGGTGAGCGTACCAGTGATGGTTGCAGCAGCAGTGGCATCATAAAGTTTGCTGGCTGAAGCACCAGTAATGGTAAGCGGCTTAGCCGTAATATTTGCTGTGACCCCGGTTAGCGTAGCAATAGAATAGTTACTGGCAGCAGAACCGCTGAGTGAATAGCCGGTTACAGTGATTGTTTTCCCGGTGCCGGTTGAAGCTGTTACGAAAGTGAATACCGGTGTGCCACCCAAAACAACATTTCCGATATCAGCGGTTAAAACACCGGTTAACACAGCTGTTCCGGTAACGGTGGCAACAGTTGTCTGATCATATACTTTGTCGACGCCAGTCAGGCCGGTAACCGTTAGCACCAGGGGCGTAATATTGGCGATCAAGCCAGTCGGCTGTGTTAATGAGTAGTTGGCAGAGGCTGATCCACTAATGGTATACCCGGTAACAGTAATGGCTTTCCCATCGCCGACCAATGCGTCTGAGAAATTCAGGACCGGAGTGCCAGCCAGGGTGACATTCCCAATATCGCCCGAAACCAAGCCTGATAATGCGGCAGTTCCCGTTGTTGTTGCTGTTGCAGTGCCGTTATAAACTTTATTGACCCCGGTTAATCCGGTTATTGTAAGCGCTTTCACCGTAATGTTGGCTGTCAGTCCAGCCGGCTGTGTTAATGAGTAATTGGCGGAGGCTGATCCGGTAAGTGTGTAGCCGGTAACCGTGATGGTTTTACCATTGCCAACTGAAGCGCTTGAGAAGGTAAGCACCGGTGTGCCATCCAGGACAACATTCAGCTCATCACCAGATACAACGCCTGATAATGCGGCAGTTCCTGTTGTTGTTGCCACTGTAGTGCCATCATATTCTTTATTGGCCCCGGTTAATCCGGTTATGGTAAGCGCCTTGGCTGTAATGTTTGCGGTGAGATAATTTGGTTGCTGTAAATCGTAATTACCTGAAGCAGATCCGCTAATGGTATAATCGGTAACCGTGATTGGTTTAGCTGTACCTACAGAGGCGGTTGCGAAAGTAAACACCGGTGTTCCTCCCAGGGTAACATTTGCCACATCACCACCTTCAACGCCTGATAATGCAGCAGTTCCTGTGGTGGTGGCTGCAATGGTCCGATCATATTCTCTGCTGACACCTGTCAGGCCGATTACAATAATCGGCTTTTTACCGACAACGAAATTAGCCGGTGCACTTATATTTCCATTTCCGGTCGAAGAAACAGTAAAAATCGTGGTACCAGCGGGTGTTGCGATTGTAGTGTTTACGGTAAGAGTAACAGGCGATGTGACCACGCTTGGATCAATAGTCACAGGAAACGAAGTGGTTACCCCCCCGGGTGCTGTCCAGTTAATACTCAGAGTGGAAGTTCCGGCCCCGGTGCCAGTAGTAGTAAAATTTATCGGAAACGTAACACTGCCGGCGGTTCCATAAGTGACGCTAACGCTTTGAGTACCGATCGTTAATGAGGTTATTACTGTTTGAGCCTTCAGTGATCCAAAGGAAACAAAACCTGCTAAAATGACAGCCAGAACCACTGCCATTTTTTTTACGGGAAGAAAAACCGATTTCTTCATGATACAATATTGGTTGGTTAATGCAAAAATAATTCTAAATTGAAGTTCTATATACCAAAAGAGCGATTCGTTTTCAAATATACGGCAATATTTGTAACATCACCCTCCAGAATTTGGATTAGATTCAGGGCTGAATATTTGGAATGAATTTTGATCTTTGAACTGATAAACTATTAAAATCATGAGAAATAGACGTAACCTTTGGATTATTGTGATTGTCGTTATCGTTGGATTGCTTGTAATTTCGGCTTTCCGCGGATATAACGGTATGGTTTCCAGAAGCGAAAAGTTCGATGAGCAATGGTCAAATGTTGAAAATTCCTACCAGCGCCGAGCCGATCTGATCCCGAACCTGGTTAACACGGTTAAAGGATATGCCGATTTTGAAAGCAAAACCCTTACCGCTGTTATTGAAGCCAGATCGAAAGCTACTTCGGTTCAGATCGATCCGAAAAACCTGACCGCTGAAAACATGAAGCAGTTTCAGGAAGCTCAGGCCGGTTTGGGCAGCGCCCTTTCACGCCTAATGGTAGTTGTTGAACAGTATCCGAACCTGAAGGCCAACCAGAACTTCCTCGATTTGCAGGCTCAGCTGGAGGGCACTGAAAACCGGATCGCCACAGAAAGACGGAAATTCAACGAAATGGCCCGTGATTACAACGTCTTCATTAAAATGTTCCCAAAAAACATTTATGCAGGCCTGTTCAATTTCGACAAGAAACCTTACTTTGAAGCTACCGAAGGTGCAGAAAAAGCTCCGGAAGTAAAATTCTAACCGGATGAACGCACGGAAATTCTTTACCGAAAATGATCAGCTGGCTATTAAGAATGCCATTGTTCAGGCTGAAAAAGGCACTTCCGGGGAAATCCGGGTTCATATTGAGGATGCATTCACCGGAGATGTTCTGGATCAGGCATCCTACATTTTCAAAAAGCTGAAGATGCATGAAACGGAACAACGCAATGGGGTCTTGTTTTACCTGGCTGTCAGGAACAGGAAGTTCGCCATTATCGGAGATGCGGGTATCAACGGTAAAGTACCCGTAGGATTCTGGGATCTCATCAAGGAAATTATGACCGAACACTTCCGGAACAATCGATTTACCGAAGGTTTGGTGGAAGGAATAAAACTTGCAGGCGAAAAACTCATTGAGCATTTTCCTTATCTGCAGAATGATATGAATGAATTGTTGGATGAGATCTCTTTTGGAAAATAATAATACCTGAAATGAAAAGAATACTGGCTTTTAGCCTGATACTTGCCCTTATTGCCCCTGATCTACGTTCGCAGGATTTCCCGGAACCTATGCAACCGCCAAGGCTGGTTAATGACTTTGCAACCATGTTTGACCAGTCTTTTGCAGGAAATCTGGAGCGCAAATTGCTCGCTTTTAATAATCAAACCACTACGCAGATTTATGTGGTTACCGTTCCTGCCCTCAATGGTTATGAACCGAATGATTACACCACCCGCCTGGCGGAAAAATGGAGAGTCGGAGTTAAAGGTAAGGACAACGGGGTGATGATTCTGATAAAACCGAAAACCGCTGAGGAAAAAGGACAGGTATATATTGCGGTTGGGTATGGCCTCGAAAGTGTCCTGACTGATGCACAAGCCAACCAAATAGTTGACATTGAGATCATTCCACAATTCAGAGAGGGCAACTATGCCGGTGGAATCGACGCAGCCGTTAATATTATCATGAAGATTACTTCCGGAGAGTTTACCTCGGATCAATACCTGCAAAAGGGTAAACCAAAAAAAGGAAGCTCCCTGGTGGGTCTGATTATCATGATTATCCTCTTCTCGATATTTTTTGGGGGAAGATCGCGCATGAACCGTCACCAGGGAATTGGTAGCGGCGGCGGCCTGCCTTTGCTGCTGCTGCTTGGAATGATGGGCGGTCGTGGTAACGGTGGCTCTTTCGGCGGATTCTCCTCGGGCGGAGGATTCGGAGGCGGATTCGGTGGTGGTGGCGGCGGCAGTTTCGGCGGCGGAGGTGCCGGGGGCAGCTGGTAATTTATCTTCCCAGTTCCCTCAGCGCTGCCTGAGCCTGCCGGTTAATTCCATCGCGATAACCGTATTTGTTCAGATCCAGACATACGTTATAATACTTTCGGGCCAGGTCAAACTGACCCGTTTTTTTATATAGATTTCCCAATTGCAGCGCTGCATTGGGAACAATATAACTCCTGATCCCGCCGGCCCGTTCTATTACTCTAAGAAAACTGGTGATAGCCGGTGATAGCCTGCCCATTCGCTGCTCGCATCTGGCCTTCCTGTACAGCAATTCACCTTCCTCCTGATCGTGAAATTTACCCGAGAGGATCAATCTTTCACATTTTTCCAGACATTGATCATAATAACCGCCATCAAACAGAAGCCTGACCTTCAATAAATCCGGGTCCGGTATATTGTCATTTGAAACCTCTCTTAAGGCCTGTTTGTCATAAGGCGTAAAAGGCTCCGGAAGGATTTTTATCCGAAGAAAATACTCATTCGCCTTATCCTGTTGTCCATGAAGCAGATAAAACCAACCCGCCATTAATAGGGCGGTATGCCGGTAATTGTCCCCGCCGGGGTTTTCAAGAAATTTTTCCAGATAACCGGCAGCCGTTGGATCATTCTGATAGAGTTTACTCCGACCCAATTGATAAGTCCAATAGGGAAAAGCGGGCTGCACATTTCCGGTTGCCCGGGAATCCAGTAATTTCACAGCCGATTCACAATCACCGGCTTTGAGAGCCGCCAAAGCACTCTGATATCTGATCAACGGATTATCCAGCATCGGTTTGCCCTCGGCCCTGACAAAATTCCAGGCCGCGGCCGGATCCTGGCTGAATTCTTTCAAAGAGGTAATCATCAGCAAATATCCCTCCATCCGTTCAATTGTGCCTGGTAAAGCAGCACTATAATAGCGTTCCAGGCCATTATACCCGCTCAAACCGGATGACCTGACACCTAGTAACCGGAGATATTTCCCGTACTGATCTGGAATCTGCTGAAACAGGACTCCAAGGATTCCCGACAACTTATTGCGATCGGGGGAATTGAAATCACTTCCCGATTTTGCCACAACCTTATAGGAAGCAACGAGCTCAACTGCAGATGCTTTGTAATCCGAAAATTGTGCAGCCAGAACTGCCCGGTACAGATGAATTTCAGCGATGGCTGCAGGCACGGAATTATTGGATGCCCGTGACTTTTCTAATATCTGAAGCCATTTGCCGGATTGGCGGAAATAAAGATCAGTATTGATTTTCGACTGGTAAAGAAAACTGTGGAGAAAGTCCCTGTACCCAATAATCCTGATGAATTCCGGATCATTTGCAGGGTAACGCTGCATCAGCAACCTGTTACCCCCCAGGGTATCCAGATTAAAATAAAATTTACGTATTTCCGGATCGAACGAAACCGGTTGCCCGGCAAGCGTGTTTCCTGATAAAAACAGAGCTGCCAGCACTATCAGGAAACAATTCCTCATCCCGATTATAAAGGTTATTCCAAAGGTGGCACTACGCCTGCAATCTCATCATCAACCAGGATTCTTCCGCAATATTCACAAACAATGATTTTTCTGCGTGACCGGATATCCAACTGCCTCTGCGGGGGAATGCGGTTAAAACATCCGCCGCAGGCATCGCGCTGAACCGTTACCACGCCAAGACCGTTGCGGGCATTTTTCCGGATCCTGCGATAGGCTGAAAGCAAACGCTCATCGATCCTGGTTCCTATCAATTGTGAACGCATGTAAAGATTCTCTTCTTCAATTTGAGTTTCAGAGATGATCTCGCCGAGCTCTCTCTTTTTAGCTTCCAGGTCGCGCTTCCTTTCCTCAAAAATGGCCCTGGAATCGGCGGTTACAGTTTGTTTGTCCTGCAAACGAACGGAAAACTCCTTAATCCTTTTTTCGCAAAGCTGAATTTCAAGCGACTGGAATTCGATTTCTTTAGACAAGGAATCGAATTCACGGTTGTTCCTGACGTTGTTCTGCTGTGTTTCGTATTTCTTGATCAGGCTCTGCGCATCCGATATTTCAATCTTCTTCTTGACAACGGCATTTTCCAGTTCCTTTATCTCATCTTCAAAATTCTTGATCCGGGTTTCTAAGCCAACCAGCTCATCCTCAAGATCCTGTACTTCCAGAGGAAGCTCTCCGCGCAAAGTCTGTATCTTATCAATCTCTGATTCAACCTGCTGCAATTCAAAAACATCCTTCAGTTTGTCTTCTACATTCGGACCCTGCTCCTTGGTTCCTGTTTTTTGTGCTGTCATAGCTATAACAAATAGTTTATCGGATTGGTATTTACCTTAGTTAAATAAACCGCAAATTTAGAGAAATTTTCGATAAGAGAATCGGCCAATACGTTAATCGCAAATTGCTCACTTTCAAAATGTCCAATATCTGCCAAAAGAAGATTGCCCGGAACATCAAACCACGAATGGTATTTTATGTCGGCTGTCAGGTAAATATCGGCACCTGAAAAGATTGCGTGCTTCAGAAACTGAATTCCGCTGCCTCCGCATAAGGCGACCTTCCGCACCTGCTTATTACGCAACCTGGAATGGCGGATTACGGGTAATCGGAACACCTCTTTAACTCTTTTCAGAAATTCCGGTTCGGAGCAATCCTGTTCCAATTCCCCGATTATCCCCAATCCCTGGGCCGGGTTTTTGTTTATCAGGGGGAAAAGGTCATAGGCCACTTCCTCATATGGATGGCTGTCGAGCATGGCTTTAACAACCTGCTTTAACCGGTGCTTCGGCAGAATAGTCTCAAACCTCGTTTCGGGTTCATAGTGAACAGTTCCAATACTTCCGGTAAACGGATGTGCGCCTTCACCAGCCTTGAAAGTTCCATTACCGCTCACCAGAAACGAACAATTATCATATTTTCCGATCGATCCGGCCCCGGCAGCAAAAATAGCCTGACTGACGGCTTCAAGGTGAGACGCCGGAATAAAACAGACCAATTTAACAAGATCATCCTCCCGGGGAACCAGTATGCGTTGGTTAATCAGGCCCAGTTTATCTGCCATTCTGCCGCTGACCCCGTCGATGACGGAATCGAGATTGGTATGACAGGCGTACAGGATGATATCATTGCGGATGGCACGAATTAAAATTTCCTCCTGAAGTGAATTTCCCGAAAACTGCTTCATCCCGCTGAAAAACGGAGGATGGTGCGATAAAATAAAATTGCACCCCAGTTTCGCAGCCTCATCAAGTATTTCAGGGATTACATCTAAACAAATCAGGATACCGGTAACCTCCTGATCCCTTCGTCCGGTCAGCAATCCCGAATTATCATAGGGTTCCTGAAGCCCCAGAGGAGCTTTGAATTCGATAACGGAAACGATATCTTTTACGAGGACCATACCGGGAATTAAAGTTCGTCGCGCATACCGGTTAGTAAATCTCTGATTTGCTGCAGCTTTTTCACAATCACGTGATTGCTTTCTGTATCGTTGCGATTATCCTTAAGCTTTTGCTGTGCTCCGGTCAGGGTCATTCCTTTCTCCTTAACCAGATGATAAACAAGGTGTATCTGTTCGATATCCTTGAGCATATAATGCCTCTTGCCCCCGGGTGTCTTTTTTGGGTTGATAATTTCAAATTGGCTCTCCCAGTAGCGTATCAGCGAAGGATTAACCTCAAACATCTCTGCTACTTCACCAATTGAATAATAGACTTTTTCTATTTTTGGTTCTTTGTATGGCAATTCTGCTGGAATTAGTCAAGTGACTGTCCGCCAAGTTTCGACATTTCAATCAATTGCTGATACTCAAGCGGGGTAATGTCCGTAAACAGGTAGTTGATCGGATCTACAGGAATCCCATTCCGATGAATCTCAAAATGGAGGTGCGGAGCAATTGTCAAACCTGTATTACCGCTTTCGGCAATTATCTGGCCCCTCTTCACCTGGTCACCAACCCGGACAAGGGATTTGTTAAGATGGGCATAAAAGGTTTCATACGAATAGCCGTGATTGATAGTAATGGTTATTCCATATCCGGAGAAACCCTTAACCGGGTTCACTTCAACAACAGTACCGTCACCTGCAGCCCTCACTTTTGTTCCCACCGGAGCTGTGAAATCGACCCCGTTATGCGGACGATAAACTTTAAGGATCGGATGCAGCCGGTGAGCAGAAAAGAAGGAACCAACCCGGGTATAATGCTCCAACGGTATGATACTCGGAATGGCAGTAAGCATTTTCTGCTTGTCTTTACCCAGATTGAAAAGCAAATCATAGGATTTCGACTGTACATAAAGCTTGTTCATGATGTCGTCAAGCTTCCTGGCCGTCTCTTTCACGATCGTAGCGTTCTTGTAACCTTCAAGGTCGGCATACCGGTTTACCCCCCCAAATCCTGCATTTCTGATCGATGAAGGAACCGGATCGGCTTCAAAAATCACCCGGTAAATATTATCGTCACGGTTTTGCAATTCGGTTAATACACTCTGCACCTGGTCCATCTTTTTATTTGTCAGCTCAAATTGTGTTTTTAAAAACGCCAATTCACGCTTCAAAATTCTTTCTTTCGGGAGATCAGTAAAAATAGATATAAGCAGCAGCAATCCGCCGCCAACAACTAAACTGGACATCAAATAAGCTATTACCCTGAACAATTTCTGGCCGATAGTTAATCGGATCCGGTCAAAAGAAAGAGATTCCGGGTTAAAATGATATTTGAACTTTGCCATACTTTACCACTGAATTCTCTTGTACCATACTCTGCAAGTGTCGCAAAATTATCGAAATTATCTAACTTTGCCAAACTTTTAAGAAACTAGTAATATAAGATAACCCGGATGAATTCCAAAATTATACGGCAAAAATTCAAAGATTTTTTCGAAACAAAAGGCCATCTTATTGTTCCATCGGCACCTATGGTAGTGAAGGATGACCCCACCCTGATGTTCACAAATGCAGGGATGAATCAGTTCAAAGATTATTTCCTGGGTAACCAAACTCCTAAGGCGGTCAGAATTGCCAATTCTCAGAAATGCCTGCGGGTTTCGGGCAAACACAATGACCTTGAGGAGGTTGGGCATGACACCTATCATCACACCATGTTCGAGATGCTCGGGAACTGGTCGTTCGGAGATTATTTCAAACCCGAAGCTATCGACTGGGCCTGGGAATTCCTTACCGGTTGGATGGGAATCTCTCCGGAAAGATTATTCGTAACCATCTTTGAAGGAGACGCACGCGAAGGGATTGAACGGGATAACGAGGCATACGACCTCTGGTTGAAACATACCGGAAAATCGAAAATTCTGGAAGGTTCCAAAAAGAATAATTTCTGGGAAATGGGCGATACAGGCCCTTGCGGTCCCTGCTCGGAGATACACGTAGACTTACGGTCGGATGCTGAACGCGCCGTCATTGACGGGAAAGACCTGGTCAACAAAAGTCACCCACAGGTTATTGAAATATGGAACCTGGTTTTCATACAGTATAACCGGAAGTCTGACGGATCACTCATTCAATTGCCTCAGAAACATGTAGATACAGGAATGGGTTTTGAACGCCTTACCATGGCTTTACAAGGAAAGCAATCCAATTACGACACTGATATTTTCCAGCCGGTAATCCAGAAACTCTCGGAAATCACCGGAATCAAATATGGAGCAGAAAGTCGTTCAGATATTGCCATGCGCGTTATCGCTGACCATATCCGTGCCATTGCTTTCTCTATTGCCGATGGCCAGCTCCCTTCAAATACCGCGGCCGGTTATGTCATCCGGCGAATACTTCGCCGCGCAGTGCGCTATGGATTTAACTTTCTGAATCTTAAAGAACCATTTATGGCCGGGCTGGTTCCGGTTCTGGTTAAAAACATGGGTGATGCTTTTCCTGAATTGATTAGTCAGAAACAATTGATATCCAGAGTAATCGCCGAGGAGGAAAGCTCCTTCCTGCGCACGCTCGAAACCGGTATCACTCTCCTGGAAAACCTGGTTAATGCACAGAAATCAAAAGATTTGCCGTTTAGCGGAAAAGCTGCGTTTGAGCTATATGACACCTATGGTTTTCCCCTCGACCTTACCGAGCTGATTCTGAGC
Organism: Bacteroidales bacterium; assembly: GCA_041658425.1. Classification (GTDB taxonomy): domain Bacteria; phylum Bacteroidota; class Bacteroidia; order Bacteroidales; family UBA12481; genus UBA12481. The sequence goes on along the minus strand of JBBAAF010000012.1, from coordinate 27,174 downwards.
GAGAAGGGAATGAAGGTTAATATCCCCGAATTCCATCAGGAGATGGAAAAACAGAAATCAAGGTCAAGGCAAGCTTCAGGTCAGGAAACTGCTGACTGGATCATTCTTCGCGAACAGGACGAGCAGGAATTTGTGGGATATGATCAATTATCCCTGGATGTTAAGATAACCCGGTACCGGCAGGTTAAAACTCCGAAAAAAACATTTTACCAGCTGGTATTTGATAAAACCCCTTTTTACGCCGAAAGTGGCGGCCAGATTGGCGATACGGGAACACTTAAGTCGGAAAAAGAGGTGGTGCAGATTGTTGATACGCGTAAAGAAAATAACCTCACCGTTCATATTACCGAACATTTGCCAAAAGATCCCCAGGCAACCTTTCTGGCTGCCGTTGAGGAAAATACCAGGCTCAATACCATGTGCAACCATTCGGCAGCTCATCTGTTGCAATTTGCCCTGCGCAAAGTACTGGGTATGCACGTTGAGCAGAAAGGGTCGTTCGTTGATCCTGGCTACCTGAGGTTCGACTTTTCTCATTATCAGAAAATGACCGAATCAGAGGTTGACCAGGTTGAAATGCTGGTTAACAAACTGATCCGCCAGAATATATCTCTTCAGGAATTGCGTGCCGTTCCCATTGCCGAAGCACGTGAAATGGGAGCTATGGCCCTGTTTGGTGAAAAATACGGAGATCATGTAAGGGTCATCCGTTTCGGCGAATCAGTCGAATTATGCGGAGGAACCCATGTACATGCTACCGGCCAGATCGGTTTCTTCAGGATAATCTCAGAAAGCAGTATCGCTTCAGGAATCCGGAGGATAGAAGCACAAGCGGGCCAAAAAGCTGAAGAGGAAGTGCGGGAACAGCAAAAAACCATCCGCGAACTCAATCTGCAGTTAAAATCGAATCACGGATTGGTTGATTCTGTAAACCAATTGCTTGATGAGAACCAGCAACTACGGAAAAAAATCGAACTGTTTGAGAAAGATCAGCTGAAACACATCAAGGATGATCTTCGCAAGCGCATACAACCCTTAAACGGCGTCAACCTCATCTGCGAACGGGTAGATCTGCCAGATGCCGCCCGGATAAAAGATCTGGCTTATCAGATCAAGGGGGAAACTGAAAACCTTTATCTCGTTATCGGATCGATCATACAAGGTAAGCCGGTACTTACGGTGATGATTTCCGAAAGTCTGATTGCCGGCCTCGGGTTACACGCAGGAAATATCATTCGCGACAGCGCACGTGAGATTCAGGGTAAAGGCGGGGGCCAGCCCTTCTTTGCCACCGCCGGTGGTAAAGACGCTACGGGGCTTGACCGGGCAATGGCAAAGGCCCGTGAGGCACTTATGCAAAAGATAATGTAGAGACGCATCTCATGCGTCTCAATGTACACCGGCGATGCGAGTTAAGAGACGCATGACATGCGTCTCTACGTCGGCATCGTTACGGAACCAGAAACGGCAGGGATCCGGGCAGGCAAGTGTAAACAATCGGCGCGTGCCCTTCGATTTCGCCATCGGCTTCCACAATAATAAGATTTCCCTCCGGTTCAACCCACAATTGGTTGGTTCGGTGATAAAACACCTCGGGATGGTCAATTTTCTCAGCCTTGCGGAGCTTTGCATAGTTCCGTAAATAATCCATGATACTGAGATTGGCAAATATTACCACTTCAAACATTCCATCATCAAGTTTTGCTTCAGGGGCAATTCCAAGGCCGCTTCCAAAGTACCGGCCATTGGCCACTACGAGGCTCAGAACAGTGCCCTCCCATTTAAATCCTTCCCAGGAAACCGTAATTTTCTTATGTCTATAGATCAGGAAGGTAGTCAAGATAGACAAAAAGAAGGTAAGCTTCCCGCCCAGGATTTGCTTTCTCCAATGAACTCCGTTAACTCGCGCTACTACATCCCCACCGATGCCCAGGTCGGCAATATTATCGAAATACCGGATGTTCATGGAACCATCCGGACGCCGGAATTGCATGGATCCTGCATCAAGCATTCTTGGCTGATTCTGCTTTATCAGATCCCACAGCTGATCAATATTCCTGTAAATCCCAATCCCGCGCGCAAAATCGTTGCCTGTTCCAAAAGGTAATACCCCGAGGTTGGTTTTGAATTTTCCGGTTCCGCCAGCCTTGAGATATCCGTTCACCATCTCGTTTAAAGTACCGTCTCCACCCACTGCGATCAGAAAATCACACCCTTCATTCAATGCCAGTTCGGTGAGCTGTTCGGCATGCCGCGGATGTCCGGTTTCATAGAACCGCACCTCATAATCCGCAGAAAATCTTACAGTCAGGGATTCTTTGACAGACTTTTTACCCCGAATTTTCCCATGAAGAATAAATCCTATTTTCTCCATCAGCCGACCGGCCCGCCTTCAGGTTTCACGAACCGGTCACAATTTAATAACAATTTTGAAGAATTTAGTGAGGGCACTTTTCAATTTGGTAAACTGTGTTATTTTTACATCTTTACATAAGTAACTATTTCGATGGAATTCATTGCAAAGGATAACCGATATGACAGCATGCCTTACCGTCGCTGCGGTAATAGCGGGATAAACCTTCCGCTTTTATCTGTCGGATTATGGCATAATTTCGGAGGAGTCGACGATTTTGAAACCGGCAGGGAAATTGTCCGGCTTGCTTTTGACCAGGGAATAACCCATTTCGATCTGGCAAATAATTATGGTCCCCCGCCCGGTTCTGCCGAAAGTAATTTTGGCAAAATTCTCAAAAAGGATCTGAAACCTTATCGTGACGAACTGATTATCAGCACTAAAGCTGGATACTTAATGTGGCCGGGGCCCTATGGCGACCACGGCTCCAGAAAATACCTGCTGGCCTCCCTGGATCAGAGCCTCGACAGAATGCACCTGGATTATGTGGACATTTATTACTCCCATCGCTACGATCCTTTAACACCGATGGAAGAAACCATGGGTGCCCTTGCACAGGCTGTCAGATCAGGTAAGGCACTCTATGCCGGCATTTCCAACTACCCGCCCGATGAAACCATGGAAGCTGCCCGGATTCTTACCGAAATGGGAACACCATGTCTCATTCACCAGGTGAAATATTCATTGTTCAGGCGTGAGGCTGAAGAGCAACTGGCAACAGTACTCAGAAAGAAAATGATCGGTTGTATCGCCTTTTCCCCGCTGGCACAAGGACTCTTAACCGACCGCTATCTGAATGGTATACCAGCAGATTCGAGAGCCGGAAAGCCTCATGGTTTTCTGAAGGTTGACCAGATCACTCCTGAAATACAGGAGATTGTCCGAAAACTGGACCAAACCGCTCGCAGCCTCGGTATGTCACTGGCCGAACTTGCCCTGAACTGGGTGAAGAGCCATGAGTTTATCACTTCTGTTCTCATTGGCGTCAGCACTAAACAACAACTCGAAACTAACCTCCGTATCCTGGATCTCCCCAACTTTTCACCGGATCAGATTCAGACCATAAATTCCTGCTTATCAGAATCAACCTAATCTTGAAATATAATGGAAATACGCAGAACTTTCGATGTACTGGATCATGCCATAAAGACATATCCACGTACCGATGCACTGGCCTCAAAAGTTGATGGACAGTGGGTCACCTGGTCTACCGACGAGTATGTCAGGATTGCCAACCAGATCAGCTATGGTTTGCTGTCTATGGGTCTGAAAAAGGGAGATAAAATTGTCAGCGCCTCCAACAACAGGCCGGAATGGAACTTTCTCGATATGGGGATGATGCAGATCGGAGTGGTGCATGTTCCGATCTACCCCACGCTTAGTGAAGAAGAAACGGCTTATATCTTTCAACATTCAGATGCCAGGTTGGCGCTCGCCTCAGATTCTGCCCTGTTCAGAAAATTTGAACAAAACAGGACTCCGAATATCGAAAAGATTTTTACCTTCAATGAAGTCGAAGGTGCCAGCAACTGGAAAGAAATCGCTGAACTCGGCGAGAAGAACGAGAAAGACTGGGCCGACAAGCTACCCGGGATTAAAGCATCCATCCAGCCGGACGATCTGTTTACAATTATCTATACTTCAGGAACCACAGGGATTCCTAAGGGAGTCATGCTGTCTCATGACAATATGATGTCCAATCTCAGGGATGCGCTTCACATACTCGACCTTGACCATACCGAAAGAGCTCTAAGCTTTCTGCCTCTTTGCCATGTATTGGAGCGTATTGTCCATTATGGGTACCAGCTTCAGGGATATGGCCTGTACTATGCTGAGAATCTGGGAACCATTGGTCAGGATCTCAAGGAAATCAAAGCAAGCACTTTCGTAACGGTTCCCAGGATACTCGAAGTGATGTACGACAAGATTATCGCCAAAGGGAAAGCCCTAAAAGGAATAAAGAGACAGGTTTTCTTCTGGGCTGTCAACATTGGGTTAAAATATGAGCATGGAGGGGTGAATGGACGGTGGTATGCATTTCAACATAAAATCGTCGACAAACTGGTATTCTCCAAATGGAGGGAAGGTTTGGGTGGACATGTGAAAATGGTGTTCTCGGGAGGTGCTGCCTTGCAGCCCAGGCTGGCAAGGGTATTCACGGCTGCAGGTATTCTCATTCAGGAAGGCTACGGACTCACGGAAACCTCCCCTGTTATAACCATTAATGAAAAGCTCCATCCAGATAACATGTTTGGTACGGTAGGGCTCGTCCTGCAAAGCCTGGAGGTTAAAATTGCCTCTGATGGAGAAATTCTTATGAAAGGACCTTCGCTAATGATGGGATATTATAAAAACGAAGATTTAACCCGTGATGTGATCGATGCTGACGGATGGTTTCATACCGGAGATATCGGAGAGATGGTTAATGGCCGGTTTCTAAAAATCACCGACCGGAAAAAAGAGATCTTTAAAAACTCCGGCGGTAAGTATATTGCTCCACAATCAATTGAAAATAAGGTCAAGGAGTCATTCTTTATTGACAATACGATGATTATTGGTGAAAACCAAAAGTTTACATCTGCCATTATCTCACCGAACTTCCGATTCCTGCACGATTACTGCGCCAAGAAAAGTATCCACTATCGTGATAACCAGGAATTGATTTCAAAACCGCAGATTATTGCCCGCTACCAGCAGGAGATCAATGCACTCAATAAGAAACTGGCTCCGCATGAACAGGTTAAAAGGTTCCGGCTGGTTGTCGACGAATGGACTTCCGCAACGGGTGAATTATCGCCGACATTGAAATTGAAGAGGAAGTTTCTGCACGATAAATACGAGGCTCTTATCAAGGAAGTCTATTACATGCCTAAGAACGACGACGAATAAACCAAAGAAACAGGAAGGTCAGCAACCCATTGATCAGGAGCAGCTCAAAGCTAAAGACATAGTTTATCCATTGCTGTGAAAAGTGCTGGATAAGAAAAGTGAGAACCGGTGCCAAAACCACCACCACCGGCACTAACCGGTCGCGTATGCTGTATCGGGTAAACATCCCGAATACAAAGAGGCCAAGCAATGGTCCATAAGTATACCCGGCTATGGTAAAGATGGTGTCGATAATGCTTCTGTTGTTGAGTGCCCTGAATAAAAGAATAACCAGCAGGAAAATCAGCGATAATACGAGGTGTACCCGATATCTCACCTTGCGTGTGACTTCCTCGGGAGCATTCTCCTTGTTTAGAATATCGATTGTAATTGAGGTAGTTAGAGCGGTCATTGCTGAATCTGCGCTTGAAAAAGCCGCTGCAACCAGGCCTACAATAAAAATCACGCTGACCAGAGGTGAAAGGTAGCCGCCGGTCGCAATCATCGGGAACAGACTATCGGAGACTGCAGGAATTTCAATATGCCTTGTGCGTGCGAAAAGTATTAACAGGGCTCCAAGCGTAAGGAAAAGCAAGTTGATCGGCACCAGCGTAAGGCTGAACCAGGTCATGTTTTTCTGTGAATCCCTTAATGTCCTGCAGCTCAGGTTCTTCTGCATCATATCCTGATCGAGACCGGTCATGGTTATAGTGATAAACATCCCTCCAATGAAATATTTAATGAAATGTTTCCGGTCACCGGCAAAGTCATCCCAGAAAAACATCTTCCCGAGCCCGGTTTCGCGAATCTGCCCGATCATGTCCGACCATCCCAGGTTGAGATCCTTCATCACCAGGATAACAGTCAGAATCAAGGCTGCAATAAACAGCAACGCCTGTACGGAATCGGTCCAGATAATGGTTCTGATTCCTCCCTTGAATGTATAAAGCCAGATCAGGCCAATGGTAATCAGAACATTAAAAACAAATGGGATATGCAGGGCATCGAAAAGAGTCAGTTGGAGTACCGCAGAAACAAGAAACAATCGTGCGGCTGATCCAATTGTCCTGGATAACAGGAAATAGAATGCGCCGGATTTGTATGACCAATAGCCAAAACGCTGGTTCAGATAACCATATATGGAGGTGAGCCTCATTTTATAGTAAAGAGGAAGTAGAAACCAGATAATAACCTGATATCCTATCAGATATCCGAGAACCATCTGCATATAAGCATATTGACTGGAGATTACCCATCCTGGCACTGAAATAAAGGTTACTCCTGATATCGAGGCACCTATCATTCCAATGGCAACAATATACCAGGGAGATTTTCTGTTGCCGATGAAAAAGCCTTCATTATCGGCCCCTTTACTGGTTAGCCGTGAGATTAAAAGGAGGAGGCCGAAATAGCTTAAAAGAATGATTGCAATCCAGACTGGGTTCATTGTTTTCAGGTCGATGCGGCAAATAAAGTTAAAAAATTGCTAATCGATGGTAACGATGTTACTTTTGAGCAATAAACGAGGATAATGGACTCTTCAAAATACACATCCAAACTGCTCGAAAAAGCAGTCAATGAATTTTCAAAATTACCGGGGATTGGCCGAAAAACGGCCCTGCGTCTGGTGCTTCATCTGTTAAGGCAGGATGTGTCAGAATCGGAATCACTAGCCGGTAGTCTGTTACAGTTAAGGAAAGAGATTCACCACTGCAATATCTGTCATAACATTTCCGACCAGGAAATCTGCCAGGTGTGTTCAAATCCGGGCAGAGACCGGTCGCTGATCTGTGTGGTAGAGAATATCCGTGATGTGATGGCTATCGAATCAACCCAGCAATACAACGGTGTATACCATGTTCTGGGGGGAATCTTATCGCCAATGGATGGTATCGGTCCGGCAAACCTTACCGTTGGTTCTTTAGCCGAACGGGTTGCATCCGGGGAAGCCAGGGAGGTCATTCTTGCCCTCAGCGCTACCATGGAAGGGGATGCAACCAATTTTTTCATTTACCGGAAACTTGCCGATTATACTGTGAGAATTACTACACTGGCCCGTGGAGTCGCTGTTGGCGACGAACTGGAGTTCACCGATGAGATTACCCTCGGCCGTTCCCTTCTCAACCGTACCCTTTTTGAAGAATCACTCCGCAAACCATAACCTACCATGAAGCCTATCCGGATCTCGGTTATCATTGTCAGTTACAACGTTAAGTTCTTTCTTGAGCAATGCCTTAAGTCGGTCTACCGTGCCGGCAAGGATATACCGATGGAGGTATTTGTGGTGGACAACAATTCGGCAGATGGTTCTTGTGTGATGGTCAGAAATCAGTTTCCGGATGTCAAACTGATCGAAAATACCGAAAACACCGGGTTCTCCAAGGCAAACAACCAGGCCATGAGTACTGCCGCCGGTGAGTTTCAGCTGATACTGAACCCCGATACGGTTGTTGAAGAATCAACCTTTCTGAAAATCCTGGACTTTATGGATAATCATCCTGAGGCCGGGGCCCTGGGGGTTAGAATGATCGACGGCAAAGGCACTTTCCTGCCCGAATCCAAGCGGGCACTCCCTACCCCGTGGGTCTCCTTTTACAAGGTTTTCGGTTTGGCTGCCCTGTTTCCCCGATCGCGCAAATTCGGGCAGTACCACCTTGGCTATCTGCCCCAGGATGAAGTAAACCCTGTGGATATTCTTCCGGGAGCCTTTATGCTCATCAGGAAATCCGTTCTCGACCAGACAGGTTATTTCGATGAATCGTTTTTTATGTATGGCGAGGATATCGACCTTTCATACCGTATACGTCAGGCCGGATACCTGAATTATTATTTCCCTGAAACCACCATTATCCACTACAAGGGAGAAAGCACCAAAAAGGCAAGCATTAATTATGTCCTGATGTTCTATCAGGCCATGATCATCTTCGCCACAAAACACTTTTCGAAAAGCAATGCCAGATGGTTCTCTTTCTTTATCCGCTTGTCAGTATACTTCCGCGCAGCCATTTCCATGGTACGCCGGGTGGTTAACCGCATTTTTCTTCCATTGGCGGATGCGGTGATATCTTTTCTGGGTTTTCTGCTAATCAATCCCACATGGGAATCCATCAAATTTCCAGACGGGGGCCATCACCCTCCCGAATTTCTGATCCTGTTTGTCCCGGCATATATATTAATCTGGTTATTAGCTATTTATTTTTCAGGCGGTTATGATCTGCCAGTCAAATTGGTTAAAATCTTCAGGGGGATAGTTTACGGAACCGCGGTCATTCTGGTGGTTTATTCACTCCTTCCTGAGGAATACCGTTTCTCGAGGGCCTTGATCTTATTGGGTTCAGTTTGGACCCTGATCGAAATTTTTCTGATCCGGCTGATCCTTCATTTCTCACAAGTGACTGGTTACCGGCTTGATATCGGCAACCGCAAAAAACTGGTCATTGTAGGCAAACCGAAAGAGGCTGAAAGGGTTAGTCAATTAATTGCCCAAATGAGTCAACCGGTTGAGGTGTTCGGCTTTGTCACACCCGACCCATCCATTGCAGAATCCGGAAAGTATCTCGGTTCGGTTTTACAGCTGAGCGACATCATCCGTATCAACCATATCGATGAGGTGATTTTCTGTGCAAAAGATTTAAGCACCAATGAAATAATCAAACACATGCTTGCATTGAGCTCCCTGGAAACCGAATATAAGATTGCCCCTGAGGCTGCCGAATCTATAATCGGCAGCAATTCCACAAATACCGCAGGCGATCTCTATGTTATTCCCATCAATTCCGTCGGAGAACCTCATAACCGACGGCTGAAAAGAGTTTTCGATGTCATGCTTTCCCTTGTTCTGCTGGGTTTCTCACCGGTTACAGTTTGGTTTTTCCTGCCGCGCCCATGGCGTATGCTCTGGAGTTGCCTGCAGGTATTAGCCGGGGCCCGCAGCTGGGTGGGTTATGCTCAGGCCGGTATCCACCCGGGCTATCATCTGCCCCCGATACGAAAAGGCATTCTCAAACCCGAGAATGGCATTCATACCGCCAATTACAACGCCCAAACCTGGCTCGACCTCAATCTTCATTACGCGCGGGATTACCGTCTGCTTAAAGATATACGGATTCTGGCTAAAGGTTACAGGTCTATCGTGCAATATACCAGGCATATCCTCCTGATAGCATTGCTTCTGTCGACCCTGGTCCCGCACACGGAAAGTCAGGATTTCAAGGATCAGATCAACATGATCAGGCCTAAGCCCGACAATTGCCAGGTTTACGGGGTACTCTCGCTGCAGAACAAAGAACTGTTGCCGGATACACGGATCAGCCTGATTGATCCGAAAAGTCATGAGATCTCTGAAAGCATCATGACCGACCGGAATGCCTGGTACCTTTTCTCGGTTAAGAAAGGATTTCCTTATGGCCTGATTATAGAAAAAGATGGCTATTTCCCTTATTATGCCGAATATACTATTCCGTTCGATCATCCGGAAAACAGGATGGAGCGAAATATTGCCCTGCCTGATGATCTTAAAAACGATTTCTCACTGTATTACCCGGCAGCTGATACCGTTTTGGGTGAAAAAAGCCAGGGTTTGCTGGTTCAATTAACCGCTTTACTAAAGAAACATCCCGGACTTTCAGCCTGGTTTGATCCGCAAGGTGATTCACTCGATTTTGCCAGAATCAACCTGCTCACCTCTGCTTTCATGAGAAATGGCGTGGAAATAGCCCAGCTCAGAACAGGCAGCCGGCCAGATCCCGCCGAAACTTTCATACGGATAGAAATCAATACAGGTCCCGAAAATGCCGCCCTGCTGCAGCCATCTTCAGGTGCTCAGCCGCCGGATGAATTATGGACCATCCAGTTCTCGGCTTCCAAAACTTCGCTCAGTAAAAAATCTTTTAAAGGCCTTGATCCCGTTCATGAATTCAAAGGAAAAGATGGCTTTTACAGATACACATACGGTACGTTCAAAACGCGGGAGGAAGCAAACCGCAAGCTTCTGTTAGTCAAGAAGAAAGGCTTTAACAAAGCATTTACCAAAACGGTCGGTTCAATCAAAAAACTGTAAAACGCATGGAACCTCTGCAAGGAACACGGATACGCCTCAGGGCAATTGAACCCGTAGATGAGGAAATCTTATTCAAGTGGGAAAACGATCAGAAATTCTGGCAGGTAAGCAATACTCTTACCCCATTTTCACGACATATACTCCGGCAATATCTTGATCATGCCCATCTCGATATATTCCAGGCCAGACAACTTCGACTGGTTATTGAGGCTAAAGATTCGGATAAGCCGGTCGGACTGATCGACCTGTTCGATTTTGACCCCCACCATCAGCGGGCCGGTATCGGTATCCTGATAGGCGAATCCGTTGAATGGGGTAAAGGATATGCCAAAGATGCGCTCAAAATCCTGCTTAAATATGTATTCACGGTTCTCCTCCTCAATCAGGTGTACTGTTCAATCGATGAATCCAATACAGCTAGTCTGAACCTTTTTAAAAATGCAGGTTTCCGCATCACCGGAATCAAAGAAAAATGGAATCGGAGCCTCACAGGCTGGTCCAATGAATGGTTCCTTCAAATCACTTCCGACGATTGGTCGGCCATCGACCGAAACGAAGGTATGTCTTTGAGAAATGAATAAGTGGCTGTCCGAGGATCAATCTGAATACAAAAATGGCTCAACCCATTGGTAACAAGCAGAATATTTACTCCCAGAACCATGTTGTACCGGGCAATCTGATCAAAGGTTTTTTGGTTGAGCACAATTTCCGGAGCCTTGCATTCCACCAGAATTATGGGTTGGCCCAGCCGGTTATAAACAACGATATCACACCTCCTGGTTAACGTATTATGAGTGATATTTTGTTCAAAAAGCATCAGGCTTTCCGGATAGCCCAGTGCTTCGCATAAATACCGTGCAAAGTTCTGGCGAACCCACTCTTCAGGAGTAAGCAAGTACCAATCCCGGCGAAAAACATCAAAAATCCACTCGCGCTCTCCCCGGGATTTTATATTGAAGGAATAAGTTGGTAAATTTAACGGCTGCATGTCTGTGCACATTCGGCGTAAAGATACTGATGACTGGCAAATTCACTTCATGAAAACCAAACAGGAAATTGTTGAAAACTGGCTTCCAAGATATACCGGGCGAAAGCTGGAAGATTTCACTCAATATATCGTACTGACCAATTTTAACCAGTACGTTGAATCTTTCGCACAGATGAACAACGTGGACATGATCCGCGATGTTAATATGCCCAATGCCAGTGCCGGTGGAATAACCATAATCAATTTCGGGATGGGTTCGGCCAATGCGGCCACCATTATGGACCTTTTAAGTGCCATTCATCCTGAAGCTTGTCTGTTTCTCGGTAAGTGCGGCGGGTTGAAAAAGAAAAATAATGTGGGTGATCTCATCCTCCCGATTGCCGCAATCCGCAGCGAAGGTACCTCAAATGATTATCTGCCGCCTGAGGTTCCCGCCCTCCCGGCCTTTATGCTCCAGCGCGCCGTGTCGACGGCTATCAGGGATTACGGGCGCGATTATTATACCGGTACGGTTTATACAACCAACAAAAGGGTTTGGGAATATGACGACCGGTTTAAAAAATTTCTGGTCAAAACCCGCTCAATGGCCATCGACATGGAAACCGCAACCATCTTTATCGTTGGTTTTGATAATGAGATACCTTCAGGGGCACTTCTGCTCGTTTCAGATCAGCCGATGATTTCAACCGGAATCAAAACAGCCGAAAGCGACAGGGAAGTCTCTTTGAAATATGTATCCGACCACCTGAATATCGGTTTACAGGCAATGCATGAGATCATCGGCCAGGGCCGGTCAGTCAAACATCTTAAATTTTAAAAACCTCTTCATTTATGACTTTTGAACAAATTATCTCCGATATTCAGAACCGTAAATTCTATCCGATTTACCTGCTGATGGGTGAGGAGCCTTATTTTATCGATCAAATCTCGGATCTGATACAAAATACGGTACTTGATGAAGGACAGAAGGCATTCAACCTCAGTATCATCTATGGCAAAGACCTGGAGGGGGCCCAGATCGACAATGCCGCCCGCCGGTTTCCAATGGGGGCTGAGTTTAACGTAATCATCGTTAAAGAAGCCCAAATGGTCCAGAAAATCGATGACCTTCAATATTTCGCTGCCAATCCGCTCAAATCAACTATCCTAGTGCTGTGTTACAAGTATGAGGTACTGGACAAGCGAAAAAAGCTCTATAAATCGATCGATCAAAATGGTGTTGTATTAGCAACCAAGAAAATATATGAAGACCAGGTGCCCAGGTGGATCGAGTCATACCTGAAACGCAAAGGCTACCACATCGAGCCGGGCGCTGCAATGATCCTCACGGAGTATCTAGGGAACGACCTGTCGAGAATTGCCGGTGAGATTGATAAGTTGCTGATCACACTTCCCCGGGGTCAGATGAAAATCACCCCTGAGCATATCGAGGAGAACAGCGGTATAAGCAAGGACTTTAACAGTTTTGAGCTGGTTAAAGCATTATCGCGTAAGAACATACAGAAAGCCAACCGGGTCATCAACTACCTGGGGGAAAACCAGAAAAACAATCACATCTCCATTACCATATCCACCCTCTTCTATTTTTTTGCCAAGTTGCTCGCCTATCATTTCATAGATGATAAAAGCACGCGGAATGTAAGCACGTCTCTTGGCATCAATTCCTATTTCGTACCGGATTACCAACAGGGAAGCCTGCATTATCCCAGGAAAAAAGTCATTCAGATCATTTCACTCCTGCGCGAATATGATCTGAAATCCAAAGGGTTCGGAAATATCTCTGCTGATGAGGGTGAACTATTAAAAGAATTAATATTCAAGATATTACATTAATCCCAGCTATGACCATTATCATCATATTGATCACTTCGGTTTTTTCTATCATTGCTTTCAGTCACCATAGCCTGATCTATAAATACCAATTCAATCCCTATCAGATTCTTAAACGCCGGCAGTATCCCAGACTGATTCTCCACGCCTTTCTTCATGCCAACTGGACGCACCTGATTGTCAATATGCTGGTGCTTTATAGTTTCGGAACCGTCCTGGAACGCTATTTTCAACAATTTTTTGGCACCAATTGGATTCCCTATTACCTGGTTCTCTATTTCGGTGCCATCCTGGTATCACCATTATATGCACTGGTTAAGCACCGCAACGATTACTTATACAATGCAGTTGGCGCGTCAGGGGCAGTTTCCGCAGTTGTTTTTGCAGCTATTTTTTTTGATCCCTGGAACAAAATCTATTTTTTCGCGATGATACCCATGCCAGGGATTGTTTTTGCTGTATTGTACCTCATATATAGCTGGCTGATGAGCAGTCGCAGCAAAGACAATATCGCACATGATACCCACTTCTTCGGGGCCATTTTCGGCTTTCTTTTACCCATCCTGCTCAATCCTGATTTATTCTCCTTTTTCATACGGCAACTCACAGGTAGTTAACAGTTTGAAAAACAGATACATCCTATATAACCAGTCGGTAATTCCGCGGGAATCCGTGAATTTAAGCCCGGAAGAATGGTTTGAGGTTTCAGGGCAATGCATCCGGCAAAGCCTTTTTGCTTCCGGAAATCGTATCCCCTTTCTAAAGCCCTGGCTTGAATTACTTGGACAGCGGTTTGGTTCCGTTGGCTGGCATCTTCCTGATGAATTCCGGCTACCCGAATTCAAAATACTGCTTGAAAAATTACTGAACAGAAATCGTCTGTTCAAAGGCAGCTGGATCCACCTGCTGATCATCCCGGTTTTTCCGTCGACCGAATTGGATTGCAGCCCTGCTTTCAGATGCATCGGATTGACTGAGGAGATTGAATTTGACTATTTCCCGCTGAATCAGAAAGGATTATCAATTGGGGTATCGGAAAAATACCATAATACCGCCGATCCATTCTATAGCTCGATGGTCCGCAGTCCGCTGCGCAACCTCCTCATCCGGCAGGAAGCGGTAACTAATGGATGGGACGAAATTATCCTGACCGACCAGAGAGGGTTCCTGTCAGAAGCATCTGAAAGCAATATCTTTTTAAGATTAAGAGATCAGATCATTACCTCTTCGTCATCCAACAATTGTTTCCCCCGGATTATTACCGGGATCATAAAAGAGCTTATCCCGCATACCGGGTTTACCCTTACCGTTAGCGACAGATTAAAACCGCAGGATCTGGTGAAAGCCGATGAGGTATTTCTTACCGACGACTTCAATGGAATACGATGGGTACTGGGTTACGAGAAGAAAAGATTTTACCGGAAAATCTCCAATATCCTGCATGAAGAGCTCACCGGCCTGATCAGGACAACCGATCAGTTCCAGGCCGGGTCTTCAGGGTAACGGGTCCACATCTGGTACCGTTCGTCCTCATTTTTCAGGATATTCTTCCACAATTGGATATCGGAACCATGCATAACATCCAATCGGTCGATGTTGGTGACCAGCCAGGAATTTTCTTCGATTTCCCTTGCCAGTTGACCGGGATGCCAGCTGGAATAACCAACGAAGAACCGGATTTGATATTCCTTTATCCAGCCCTCGTTTATCCCGGCCTTGATCGCTTCAAGGTTACCTCCCCAGTAAACCTGTTCCATGACCTCCTCACAATCGGGGATCACGTGGCCAAGCGTATGAATATAATGAATGGTATCAGTACGGACCGGACCGCCAATGGATACCAGGGAATTGATAGCCGGGAAGTCCCTGAGGATTTCATCTATCGGGAATTCAATGGGATTATTCAAAACAAAACCCAGTGTTCCTTCGTTATTATGTTCGGTGAGCAGTACAACGGAACGCTTGAAATAGGAATCCTGCAAAAAAGGTTCGGCAACCAGAACTCGTCCCTTTTGCGGCAAGATGCTATTGTGTTGAATCTTAAAAAAATCCAGATTCTCTTTCATGTAAAATTGAACCGTGTTACTCGATCAAATTAACGAAATTTATTACATTCGTCCAATATTATGCTTTTAACAGTCTTTTTGATTACAATAGTCCTTGTGGCACTGGCATTTGCCGGGCTCGGGGTTAACATCCTGTTCCGGAAGAACGGGAAATTCCCGCAAACCGAAGTGGGCAGTAATAAGAACATGAAAAACCTTGGGATCACCTGTACCAAGCAGGATGAAATGAAAATCTTCCGTCAGGAAAAGAGATCCGGCAAATCCGGTACTCCGGCCACTCAACCGCCTTTGCGCGATTGCGGCTTTGGCTGCTCCTGTGTGCCTGACGAATTCTGAATCATAGACTGAACTCCGGGAGATTGCCAGGTTTTAAGCGAACCATCAGCGTCGCTGTATATAAAATATACTTGTATCCCTGGTATCTGAGTGTATAGCTGTTTGGCCTTCTCGAGTCCGATCACCATGAAAACAGTGGCATAGGCATCCGCGTAAATGCATTGATCAGTAAAAACTGTTGCCGATAAAAGGTTGCTTCGTGCCGGATAACCGGTTTTCGGATCTATGGTATGTGAATATTTCACCCCATTCTCCTCATAAAATTTTCGGTAATTTCCTGATGTGGCTACGGAAATGTGCTCCAGATGAAAAACCTGCTGGATCTCGCGTTCCAACGTATTTTCCAAAGGCTTGTCAACTCCCACGCGCCAGGCATTTCCTTCCCTGTTCTTGCCCAGACACCTTAATTCGCCCCCGATTTCTACAAGGTAATTTCTAACTCCCACTGAATCAAAATATTCCGATATAACATCAGCCACATAGCCTGGTGTTATAGCATTGGGGTCTATCATAATTCTCGGATCATCTTTAATCAGACGGTCACCATCGATGCGGATTTTATGATAACCCGTGAACTTCAATATACTGTCGATCATGGCCGGAGTTACCTTCTCCCGCGCAGTAAAACCAAAACCCCAGGCATTTACGAGGGGCGCCACGGTCATGTCAAATGCTCCGCCCGACTGATCCGACACCTCCCTGCCCACTTCAAGAACCCGCTTGAGATCTGCATCCAGCCGGGCAGTAGTATCATTATGGTTAATTCTGGATAATGTCGAATTCGGATCATAGGTCGACATCGAAATGTTTATTCTTCCCAGGATCCGGTTTATATCTTTTTCGAGCGTTACCGACGGTTTGTATTCATAGGTAATATGATAGGTGGATCCATACACCGGACCCTCCTGAAAATGGTAGGTCCATTTGGTGGAACAGGCCGGCAACAGAGCCATCACAAGAGCTAAGATTAAGATTTTTTTGTGCATGGCGCAAAGTTTTTTTATACAGTCATTTGTTTGGGGCCATCTGATCCATACTGAGGGACTAAACTCTACCCTCCGAAGTCGTCAAATGCGATCATGTCGTCTGGTACACCCAGGTTATACAATAATTTCAAAACGGCATCATTCATCATCGGTGGTCCGCATAAATAGTATTCGATCTCCTCAGGCTCTTCCAGCTTACTCAAATATTGATCAAATAGCACCTGATGGATGAAACCGGTTAAACCGGTCCAATTATCCTCAGGTTTAGGCTCTGAGAGGGCAAGATTAAACGTGAAGTTCGGGAATTCCTTTTCAATCTGACGGAACTCGTCTTCATAAAAGACTTCGCGTTTCGACCGTGCACCATACCAGTAGCTGACTTTCCGGTCGGTTTTTTCGGTTTTGAAGAGGTGGAAAATATGTGACCGAAGTGGTGCCATACCGGCACCCCCGCCGATAAAAATCATTTCGCGCCGGGTATTTTTAATATGGAATTCTCCGTAAGGACCTGACATCATCACCTTGTCGCCGGGTTTAAGCGAGAAAATATACGATGAACAAATACCGGGATTAACGCGTGCAAAGCCGCAACGGGCTGAGTCCCAGGGTGGAGTTGCGATACGGATGTTGAGCATGATAACGTTGCCTTCTGCCGGGTAATTGGCCATACTATAGGCACGGTATGTAGACTCAGGGTTATTCATCTGCAAGTCCCACATTTTGAATTTATCCCATTCATCCCGATACTCCTGTTCAATAAGAAAATCCTTGAAATTCACTGAGATTTTCGGAACATCAATCTGAATATATCCGCCTGATTGGAACACCAGGTTTTCGCCTGCCGGAAGTTTAACCTTAAACTCCCTGATAAAGCTGGCCACATTTCGGTTAGAAACGACCTCGCATTCCCATTTCTTGATACCCAGAACAGCCTCAGGAATCTTGATTTTCATATCATTACGAACCTTTACCTGGCAACCGAGCCTCCAGAAATGCTGCTGTTCCCTTCTCGAAAAGAATCCGACCTCGGTAGGCAATATCTCGCCTCCTCCTTCCAGAACCTGGCACTTGCACATGCCGCATGTCCCCCCGCCCCCGCAGGCAGATGGCAGGAACACGCCGTTGGAAGAAAGTGTGGACAGAATATTAGCCCCGGGTTCGATCTCCAAAACCTTTTCCCCACTGTTGATATCGAGATGAACCAATCCCTCCGGGGTTAGCTTTTTCTTGGCATACAGTAAAACTGCAACCATCAAAAGCATAATGACCAGAAAAACCGCAATGCTGATGGATACCAGAAAGCCTGTACCCGAGAGTGCTAAAAGCAATATCATGATAATCAGTTTATCAGTTTATAATTTGAAGCCCATAAAACCCATGAAAGCCATGGCCATCAGACCGACCAGGATAAAGGTGATCCCAAGTCCCCTCAAAGGAGCAGGGATATTGGAGTACTTGATCTTCTCCCGTATAGCAGCCAGACTGACAATTGCGATTGCCCAGCCAAGCCCGGAGCCAAAGGAGAAGGTAACGGTTTCCCAAACGGTGCCGAATTCCCTCTGCTGCATAAAAAGCGCACCTCCGAGAATAGCACAGTTAACAGCTATCAGTGGCAGGAAGATACCGAGAGCATTATACAGTGAAGGAGAGAAACGCTCAATGATCATTTCCACCAATTGAACAATTGCAGCAATTACGGCAATGAATATGATAAAACTGAGGAAGGTGAGATCAACTTCTGCAAGTTTGGGACTAAGCCAGGTAAGGGAACCCTCCTTCAACAAGTACTTCTCAAGGAGATAGTTCACCGGAATGGTAATCACCATCACAAAGATAACGGCAACACCCAATCCGACAGAAGTTTTAACAGTCTTTGATACAGCAAGATATGAACACATGCCTAAAAAATAGGCAAAGATCATATTATTGACAAAGACCGTATTGACAAGCAGGTTTATGTGAGTTTCCATATCTCCCGATATTATTTCGATTCAATTAGTTCCTTGTTCCGACTCCTTTGTATCCAGATGATAACCCCAACCAGGATCAATGCCATCGGGGGCATAATCATCACCCCGTTATTGACATACCCTGCTGTGTACATACCCAGCTTTTCCATGAGGGGATATCCCCAGACCGTTCCTGATCCCAGCAATTCGCGGACGAAGGCAACGCCGATCAATATCCAGCCATATCCCAAACCGTTTCCGATCCCGTCGATAAATGATTCCCAGGGTTTATTGGCCATGGCAAATGCCTCGAGGCGGCCCATCAGGATACAATTGGTGATTATCAAACCAACGAATACCGACAATTGCTTACTGACATCGTACACAAAAGCCCGGAGAAGCTGGTCAACCATAATTACCAGGGCTGCGACAACCACAAGCTGAACTATAATCCGGATTCTCCCCGGGATACCTTTTCGTAAAGCCGAGATAATGAGGTTTGAAAATGCGGTAACAATAACCACGGACAAGGCCATTACAAACGCAGGCTTCATCTTGACTGTTACGGCAAGTGCTGAACAAATCCCGAGTACCTGAACGGTGATCGGGTTCTCCAGATTCAGAGGATTGGTAAGGAGCTTTAAGTTCTTTGAAGAAAACAATTGGCTCATATACTTATTTTTTATTCTTTATTAAAAATGGAATATAGTTCTTCATACTGTCGAAGATTGTGGCTTCAAGGCCTTTGCTCGTAATGGTACCTCCGGAGATCGCATCTACTGTGTGTTCCGGAATTCTGGGTTCATTTTTTTTGAGAACTTTGACAGAAATATAAGTTCCTTTTTCGTCAAAAATCTTTGTATTTACAAACTGCTTCTGAAATAAGCGCGTATTAATCTCCGCACCCAATCCGGGGGTTTCCCCCTGGTGATCAAAGAAAACACCCGTTATGGTATTCATGTCGTCGCTGACTGCTACATATCCCCAGATCGGTCCCCATAAACCTTTTCCCAAAACCTGGAAAATGTAATTTTGCGAACCGTCATCCTTGGTGCAGAGAAAAACAGGATACACTCTGGATGCCGAATCCTTTTTCATTTCCACCGATGCTTCCACATTAAAGGCATCCAGATCAGCAACCGTGTCACCTGCCGGGTTCACGACAAAGGTTTTTGAAATGTATTTATCATACTCGGATTCCACATATGTATTCTTGGAATCGGCCGATCCGGCATCCCATCCTTTATCCACTGAATGCAGGATCTCCATTTTCTTGGCGATCTCGAGATTTTTCAGCTGGAAAGGCTTCAGAACGGTGGCAGCCAGTGCAAGTAAAGCTGCAACCACGACAACCATGACCGTGGAATAAATGAATATATAAGTGTTACTTTTATTCATAACTGGTAGTTTTTAACAAGGTTCAAACTTTTACCGGTATTCGTTTCAATCGACGATTAATGTTCGACTGAACCACAAAATGATCGATCAAAGGGGCGAAAACGTTCATCAGTAAAATGGCCAGCATAACACCTTCGGGGTATGCCGGGTTCACTACACGTATCAGAATGGACATCAATCCGATAAAGAAACCGTAAATCCACTTGCCTTTTTCCGTTTGAGCTCCTGTAACCGGATCGGTAGCCATAAAAACAGCGCCAAAGGCAAAACCTCCCATTACCAGGTGATAATAAAAAGGTACCTGCATATATGAATTAGCTCCCCAAAGGTTGAGGATTCCTCCCATGAACAATCCGCCTAATACTACAGAAAACATTATTTTCCAGGACCCTATGCCGGTTGCCACCAGAATAACCGCACCGATCAGTATGGCCAGTGCAGATGTTTCACCGATTGATCCCGGGATCGTTCCCAGGAACATATCAATAAATTTCGGCAATTTATCGGTATGCCCTGCAGCTAGTTCTCCCAGTGGTGTTGCACCGCTGAAACCATCAATCACACCCTGCCCTTTGGTCAATCCGGCAATCCAGATCTTGTCGCCGGTCATAAAGGCAGGATAGGCAAAGAAAAGAAACACGCGTGACAGCAGTGCCGGGTTAAAAACATTCATCCCGGTGCCGCCAAAGACTTCCTTGCCAAATACTACAGCGAATGCTGTTGCCAGAGCTACCATCCATAAAGGAACATCAACCGGCATAATCAGCGGAATAAGCATACCGCTGACCAGAAATCCTTCATTTACCTCATGCCCTTTTACCTGGGCAAAAATAAATTCTATGCCGAGGCCTGTGACATAAGATACCACTATGATTGGAAGAACCTTGAGAAAACCAAATCCAAATCCTTGCCATGAAAAGAACGCAACGTGTTCGCCAATAGAAAGGAAATGCTGGAATCCGGTATTCAGCATTCCAAAAATCAATGCCGGAAAGAGGGCCAGAATAACAACCGTCATCGTTCTTTTCAGATCGATACTATCGCGGATATGCGCCCCGTTTTGGGTTACCCTGTCAGGAACAAAAAGGAAAGATTCAAATGCATTAAAGGTTGAATGCAATTTAGCCAGCTTACCTCCCTTCTGAAATTGAGGCTTCATCCGGTCGACCAATTGCCTGAGTTTTTTTGCTTTCATTGTACTCTTCTATTCTTATTTCAGGGACGTTTATTGACTCATTTCTTTGCGAATCAGATCCAGCCCGCTGCGCAGGATTTCCTGCACATCCGTTTTTGAGGTGCAGACAAATTCGCACAAAGCCATATCTTCTTCGATCACTTCGTATATGCCCAGCTGCTCCATTTTATCTATATCATTGGTTAGAACAGCTTTAAGCAGATGCACAGGATAGATGTCCATCGGAAATACTTTCTCGTACTGACCGGTCATAACAAAAGCCCGGTGACCGCCTTTCAGGTTTGTATCGATATCCCAGGATTTCTTAGGCAGCAATGAACTTAGGAAAGATCTCGACATGCTGAATTTATTAATACCCGGCATGGCCCAACCGAAAAGGTCGAAGTACTTACCTTCAGGAATAACCGTCACAACAGAATCATAATAACCCAGATATCCGTTTTCGCCGATGTTTGTCCCGGTAAGAACATTGCCGCTGATGACCCTCGGCGGAAGCTCCTGTTCCTGCAATTGTCCGGCTAAAACCGGTGCAATCGCCATTCCCCTTATGCCCTTAATATATCGCGGCTCTTTAACATAACTCCCGGCAAGGGCAAAAGTCCAGGTACTGTCAAGTTGTCCAAGAAGGAAGGTTCTTCCGATGAGAGCCACCAATTGCGGGGTGACCGTCCAAACTACCTCTCCTTTATTTACCGGGGCAACGTGATGAATCTGAATTCCGGTATTTCCTGCCGGATGCGGTCCGGAGAAGAGGTGGTATTCAACACCCTCCAGATTGGCAAATACCTTAGATGGCTCCTTTCGGGAGTCCAATCCGATATGGACCTTTCCTAAAGTGAGTTTTCCCAGAGCTTTGATCCCGGTTGAAAAAGCTTTTGCTTCATCCTTCAGAATAAACTCATAGTCAGCACCTAATGGAGCCGAATCAAACGCTGAAATAAAAATATCCCTTGGCGTATGAGTCGGATCCGCCACCACTCCATAAGGGCGTTGAATGATGGATGGCCACAAACCGGATTTAAAAAGTTGCTGACGAATCGCTTCCATATCCATTGTTGCGGGATCTCCCTTCTGTAGAGGTTCAAACCCCGATTGCGATCCGGAGCGCACCACAATATCCAGGAGCTTTCTTCGCTCACCGCGAAGTATTTCTTCGACTGTACCGCTTACCGGTGATACAAACACAATCTCGGGATGGGTCTTATCACAGAACAATGGAGTTCCGGCCAAAACCTCCTGACCTTGTTTTACCAGGATTCTCGGGTCAATACCCTTGAAATCTGTTGGCTTAACTGCAAAAAGGTCTGACCGTCCTGGCTGGGAAACCGTCTTACCGGCGGCTCCCTTTAACCGGATGTCTAACCCACGCTTGATTTTGATTACCTTTGACATGTCAATGGCATATTTTTTGAAAGTATCGGGCAAAAATATCTTTTTTGTGTTTCCATTATAACAATGTGAAAATATTTATTTATCTAGGTATTTCAATTCTTGCAATTTTCAATTGTGAAATCCTTAACGCAGGGCCGTCAAGTGTAACAATTGCGGGGGAAAATGGTTCCCAATTGCCTGAAAAAATCGTTTATGAGGATCAAACTTACCTTGATAATATAAAATCTGTTGAAATGTACCGTTCAGGCTGGAGGCTTTCACCACCGATGCGTAACCTCCGGGATACCTCATCCCTGATTCTCGAGTTTGACGATCTTTCAGATGAAACAACTCATTATACCTATACCCTTATACACTGCACGGCTGGCTGGGAACCGTCGGACCTGGTAAATACCGAGTACCTGTCGGGCTTACCGGAAAATGAAATCCGTGATTACCGGTATTCAAGGAACGCCCTCCAAAATTATAAACATTACAGGCTTTCCCTCCCCAATACTGACGTCCAGCCCAAACTTCCCGGCAATTACATTTTATATGTATATAACAACTATGACCAGGAGCAGCCGGTTCTTACACGCCGGTTTTTCATCGTTGATCCCATAGTTCAGATCATAACCGATGTACACCGTACCGACAATGTCAAGTACCTGTCCACCGCCCAGGAAGTGGATTTTACCATAAATTATCAACAATTGCAGCCGGATGATCCAAGGCGGAATTTTAAGGTTACTGTTTGTCAGAACCTTAACTGGATAACTGCCGTTAGCGACCTGTTGCCGAAGTATATACAGCCTGGAGAACTGATCTACAATTTTGAAGAAGAGAACCTGTTTCAGGGGGGTAGTGAGTTTCGGCATTTCGACACTAAAAGCTTGAAATACAATTCTGACCGGGTTCGGGAAATTCGTTTTGAACGGCCTTTGAAGCATGTTTACCTGCTCCCCGACCGGCCAAAAGCATTCAATACCTATGAATTTCAGGAAGATATTAACGGGAAATACCTGGTAAAATGGGATGATGCATTCGATTCAGATACTGAAGCTGATTACGTTAAGGTCCATTTCATGCTTGATACCAATGATTCCATTGCTGATACTGATGTGTTTCTTTTCGGAGGACTTACCGCATGGAGACTCGGGACCGATAACAAATGCACCTACAACCCCGTAAATCAATCTTATGAAATTGACCTGCTGTTAAAACAAGGGTATTATAATTATGCCTACGCTACCCGGCACCGTCCGGATCAAAAGGCCGATTTAACGGAGATTGACGGCAATCATTTTGAAACTGAAAATGACTATTACATATTTGTCTATTACCGTGACATCAGGGAGAGATTTGACCGCCTGGTTGGCCTGCAAATTGCCAATTCGGTTAAGCTTCCCGAAAACTGATTCTTCAGATGCGGAATTTTTACTATATTTGTAAAAGCAGGATGAGATTTATGCTCAACAGATTACTTCCTTTGTCTTTCATAGTGTTCTTTGCCATTTGTGTTGATGGTTATTCACAGGGCGAGATCGATAAACAGCCCAAGGTGTTTTACAGGAACGAACGCTCCTGGTCCGGCAGCTTGAATTCCAATGGCTGGGGTGTTAATTACCGTTTTAGCAAGCGGCTTAATGCTTTCAGCAGCATAATTTTTGATGCCGACCTGGCCAGTATCCGCCATCCTAAGGAAATCAAAAGCCAGAGTCCTTACATAGGCGGTTGGGGCCGATCGTACGTGTTCGGGAAAACCAATGAAGCGTTTACCCTCCGGGGCGGAACCGGCTATCAGAAAGAGCTGTTCAGCAAATTCGACCAGGGCGGGATATCAATCCGTTTCTTTTCAGGCGGCGGATTATCCCTGGCACTTTTGAAACCGGTATATTACCGGAAAGTAACAGGTTTCAACCCGTTGACCTTGGAATTGGTTTTGAAGGAATCTCTGTTTGACCCGGATTACATGCAGAGCGTATACGACATATACGATCGGGAGTCATTCTTTACCGGGATGAAGGAATCCACTGTCGTTCCTGGCTTTTATACCCGTGCGGGCCTCAGTTTTGAATATAGTACCGAGGACCGGTTAGTGCATGCCCTGGAAGGGGGAATTCAGATTGAAGGGTTTCTGAAAAAACTACCAATTTTGGCAACTGAAGACAATCATCAACTGTTCCTGACCCTGTTCGCGAGCTATCGGTTCGGTAAGGTAATCGATGCCCGTTTTCAAAAATAGTCCCCATTTTTTGAAATATTCATTTTTTTTGTATTTTTAGAGCCTATAGTCGTAGGGAGACCTGCGCTTTTATTGAAATTATAAGATTATGAAAAACAAACATTTACTCTTTGCTCTTGCTCTTGTTTTATCCGTTGGATTCACCGCCTTTGGCCAGGTAGCCAGAGAAGGGAAGGTCCTACTTGCTGGTGACGGTAACCAAACCGTCAAAGATCTTGACCCGATGAACGCAGCAAACTGGCTCAATGCCCGTCGTGTTAACCAGTACTCCGGTAATATTAATATTGCTGATATCGTCAGGGCTCAGGAACAAGTTAAAGCCCTCTCCCGTAAAGGCGGGAACTCCCTGAATATGTCGTGGAGCGAAGTCGGCCCCAATAACATAGGCGGCCGTACGCGTGCTTTCCTGATTGACAAGGACAACGCTGATGTTTGTTTTGCAGGCAGCGTCAGTGGTGGGTTATGGAAAACCACCACAGGTGGTACTTCATGGGAAAAAACAAAGACTGCCTCAGGGGAACTTTTCGAAAATCTGGCTGTGTCCTCCATTTGCCAGGCTTCGAACGGGGATATCTATTTCGGCACTGGTGAAGGACCAGCTACCACAACTGGGAATACTCAGGATGCACATATCGGTATTCTTGGACAAGGGATCTGGAAATCAACAGACCATGGTGTTACTTTCAGCAGGTTGGAATCTACCTGGTCAAGTGCTGAATCAAAAGAAGCATTTGTTCTGGTTTATGCCCTATCAACCGATCCGACAAATGCCTCAAAACTATATGCTGCAACGACTAAAGGCCTCCGCGTTTCAACTGACGGCGGACAGTCATGGTCGAACCCAATGCCTGATATCACTGCAATAGCTTTTGATGTAAAAGTTGCCTCCGACGGTACTGTTGCTACTTCCGTTGGTAATGTCGCTTACCGTTCAGCCAACGGTGATGCTGGTTCGTTTACGAAGGTTTCAGCAGTTGATGGCCTGAAAAATAAACTCATCCAGGATAAGGATGTTTCCCGTATGATGTTCGCTTTCGCACCCGGTGATCCGAATTATGTTTATTGTGTTGCAGTAGGTACAACCAAGTCGGGTACAACAATTACCGGGTATCCGATGAGCAACATTTACCAATCGAAAGACAAAGGCTTAACATGGTCTGTTATCGGTCCTGGCGGATCAAATTACTTTCAGCCACTCGGAACCGAAGGCAACTATGCATGCGCAATTGATGTTGACCCATCAGATCCGGGCTTTATCATGATCGGTGGAAAAGACATGTACACCTGGTCGTACAAAACCGGATGGGAACGCGTTACCCTCGATGAACCGATGGAATTAGCGAACCGTGGATTTTATGTTCACCGTGATCAGCATACCATTGCTTTCAGTAAAACCGATCCCAATACCTTATTTGTCGGAACCAGCGGCGGTGTTACCATAACAAACAACAAAGGAAGAACCTGGAGAACACTGAACCGTAATTATAATGTCACACAATTCCTGACCATTGCATTCTCTCCTAAAGGCGAAATCCTAGGTGGTTCAATGGATAATGGTATCCTTTATATGGATTTCCAGGGCAATGACCCGAAATATGCCAGCTGGTGGGGCGGGGCTTTATTCTCCTTTTTCCTGAGCTTCCGTCACGGTGGCGATTGTGAGATTTCAACCCTCGATCCAAGCTACAAGTTCTATACAACCCCAGGCGGTGTTATTCATCGCCGTATGATTATTGAAGGCCAAACCAGCTATCAGGAGTATTATGGCGCAGGTACCGGTGGTGCTTGGATTTCCCCGATGACGATGTGGGAAAGTTTTAATGATGTCAAATCATGGGATACCATTCGATTTATTGCCGATCGTGATTATGCTGCAGGCGAAACAGTTGTTGCTCAGAGCCTCATCAAAAAACATCCATTACGCAAAGTTCTGACCCAACCTCTGGCTACCGGTGATACCCTGAAAATTCAGGATACCTACCAGGCTATCATTGCATTTGGCAAAAACGGCACGGCAGCTATCCAGACTAACCGTCATCCCCTGAGCGGTCTCGACGTGTACAAAGGCCAGATGTATGCCGTGATCATAAAGAAACGACTGCAAGGTACTGCACCTAATGTTGACCAGGTAATTTCTCTGGCCTTTTCGCATGACGGCAACCACCTGTTTGGCGCTCTTTGGGATGCATCAGAAAAGAAATACAAGATTTACAGGATATCCAACATGGAAAATGCACGCGACAGAAAGCGTACGGATACTGGCACCGGCTTTGATCCGAACACAGGTAAGCCCACCTACGTTGAAACAACCGCAACCATCGGTTCCTTTACACAGGTTGTAACGAGCATTGCAGTTGATCCGACTGATCCTAACAACGTTTTGGTTTCCACCGGTAACTATGGCAACCCGAATTTCATCTACCGTTGTACTAATGCTATTAAGGCTCGCGATTCCACTGAAAACTTTACC